>NZ_JBCGFC010000004.1:0-343114 GCF_038739615.1 Aeromonas sp. SER | reverse complement strand
GCCTTTACCTCAGGGGCCGCTACCGGCTCTTCATCACCACCTTCCACCAGCACATCATGTGGGTGCTTGCCATCGCCTGAATCGTCTTCCGGCGCTTCCATCTCCAGCAGCTGGTCTTTCAGCGCAAGGATGGCTGCAACCTGATCCGGAGTCAGGGTCAGCGTCGCGGTAGCCTGGCCCGGCACAATCTGGGCGGACAGAGACTTGATCAGCGACACGGTGGTGGTTTTCACGGTCGGGGTAAAACGCTGTTTGTTACCACCCAGCTTTTTGTTCAGCGTGGCCTGAGTCACACGCACCTTCGGCGGCTCTTCAGCTTTGGGCGGCTCGGCTGGCGCATTGTTCTGCTCGCCTTCGGTGCCGGTCAGGGTAGCGTCGCCACCTTCAACAACCGGAGTCACCGGGTCAGCGGGCAGCTCGGGGGCGGACTGGGCACAGGATGCCTCCACTTTGGCACGGAGCTCGGCCACCAGCTCATCCATGATCTGGACGGCTTTGGTTTCGCCCTTCTGCTTCACCAGCTCGATAGCCGGGATGTAGCTGATCACGTCTTCGCTGATGTAGTCCTGCATTTTCTGCGGGAGCATGGCGATCTGGCGGACAACACGGACATGCTGGGCGGAACGCTTGACGCGGGCACCGATATCGTCGTCGGTCAGGCCACGGTTAGCCAGACGCTCATACATCATGGCTTTTTCGACGTAGTCGAGTTGCTCGCCCATCTGGGAGTTGAGGATGAGCAGGTCCTGGTCGAGGTCGTTGCCACGGAACGGGACGCAAGTGATGTACTCGATCTGCTCGTCTTTACCCAGACGCTCGTTGGCCAGCAGGGCACCGCGACGACGGCAGTGGCCATCACGGACGTAAGCGTGGCCGTCCTTGAGGACGAACATGAGCGGGGGGATCATGGACGGGTTGTCGATCCATTGATTTGCCAGCGACTCGATGTGTTTGACGTAACGCGGCTTGCTGTAGTCACGGGCGTTGAAGCCGGGTTCTTCTTTCAGCAGGCTGATGTGGATGGCGAACATATCGTTCTTTTTGACGCCATCGATGTTGCGCAGCTGGGTCAGGGAGCGGATAAAGACCGGCTCGGGGGTGAGTTCAGCGACACCAGCAACGTTTTGGTTGTTCTTTGAAGTATCCATCTTACATGCCTCATTTTATTTGTTGGGTTCGGCTATTTGCTGCCGATGATTGAATCTTACGCCCCTGCTCCATTGCTGTCAACATAAGGAATAAATATTTTTCGAAATTTATTCGTAGTGCCGTCACGGGTAATGCGATGAAGAGAGGGGGAGCCTAAAAGACTCCCCCTCCTGGTGACGGATTGATGGTGATCGCCCTATTGCTGGCATACCTCTTTACTCTTGGCGTTAGCGATGCGTATGAACTTGCGGATAAACATAAAGCCAAAGCCTATGTTGGCTGCAAGAAGAATGATGGACATATGTACAAGCGTATATGAAACGTTACCAAAGAGGTCGCGAATGAAGGAGCTCGTTAAGCTGGTGAACTCAGGTTTGTTGGCCTCCATGACCTTCATTGCAAACCCAACGATCAAGACATTTCTAGCACTATCATCTTGCATGATCTTAATCATCAAAAACACGCATACAGATGAAACAAACCAGCATGCCCACCTGATAAGCAATTCCTTTTCTGGGCGTTTTAAGCCCGTAGGCACACACATGAGCAGGCCCATGGCAGCCGGTATACCAAAAAAAACAAGAGCAATAGTCAGGTCGCTATATAACCAGATATTTTGCATCCCAAGAGCAATGACTTGGTCGTAATACAACCAGAGGCTATGCATCCAGATGCCAGGCAGAATGTAGTAAACAGGCAGTATGATTACAAACATAGCTAAGATTATGGCCATGATGGGTTTCTTCTTGGTGAGAGTCAGCATGTTTTTCCTCATTGGTGTTGCGAACGCACACTGCAATCTAACACGAGCCATCACCACCACACACCTAAAGCAATGCATATTTGATATCAAAAAGCATTATGGCGCCAAAGTGACAGATGGCCCCCTGTCTGGAAAACATTATTTTTCGCCCCTTCACCTGACCAGTCACTTCTATCTTGAACGCCTTGATTGCGAGATCACACCACGCTGTGTCAATTGGAAATTAATTGTCAACTTCTGGCTAGAAGACAACGTTCAAATGTGTATAATTGGCAAATCCACCAGCAATAGAGCGCAATTGTATTGGCGCAAATGTTTATGAGGACTGTGATATGAAAAGCATCACATCAGACGAGTTTTCAGTTCATAATGATGACACTGACATGAGCGGACATACAGTCATGGGTCTGGTCTTAAGTGGCGGTGTTGTGTTTTATGGTGTGTATCTGGTGTTCGGCTTCAACTATCAGGTGTGCTCATTGGCTATCGCGCTTATCCTGCTCTTTTTGGTGCAGTTGGCAGACCATTCGGCAGAGAATTTTGCTAGGCAGGGGAACTACTTCCATTACCTTGATGGACTGACTCACGCTGAACTGGTTAGCGCTTTAGATGCCGATATGGATCGCGAATCGAAGGCGGCTATTAGAAGTTTTTTGGAAATGAAAGAGCTGGTTTGGGGGGCGCAATGAAGAGCATTACAGATAGCGAGTTTGAAGCGGATGGTGCTCATGGCACGCTGAGCAATGTCAAGGGGATCATGTTGCTCATCCTTGGGGGCGCAGCCATCATCTACTTGATATCTCTTTTCACAAAAGACATGCCGGTCTGGATGTGTGGCGTATGGATTTCAGTCATATTTTATTTACTCCTCTTGAAGAATATTCGTCAGGTATTTATTCAGGAAGATCGTTACCGCGCATACCTGGCCAAGCATTCTGATGAAGAGCTCATGGCTGCTCTCGATTCAGATATCGACACGATGTCCAAAAACCGCATCAGGGAACGGCTCGGGCGCAAACTCGAGTCGGAATAAACAGCGCAGGAAACGTCCACATGGCTAAATATCGATACGGCTTTTACTTGTTCCCGAAACCGGATGACGCAACAACTAATGACCTCGATGATGCCGAACAAAAAGCCAAAGCACTCATGTCGGCCAACAATGGGGCCCCGATTGCAGTATGGGATGACAACGATCAAACGGTAACCCTCTTCGCGGGTTATGAAACCTTTAAGCCTATCTAAGGAATGCATGATGACCCTAGCCACGAACACCACCCCCTCTTGCAACTGGCATACTTTCAATGCGCTGGTGGCTGTCGGCTTTAACAGCAAGGTCGCTGTAGTCGATCTGAGTTGCAGCAGTGACAGCGTAGCAAGTGACCTGGTCATGGATGACATCCTTGAACCTACTTGGGCACAAAGCGCATCTATCGATCTCGAGGTGCCGGGGATTTATCAGGTCATTGGCGAAGTGGATCTCTATGCCGATGGTGAGCCCGAGTATCGCAATGTCACTCAAACACCAGTGAGTTACACCCTCCCCTCAGAACAGTAAGCAAATGCGGGCCTGCGATGGTGTAGGCCCCTAATACCCCAGAGAGGTGAACTGAATGGAACTGGATGTGGAAGCAACAAGATATCGAGCTTGGAAAACCATGTTTTTGGCTTCCATCACTTTTGGTGTGTGGCTCATTGTATTTATCGCTGAGATGGCTTTCGCCGCATGGGTTGGCGCTAACAATGTTTTCATAATCGTGATGGTAGTCATTACATTGTTTTTTACCTTGCTTTTCTGCGGTCTGATGTGCAAATCCATGGCAGATGTTTGCAACCAGGAAAGTGAGCGCCGGAAATCCAAGGGAAATGTTGTTAGCAAGCCATAGTCGCCAGCGGACAATCTACCATCCTTGGTGAAATTACCTATAAGCTAAAAGGAATCGGTTATGCCTAATCACATGGTTTTTCGCTTCAAGCACCCACAAACAGGTGCGACACGATCACTGACTATTTCTGCCTCCGTAATCCAGGAACAGCTTGCCGACTGGCTGATTGAGGAACTTGCTACGGCGTCATGCAAATGCCAGCCTTCAGCACCGGAAACAAATCACGTGGATTGTGACTGTGATGACTCGATCTATGAATTCGAGCTGCTGCCACAACCTGCAATGGATTTTTTGGACCCATCGAAGACGTTGCCAAGCGATCGCCGGAACCCACTGTCGATCCCTGGCAACAGTGCAGGGCATAACCTGATCGCTGCTGAACGCCAGCGGCAAATAGCCGTGGAAGGCTGGTCCGAGAGTCATGATGATCGGCATGGTGCAGGCCTGCTGGAGATGGCCGCCCTCTGCTATCGAGATGCCCAAGATGCAGAAACTGAGCGTCCAGCAAACTGGCCTTGGACCCCCGAGTGGTGGAAACCGAAGGATCGCGAGCGTAACTTGGTGCGAGCTGGTGCGCTGTATCTTGCTGCCGCATCGACTGCAGATCGTGCCGGTGATTACAAGCAGCGCAACAGCTTGCTGGGGCAGGTGGAGAGCTGCGCCATCTTGCTGAACAGCATGCTCCCTCACTAAGCGAAGGCCATATCGATGATGGGGAGGACGTTTACTGCCCTCATTGTGGCCAGGCTGACCCAGAGCTTTGGATCCGCTGGCACCACAAAGATCGAGCCCGGTGCAAGCGGCCAAAGAGCTGCTGGATAATAATCAGGGACATCCAAAGTATGGGCGATGACGACAGCTGGATTGATGCGAACACCCTGCCAAAATGTGATGGCGATTATGAGTGTCGCATCTCCAATAACGGCAGGGAGTTCACCGCCAAGCGCCGGTTCAAAAAAAGATACTGGTTCGGCGGCTGCAGGCCTTTTGCTGATGCAGATATCGTACTGGCCTGGAGAGAACTGGATGCGGCGTCTGTTACCGCAACTCCAAGTAAATAGAATAAGGTAAAAAAGTGACGGCTAAAATCGAAACAATCATTACCTGTGATGGTGGTCCTGAGTGTCCAGAGGATCAAGCATATGGTGTTGGAAGCACCAGCCAGTTTTCAGCAAAGTTGCAACGGGCAGGTTACTGGATGAATGGCTGGGTGTATTGGAAAGGTAAGGACTATTGCGCAGCTTGCGCAAATAGATTGGGGTTGCAGCCTGCAAAAAAACCGACAACCAAGGAGTAATAAATGAAATTCGAGATGAAGCTAGAAAAGCTGGCGTCCTATATTCAGCTAGCAGGTTTGGCCGTGTTGCTCGGTAGCGCATGGTATGGTCTCTCATTCATCATGGCGATCATTTCGTACACCATGATGATGGCTCCATTGATGCTGACCGGCAGCAAAAGAAAACGCCAGGCCAATGTCTTGTTGGTGCTTGGGTCTTCCTTGATATTGATGTCCATTGTATCGAACTGGAATGCGATCTGGCTAATGCTTGGCACCACAGTAATGGTGGCTGGTGCTTGCCATCTTTTCTTCGCTCTGCGAGACCTGGAGAGCAAGTACAAAGCGGCGGATCCTAAACCTGAAGAAAGCTTGAAAACGAAAAAAGACGTACTGCAGTCTCGCATGGTGTGGACCGCAATCACCCTGTTTATTTTGGGGCTCATTACTGGTCAGCTGATGGAGCCATATTGGTTTTTTGGGATATTTTTGGCGGCGAATGCAATTTTGTTTATAGCAGACTTTTTCAGTAAGATGTTTGCTATGCTAACAGCATTCATCATCACAAAGCTGCGAGCAAAGTCAGCTTTGTGACTACCACCATGTTGTTAACATGATAAAGAGGGCCCATCGGGCCCTTTTATTTAAAATAATCGTGCGAAAAACCAAAAAATGTCAATTCATAATTGAATTGTTTTTTACCTGCAAGTGTCTTTCCGTGATAGCATCATCGCATAGCTTTATCCAGTAATTTAATGCCAATTATTAAAATAACGATTATGGTGGAACGTGAAATGACTCTTGATGATCATAAAAATGAGGTTTCGACTTTTAAGCTGCAGCGATTGGCTCATTCTGATGATGCAACACCAGAGATGTTGGCGGATCTTGCTGTTAATGATAAGCCCAGCGTCCGTAGTGGTGTGGCACAGAACCCAGCATGCCCCGTCGCACAACTGGACCAACTTGCACAAGAAAAACACGACTTCATCAGGGAGAGTGTTGCTCGGAATAAATCGTGTCCTCCATACATACTGCAGAAGCTGGCCACTGACCCTGCTATTGAGGTCAGGATCTTTGTTACATCCAATCCGAATACCCCTGTAGAAACGCTGCTTCAGTTAGCCTTCTGCGATCCCCGTAAAACAGTGAAAGCGGCCAGCCGGGATGCTCTGAAGCTAAAGACTGCTGAATATTGGTCATCGAAAGTGAAGGAGGGGCTATCACTGGCCTCTCATGATGAGCACTGGGGAGGAGTATCACTTGGAGATACCTTGCTCGAGGAGAAAGGGCTGGCTGAGGTGTATCAATCAATCCAAGCTGCTGAGCTCAATCATCGGATCGGAATGGCCACCAGCAACGTACCAACAGATGACATCGCAGTGCCGCACTCTTCCGGTAAATTAAGGATGTGATCTACCAATGAACATTGGCAACTTGCGTGATGATGAGAAAGGACGGCTAGCCCAGCACCCGGCAACCCAACCAGCATTGATTGCTGAGTTGGCCAAAGATAAATACTGGAGCATCAGAATGAACGCAGCGGGCAACCTCTCTTGCCCTGCTGATACTCTCGCCGCCCTGGCTGCAGATGAATTCTGGATGGTAAGGATGGTGGTCGTGGGAAATCCCCGATTACCGATATCAGCGCTGGATGATTTGGCTCGAGATGAGCAGGACCGTGTACGCTGTGCAGTTGCCGCCCTGGCTCGAACACCTGACAGACTGCTCACTCAGTTAGCTGGCGATACCAATGGCGATGTATGCGCTGCTGTGGCGGCCAATCCTTCATGCTCCCCTGCACTCATGGAAGAAATTGCCAATTCTGGCGATGAATACCTCCTCAGTGGGCTCGCAAGCAATCCTGCTGCCAGCGCAGAGCTCCTTGCTACCTTACTTCGCGATGGTTCCCATGAAGTGAGAGCCTCGATAGCGAGCAACCGGCAGTGCCCTGAGGTGTTACAACATGCCTTGGTATCAGATAAGCACGTCGAGGTACGCTCCGCCCTGGCGGCCAACCACTCATGCTTGTTGGCATGTCTTGAGAAGCTAAAAGCAGACAAAGAGGCTGCAGTTCGATGGATGGTAGCTGAGAACCCCTATGCAAGTGCAACGATCTTGTCGCAATTATCCTTGGATAAGGATATCGATGTCAGGCGGCTGGTGGCTGCAAATCAGCAGACCAACTTGGCGGTTGCCGCTGGACTGATGCTAAATGATCCGGATGGAGTCGTGCGCAATGCTGCACATGCCGGTATTCAGCAAAAAAACGTAACTGCAGGGTTCGGTGGCGGTGTGAGCGACGAGGGAGTGAACCTGTCCATGCCACTACCAGGTTCAAGGCTCGGGATTACTTTAGGGGATGCCCTTCTCCAGGAGGGGTTTACTGATCTCTATCAGGCACTTCAGGCAGCAGAGCTGGCGAAAATTATTGACCAGCCCACCAGCAGTGAAGAAGCCCCTGTGCTGACAGCGCTATCGAGGCAAGTTCAGTTCAAACTCTAGGGGCAGCAGATTACGTCGTGATAGCATATGAGACCATACCGTAACGACCAAGCAAAGGTGTTGAGTCGATGAGTAAAACACTGTTCCTACCTGCATCGTTTTTTGTTGGATTGCTCTGGCTTTGGGGACTAACAGCAAGTGCTGATTTCGGACTGAAATGGCAATCGACTTCAGATATCCGTAAAAATGTGACTGTCGTTCTTGAGAACGACACAACAATTACGGGTGATATGACCATGAACTGGGATCGATCCTACAACCTGACCGATACCAAAGATGGCAGTATCAGGATGTTTCGGGGCTTCAAAATGATGACGATCCCAACGCAGGAGCAGGAGAAGACTGCATTCCCCTTTCGAGCTGTTCTGCCATTCTTGCTCTATTGCTTGGTCACCATCGGTGGATTCAACTATTGCAGAACGAAATCATCAGCCGAAGCCCCATCAGATTGACCTCTGCTCCAGGCCTTCGCATGCGACCATCTGAAGGCCTTGTTTTCACGCCATCACCTCTTTCCCCTCCCCCTGCCACGCTCCATTCCTGAAAATAACGGCCAGATAAACACGTATAAAATTATTTGGTGTGTTGACAAATTGAGCGGACAGGAACATGCTTTTATACACTCTTTTTTAATTCAGTTAAGTCCAGTTGGAGGGAGTTCTTTAGAACTCTATCAAGCCAACTGAACGAGGAAAAACGGGACATGGCTAAGGACACTGATTGCGTTAACTTCGTCACTGACGACAACACTGGCGGCTACTTCGTTTGTGAGTGCCAGAACTGCGGCGAAGTGTTCAACAGTAAGGATTGTGATGGGGGTGGTGCAAATGCCGATGCGGGTGATTACGGCGACTGCTACTGCCCGCATTGCAATCAAGTAGACCCAGAGGAATGCGACAACCCGAATCTGGTCTGGAACGTGCAGCAGGCCAAGATTAACCGCCTTGTCGCTTCCCTAGAAAAAATCGCCAGTCTGACGCTAGGCGCTAACGCGCGCTGTTATCAGGACGAGGCCCGCGAAGCAATCGCTGCTGTGAATGGCAAGAGATAGAGGAGTAACGATGGCCAGGCATCTGATGAACACGGCAACTGGAAGCGTAGACACAGAAGAAAGCTGGGAGGCTGAAATTCTTGCTTGGGGATATAGTCAGCCTGCTCGCGAGGAACTGTTTTCCTCTCTGGTGGAAGTGGTGAAAGACGAAGCGGGCAACTGGGTAAAGGCAGAGTAATGCAAATAGGGCTGGGTGACCGGCCTCTATTCGAGGAAAAACGCACCTATGGAAATCAAGCCATCCGCTCTGATCATGTCTCTGTGCGACGAGATGTTTGAGCGCAAATCAGGATACGGTGGTCGCAATTGGCCTCCGCACTGGAGGAAGAAAACCCGCGAAAAGTTGGTAGCTGCTGGGATTGTTGAATCAAAGGGTCATGAACCCAAGATCGGGGAGGTTTATTACTTCACTGAGGTTGGTTTGTCCTGGTATTTGGGGCAGCGGCCAGAACGTAAACGTTAGAGGAAGTTTTTGATGAAAAAGCCAACGAAGAGCGAGATCAAGAACAAAGCCTTAAGCGGCCTTATTGACCTTGCAAAGGCGGATAGTGGCGAGTATTGGGAGGAGCTGGCAGCAGAACTGCTACCAGGTGCCGGGATAGATGAGCTGAGTGGTCTGGCCAACGAAATTCAAGCTATTGCGATCAAACAGGCTGAAGCCCTAGTAAAGCCAAAGGCAGTTGGTGTTATTGGCGTCAGTAGACCACGCAGATAATCGACAGAAGTTGGAGTGTAAGTTGAGCGGCATATGCCTGACTATGAGGCAATAATTGCTCGCCGGAATTGTAATGCAGCGTTTGAGAGCTGGCGTCAACGGCTCAGCCAGGGCGACAAGTTGCCAAGAGGTCCGTACTTTGCTGGTAAGAAGCCGGGGCGGAAAATTGTGTTGATGGATGAGGCCTGGTCTGTATAGACCGGCGTTCAAAGAACGCTGGACTAGCGAGTCAACCTCCACCAGCCTCTGTAGATTGGCGGGCTCTGGATAATAGGAAGGTAAGGAACTTTTATGACTACTAACAACAATGTTGAGAGCAAAAAAAAGGCCACTAACGCAATAGAAAAAATGATGGGATGGCTCTCTGAACCTCTTATTACAGGGCCGGTGATTCTGACGCTTCTTATCACGGTTGCCATAGCCGCATTTACCGTATCGAGACTGAAAGAATATGCTGATAGCTGCGACCAGCTGATTGAGGCGCAGCAGGAGGCTCTTGTGATAATGGGGTGGCCACTGAATGATGAAACCAAGAAAGTGGTGGTGTCACGCGAAGAACCCAAGAACGTGAATTGAAATTTAAATTTCTGCCAATTGTGGGTGTTGGCGGTGGCAACATGGCGGCCCACTTCCCGAGCATCAATGTGCGGGGTTCAGGAAGTGAAACTGAACGAGGAAGAATTATGGCAGGTACTGTCTATCTATCGGATCGCGAATGGGCGGCAATCATGACGCTCTGGTCTCAAACATCAACAGCGGTTGAGGGATCGACTGATGAGGTGTTTTGCCGTTCTGTGGATGAACTTGGTGAGGTAATCCAGGGAGTTCGACAGAAATACAAAAAAGCCAGCCTCATGACAGAGGCACGAAGGCTCGCCAAACAAATGGGCAAGAATGAAGGGGAGAACGAGCAATGATAGCAATTGTCTCACTTTTTAGAGCGATACTGATTTTCCCATTGGTATTACTTTCATTTTCAACGCCAAAAATGATAACAAGAATGTCCAGCTCTCGCCTTGTTAACTTTGTTATGTTGGAATTGACGACCATTGCGATGGCAGTTGTTTTTGCATATTATTTTTTCTGGAATACCTTTTTGGATGTGCTGACGTCTCAGGCTTTTTTGTTGTGCTTGGTTGCATTTTTGACTCCTGCCTTTTTA
Source organism: Aeromonas sp. SER (assembly GCF_038739615.1). NCBI lineage: Bacteria > Pseudomonadati > Pseudomonadota > Gammaproteobacteria > Aeromonadales > Aeromonadaceae > Aeromonas > Aeromonas sp. SER. Next base: position 332,607 of record NZ_JBCGFC010000004.1, on the reverse strand, counting down.
ATTACGTTCAAGCAGGTATATGGCAGGGAGAAAAGTAAGCGTGCGATTACCCTAGATAAGATAAAAAATAGCTGTTGGAGACCGTATGCCGCCCCTGTGATCGGTGAGACTGTCAACATAGAGCTAAAGAATGGGCGCATTCTCTGGCATGTGCCGAGTGAAAAATTAGAAGTCTTGCATGATGAGGTAAAGCTATGGATGCCGGTGCCAGGCCAATGTGCAAAATGACAATGGGGAAATAAGGTTCGTCGATGACTAAGCTATCAACCACAACAGAGTATCCAATTGGTTTTGATGGGAGCTATTTATCTGTCTCTGACATTGGCGATAAAGAAGATCCTGTTGAGGCGTTGCTACCAGATAATCGCTTAGTCACGATAGTTGAGGTGACAGAAGTCAATTCATACCCGTCCAGGACAACACTTTGGTGCTTCAAGTCAGATAGTGCCATACAGATGCCTGCAGGTCTCTACGAAGCAATGCAAGGGTTTTGGGTGGCTTATCGGGCCGAACTGGACCTGCGCAAGAAGGCAAAACGTGGGACTGTGAGGTTTCAACGGTTTACTCCATTTATTGGATACCGTGTGTTCCGTGATGTCGAATTTGCACAAGAGCTGATACAACGTGGCTGGGCGGCGATCCTGGCAGACTGTTAGATGGGATGGAAGGAGTGTTTATGAGTGACCTTGTAAAGCAAGTGGAAGAAGCCAGTCGCGGAAAGTTTACTGGCTGGGGGCTTGTTGAGCTTGCCGGTTTTTTCGTAGGTGCAGCTAATCCTCCATTGGGCTTGGCGATGTTTGTTGGCGCAATGGTCGCAGATGTATCGGCGCAGAATCAAAATCTCAACGAAACCAGAATGCCTGATTCGTGGCTTCAGGAAGTTGCTGATAGCACTGCGGTTAGCAAAAAAGGGATGGCCTACTTGGCTAAATGCGTCCAAAAAAATGGTTTTGTCTCGGCCAAGCAGGCAGTTAAATGGGTCGATATCGAACGCCAGAATGCCATAGAACTTCAGCAACACAGTGATAAGAGATCAGGGTTGACGTCCCCTGGTGCGGTGTCACTTTTGACGCGAGCACGTAAAGAATGTAGCGGCTATTTGGATGTCGCATCACTGACGAAAGCAATAGATTCTCTTTCCTCGATGGAAAAGTTGGCTGGCTTAGCAACAGATGCCAGTAAAATCGTCGCAAAAGCCGCATCAATGTTAAAGAAATAAGGGAATTGAGGGCTGGTGGATGATGCTCAATCACACGGCCATCCTCCAGCTCACTAATTGACCTCGCGTAATCACTTGAAAGCCCTGCCCCCAACCTCCCCCACTGACAACCCTCTGCCCCTCTTTTTTTAGCCTAAAAATATGGCTTTATTATTTGCTATGTTGACAATTTGTTTTGATTTGTTCATGCTAGGGTCAGTTCTGTAGCAGCGAAGGGATCAATTATGTGCTTTCCACGAAAGGCATCTCTCGGACGGTATAACGCCAACCGCACCCAGTGGAAGCGAGCTTACAGAGAGGCACGGTGTAAAATTGGCGATGGGGGCTCCCCTAATCACTTGCTATCTGGAATTGAATGGAAGGCACAGCTTATCGTTGCAGATGAACGGGAGCGCATTGACCCACTTACAATTCCAGTATTGAACCGCCTTGCCGCACAAAAAATCATTGAAGAAATTCTGAGTCAGTTATAAGCCTGTCACCCCTATATTTGTTAAAAATACATTCAGAACCTGAGAGATAATGATCATGAGCATGCTGAACAGTGAAAGCCCTAAAGATATCGATCTGAACAGCTTGTCAGATGAAGCAAAAGAGTCACTGCAGGCAATGGTCGATTACTGCATCCGTCACGGGATAGGGATGGGGCCGGACGAAGGAATTAAATGCTTTGACACCAATCAAAAACACTCGTTCCGTGAAGAACTTGAGAACATTTGTGGCTATCAAGATTGAGCGACGTGCAGAAACAAGCGTTCTGAGCTGGCATCATTAAGTCGCACGACGCTTACCAGAAGTTTTATGTTTTAAAGGGAGAAATATGTTTATCTACGCACCAAATAGCATCATCCGTGATGATGGTAAGCCCAGTGATAATGCTAGTTATATGCTGGAAATAAGGCGAGCATCATCGATGTTTCTCTATGAGAATCGCGATGTAAAGCCTACGTCACTGCAATTTAAGGAGGCTGCTGAGTATCTGACCAGTAATACAGGGATCTGCATTCACCATAAGCAAGCAGAGGCAATTCTTTCGCTTTACCCTATTGCCCGGATCAAGCTCGCAAAGCATGGGGTTACCGACACCGACGTATGTGATGAACTTGCATTTGCCAGTGCCCATTTCTTTCTTGGTTGTAGTTGGCCAACTTTCGGTGACAAGATCAATATGGATGAGTTTATCGCGCTCATGAGAAAGCAGGCTGGCTTAATGGGTTTTGCTTGCATAGAGAAAAAGTAGAGTAGCTGCAAGAGAGGAAAAATGACTTCCAGAACCGAAGCGTTGCGACTGTTGGCAGTCAACCATAGCTGGCCCATAGACAAGGGCGATCTCATTAATGGCCACGGAGCATGTTACGGCTGGAAATGGGTGCAGACTACGAACGGGGATATGGTGCTGCGCTGCGAACAGGATGCCGCTGATATCACAAAGACAGAATGGGCAAAGGCCGTCAGAGCAGCGAATAATGGGGCTAATTACGCCTCGACAATCCCTCGTCAGGACGTGCTGAAACCCATGGCCAGAGCACTGGACAAATGGCCTCTCGAACTCTCTGAATCCGGCAGATATTCTTTTGGAATGCATGGCTGGGGATGGGTACTTGCTGGAGACGAAATGGTGTTTCGCAGCCGGGGTGATATTCCTGACATCAAGAAACAGGACTGGGTTGCTGCCCGTGGCGCCCTAGAGCTTATTGCCACCGCGCATGGGCATTTTTATCGCTAGTTGAATAGTTAAGGGGCACCTGATGTCACGTTGGTATAGCAAACAACGCAAGCAGAGAATGACCGGTGATTTCATCACCAATAAGTTCATTCCCTCTCGAGGTCGCATTACTCTTGCACAGAAGCCAGGACGTTTTGCATCTCACCTCTCTCTTTGCGAATACACTGAAGAATGCGATTTTTGCAACAAGCCTGGGAAGAACACTCCTTGCTATGTTCGCATAGTAGAGTGCGGAGAAGCCGGGTCAGAGGCAGATTACTGCATCTGCAAACACTGCTTGCGCCGCAAGCATCACGAGCGAATGATCGGTGAGGAGTCTCAGTGGTATGGCTATTCAGGTTTTCACCAGTGGAAAGCGCGAGCAAAGATGACACCTGAACAGCATGTTTGCGATTATTGCGACGAAATCGTAACAGGTGATTGCGATTGCAATGGTGCTACGTATTGGCGAGCAAAAGAGTCAGGTCGGACTGAAATAGGTGAAGGCAGTGCCCCAAGTTCTCATTGAAGGTATTGAGTACGTACCTAAGGCTGAAATCCCCCCCCCCAATGGACAATGACCAGCTCCCTGTAGCGTTGCGGGAGCTGGTCAGTCTCTATTACCAATTGCGCCTTATATCCCCGTCATTCATGGCGGGGATATAAGGCGAGAGCGGCGTAGCCGTTCCGTGGTCAGTGTGGTGTTTGCTGCTGCTCGATATATTGGCGAATGATCTCATCTAATATCGTTGATATTTGTCATAGACCAAAGGATGATGGAGGAATGCAACGACTTCAAGCCTTCAAATACGAACTGATGCCAAATGGACTGCAAGAGCGGCAAATCCGCCGCTTTGCGGGCACCTGTCGGTTCGTCTTCAACAAGGCGTTGGCGTTGCAAAAAGATAGGCATGAGCAAGGCGAAAAAAAGCAGAGCTATGCAGACTTGTGTAAGTGCTTAACGGCATGGAAGCAAGATGAGCAAACGCGTTGGCTGGCTGAAACGCCTTCTCAGCCCTTGCAGCAGACGCTCAAAGACTTGGAGCGGGCCTACGCCAACTTCTTCGCCAAACGGGCGGATTTCCCTCGTTTCAAGAAGAAGGGACAGAGCGACACCTTTCGTTATCCGCAGGGCTGCAAGCTGGATCAAAGCAATGGGCGCATTTTCCTGCCCAAGCTGGGCTGGCTGCGCTACCGCAATAGTCGAGACGTCTTGGGCGCGGTGAAGAACGTCACCATTAGCCAATCATGCGGCAAGTGGTTCGTTAGCATCCAAACCGAGCGGAAAGTTGAAACTCCCGTGCATCAGGGTGACGCCATTGGGGTTGATATGGGGATTGCCCGCTTTGCCACCCTGTCAGATGGAGAGTTCTACGCCCCGCTCAACAGCTTCAAACGGCATGAAATCGCTTTGCGCAAGGCGCAACAGGCGATGAGCCGCAAGGCCAAATTCAGCGCAAACTGGAAGAAGGCCAAGGACAAGGTCCAGCGTATTCATTCCCGCATCGGCAATGCTCGCCGCGACTACCTACACAAGACCTCTACCGCGATCAGCCAAAACCACGCGATGGTGTGTATCGAGGACCTGCAGGTACGGAACATGTCCAAGTCGGCGGCAGGCAGCACCGAAAAGCCGGGGAAGCAGGTTTGGGCCAAGTCCGGCCTGAATAAGTCCATTCTCGATCAAGGCTGGTTCGAGTTCCGTCGCCAACTGGACTACAAGTTGGCGTGGAAAGGCGGACACCTGGTAGCTGTGCCACCGAAGAACACAAGCCGAACGTGCCCAAGTTGTGGGCATATTTCGGCGGACAATAGGCGAACTCAAGCCAAGTTCCAGTGTGTAGAATGCGGCTTTGAGGAAAACGCCGATGTTGTTGGTGCAATCAATGTATTAAGGGCGGGACACGCCCGGTTAGCCTGTGAAGTGAGCGGTGCAATAATGCCGCCAGCAGCAGGAACCCACCGAGGTGAGTTGGGCGTGTTCGCCTAGCCACGGTAGGAGTCCCCTCCTTCCCGGTCAAAGACCGGCGAGCGTTAGCGAGAGGTGGGGGAGGACGTCAATTTAACGACTGGCATTGTGCTCAAGGGCGCGTCTGGAACGCCATACACGCACTTTCTCCGGAGCTGGCTGAGCTGGTGTCAGATAACCCTTCAGCAGCGTATGAGCGGTTACAGCCACCAGCGACCACTGGTTAATCGCAACCGCTCCAACCTACCCCATCCTCAATTCCCCCACCCGACCCCAAACAGCTTACTCGCCAAATACGGGTGACCATAAATCAAATGAGGGTGACCTTGGCTCATATCGGGGTTACCTCATGACAGATACGGGTGACCTTAATCCATATCTGGGTGACCTCGAGACAAATAAAAAGACCGCCAACCAACACCTAACCATCTGTTCAGCACTGTTGGACAGCATCCCGCTATGTGGTAGCGATCAACAAGGGCCGCAGTTGCCTCACGATGACCTTGCATTACAGTGCCAAAAATATGCTTATATGGTAGCTTTTAAAGAAAGTGATCATCATTATTTTCAAGATGGAGCACATATCATGCAGATCAAAAGCCCAGATGGCCAAAGGCCTCGCATACATTTCACGTTCAACAATTTCGCGTCGGTTAAGAAGCCGATGTCATTAGAACTGGAGTCTATCGAAACAGCTTTCGATTCACTTTCGTTCTACGGACTCTATAAAGATCTGCCATCGCCAGACGATCCAGCCTGGTCAGTGCATCATGATGTCGACCTACCTCGCGCAGTCGATATTCGCTTCATCGACTTCCCTATCGTTATCGACCATTGCGATGCCCTGTCTGACATGTTGATCAGTTTGGAATCAAAAAAACTGACCGCTGGCCAAGAAGAAAAACTGGCTCCCTTGCGCATTGCGATCAAGATGCATGAGATTGCGCAGCTGGTTGCTGCAGGTAAGGTGACTCCTGGTGCAAATGGCATGACGCCAACCATCTACACGATGACGGAGCCCGCGAGCGGGAAAGTGACCGTAGGATGGCGCTTCGAGCCAACCTCAACCAGGCCTGGCGCCAGTGTCTCTTACGACACCGGCATCGGAATTGCGCCAAATAAAAATGCTACCGTGGCTTGGATCCATCCAATTTTTGGATCGGAGTTAAAGAACTGGGCTCGCCAGCAGCAGCATGCAGAGATCAATGGGTTTATTTTGCGACGCAATGGTGAGTGTTCCTTGGGCCGCTTGGCTTTTGACCCAAATTTACTGGGGGGTAGCCATTCACTTAACCACACCCCTATCCAGCCAGAAGAGCTCGATGACATCGTCATGGTGGCTCCAATGCCTCATCTGAGCATCCTTCAACAACACCCGATAGATAATGCCAAAGTCGGTATGAAGGTCATCGCATGGGATCACACCTCTACAGAACCACGTTATGAAATCGGCACAGTAGAAGGCAACCAGACTAATCGCCGCTACCAAGGCTATGCCGGGCTGATGTTTAACGGTACGCCATTCGAAAGTTATCAGTGCTTCCAACGCCTGGAAGAGGTGGTTGCAGCCACCCAAATTCATCAATACAACGCCGCGCTAAACCGTGCTAAAGAGGTACAAGCTGTGAAGAACGCTGTCGAAAAAAGCTATCCAGACTTGTTTCAGAACGCCATAAGCGCCCACGAAGGATCAATTAGTCGCCACCAGCTTACTTACAACCTGAAACAGATTAAATCTATGCCTGCCGAGCAAGGGGAAAACAATGTTCTGGCCAGCCTGACTGACCCCAACGCAGATCCCCAGATCAAGGAGCGTATCAAGTTTCAGCTTCAGCTATTTGGCCACGCCACTCAGATTGAGCTCGATGGCATCAAAACACCTGTGTACATGCATGAAATGTCCGGTGGAGCCATAAATCAAACACCAGGTGGCGGCTGGGCAGTGTTAATGCCAAGAGAAGGCCTTGTTTTGCAAATGACCGGGGATAAATCGCACGCAGTATCCACTATTGCCAGCTCCATAGCCCAGGATATCGCGGTAGCGGTACTTGAGCGTGAACCGACGAAAACGCTGGATACCCATGTAGAGCTACAATCCATCCCGCTCTTTCGGCCACGCGGCATGCGACCTTGAACCCTTGATCCTTGTCAGAAAGTAAAGCGCAGTCATAAAATGGCCCCACTTTTGGGGCTGTTTTATTGAGCATTAACAGCAGTAATTATTTCTTGCATTGACAGCATTTGTGGTTAGATGCATCATTTTAGTTAATCGGAAAAATTTGGTGGCACATATGAAGAATGACAGGGAGAAGCAGAGTGAAGATTAAGATCTTAATTTGTTCATCATTAGCAATGGCGCTGTTAAGTGGTTGCTTTGAAAAAAATGATGAGCAGAAAATAATTCTGAACAATGTGCCGGACATCGTTGCCAAAGGGGATTATCACAAAGGCACAGATATCATTCGCAAAGGCGCAGAACAAGGCTACGCCTCAGATCAATACTTGCTCGGCCTGATCTACTCTCGCGGCATCGGGATGCCACAAGATTACCAGTTGGCCGCTACTTGGTTTGGCAAAGCCGCTGAACAAGGGCATGAATTGTCCCAAATTAAACTTGGATGGATGTATAGCGAAGGCAAGGGCGTGGCTCAAGATCACCAAAAAGCAGTCTATTGGTTTCGCAAAGCCGCTGAACAAGGGTACGACGTGGCTCAGTTCGTTCTGGGACAGAAGTATGAGCGAGGCGAAGGAGTCAAGCAGAGCGCTAAGCTTGCATACGTTTGGTATTCAGTTTCTGTGGCAAATAGCTCAAAAGATAGCGATAACGAAGATCTCGTTGAAATTCGTAATGCGGTGGCCAAGAAATTGACTCCAGAGGAATTGAACGAAGCGCAGAAATTGGCAGCCAAGTATTTTAAGCTGTATCCAGCAAAGCAATCGTAAACAATCTCGATTATCGACCGCGTCAATCCAGTCGTCGCTTCGGTTAAAGTAAAAAGTAGGTAATAAGCAACCATTTGGATATAGGAGATAGTCATGGCTTACTACTTGGGTGCAAGTATTGTTCTTGCCATCTTGGCAATGTGGTTACTTAATGCCTTGATAGATATTCGCAAGCGTACTTACGTTGCAGCTGAAAACGACAAGCTAACCCTGTTTGTCCTTACCACCATGTGTTGCAGCTTGTCACTGATCACTATGGCAAATGCGTTGCCACAAGTAGGTGAAATATTCAACGATATACTTTTATGGGGTATCCCAGAATTTCGCCTATTAACCGTAGGCATTATGTTAATGTTGCTCGTAGCCCTGTACGGTCTACTGCTGGCGGGCTTGGTTTTGTTATTGCGCAAGTCCATAGGCCACCAGCCAATTTAAATGATGAATAAGTGTGGGATGAAAATATTTTCATCCCACAAGAAATGCGATGACCAAGGATAATTTCATGTCAGACCCTCGTGTTTATCACAGCAAGACTGAGTTGCTGAGATCGATAATCAAGCCTTTGCCAGCCGCTAATCACGCTACGGATTGCCCATTCCGCGACCTGGAACGAATGCTTGAAGGGTACGAGCAGAACTGGGGGTTAAATCTTGATCCAGACTTCCAACGAGGTCACGTTTGGACAGTTGCACAACGCATTGCCTATCTTGAAGGCATATACCGGGGCACGGTAGGTGAGAGTCAGCGGACGATCCAGTTCAATGCTCCACATTGGGAGACGGAAGATCACGGGGGTGATCTCCCCAACGAAATTCAGATCCTCGATGGGCTGCAGCGCCTGACTACTGTTCGCATGTTCATGACCGGTAAATTACGGATCTTTAATGGCCTGCATGTTGACGACTTCGAAGGGTCAAACTACAGCACACGAATGGCTGTTTATCGATTACGATTTACCATTCACAATTTCGCGTGGCGAAAAGATGTTTTGCAGTGGTATATCTCGGTCAATGAAGGGGGCTCACCCCACGCCCCTGAGGAGATAGACCGAGTTAAGGCTCTGTTGGCCATCACGGGCAATCAAAACTGAACCATGGGCTCATGTAGCAATACGCAAGACTGAGTTATTGTGGACAGGAGGGATAGGCAATGGCCAGGGCAAAACTGATTTGCAAGAGTGTCGAAATCTTGTGTGGGCATTGCGGCGAAACGCTACCAGAACAGCGCACAGGTTCACTCTTCTGGGTGTTGACGGAAATCACGGATCCTATGACGGTCACTTGTAACGAATGTGGCCGCGAGAACAAGATAAGCATCCCGGCACGCGTAGCGACGGATCTGTAAGCGATTTGAGTTTTTAGATAGTGGGCTTCCGCAGCCCACTATGCTTAATGAATTGGCTACGCCTATCGGCTATTGAGCGGATGAGACCAAGCGAGAAAGTCCTACCCACCCCTGCGTTCCTGCACAAGAGCCGGTCATAACTTTGACTTTCGCTACGTCAACATTAAGCATTCCACCCGCGTTTTTAACGACCTCAATGACTTCTACTGAATCCCCACGCAGAGGTTGGCATTCAGCTTTGCGTGCCTTTACTGGGTCTTGATCGGTCAGAACCATGTTGCTATCTGATAGCTTGGCCACTTCTCCGGCAATACTGGTGGTGCTGAAAAATACGAGCGATGCAGCAATCACCAGGATGTGTTTTTTGAACATTACTGGGCTCCATTTGTTACATAAATAGCCAATATATCCCGATAGGAATGCACGGATCAATTGTGGTTTTTGTTCCCGTAACTGCCACCAGCTAGAGAAAACTGATATCTTAACGCCGACTTGCTACCACACCGTGTGAGACCGCCTCGAGCCAGCTCACACCACTGGAACCAAAAGGCGCATAATGAGTGACAGAAAAATAGTTAGAACTAGCCTGCGACTACCAACCTCCCTTCATGAATTAGTCATTTCATCTGCGATCAACTCTAACAGGACGATGAATGCGGAAATTGTCAATCGATTGGATTTTTCTATTCAAAAAAATCTCATATCATCGATTGACTCTATGGCACATGAGAAAATTCAAAAAACAAGCTTACGGTTGCCAGTTGTCCTGCACGATAAGGTCATGGCTATTGCTGGAAAAGGGTTTAATGATGAAATTGTTAGGCGACTAAAAGGGTCGTTCGACATAAGCCCGAACGAGCAAAGAGAGTTGCAATCTATGGGGACACAAATTGCGTCTTACCCTCTCAGGATGGAACCAGTCATGAGAGAACATTTTGAGATGACTGCAAAGATGAACAAGCGGTCTCTACACTCCGAATTGATAGACCATCTTTCCAGAGCCATGGAAGTATCCGAAGTTGAAAAGACTGCATCACAATCCATCATAAGCCGCCTTCACCGGGTGTTCATCGATGATGTGCCCTACCATCCGGAAACAGATGTAGTGTTGGTTCAGGATCCTGACCTTAGGAACAAGCTTCTACAAGCCTTGAGTGACCCGAAGAAAGTGCAAGCTCTCGCGTCATTCCTAAGCATCAGATGAATGCTGAGATCATAGGGTTGCCGCTGATGAGTAAAAACATCACCCAAAAGCACAGGCCCCGACAATAACGCGATGTGAGTCCTTTGGGATGCCGATGCTTAAATCGGCCTCTCATTCGTCACCCTGGCTATATCCACCAGCCCCCTCTCCCTTGCAAGACCACTTCTTCACTTCGCATCTTTACTCTATCTCTACGAGCTGTGTCGCTATATTGGCTATTTTGGCTATGATGAATGTGAGGTATGATGCTCATCATCTGTACAGGCGTCGGAGGTAATCATATGCCACGCACTGAAGAAGTCTTGCACTCTCACAGCAAGCAAGGATCCATTGTTTCAGTGACCGATATGGCCACGCTGAAGGCAACATCAGAAACACTACCTGATGAGTCCATGATTGTGCTCATCAAAAAATCGGATGCACTGACCAAGCTACATCTCACTGAAGAGCAGCTTAAGGCGTTCCTGCCTAAGGCTGTTGAAATTGCATTGGTCAATATCCTCATGACCCAGGATTCAGAAGCCAACTTTAACCGTTTGGTTGACGCTTATCTTTCTGACATAGGGACGGTAGTACGCCCCTATGGTGTTTCAACTCAAATTCCTACGCGTAAAGAACTTCGGCGTGGTGGATTCAAGAGAGCCAGCCAGCCGTTGCTCGCATCTTGGCTTAGAGAGCACCCTATGCGTCCGATAATATCGACCCCAAGGGGCTGGGCTTCAGCGGAGTTTTCTGCACAACAAGATTTACCCCTCTCAGGGCAGGTCAAACCGGTGCAAGTGCAAGGCGCAACCCCAGCGAAATTGACGGATATAGTGCTGGCCAGTGCTACCTGGTTAACCGCTCAGGAAATCTGTGAATTGGCTGGCATCACGGTCAAAAACCCCTCCTCTACCCCTCATAAATGGAAGAGCAGCGGACGGATCTTCGCCCTGACAAGCGAAAAGAAGGACCTGTACCCTGGTTATGCCTTTGGCATTGATGGCAAGCCATTACCGGTCATGAAAACCGTGCTTCAGCATTTTGCTGGCCGGAAAGTACCTTTGGCTATTGCACTGTGGTTCTGTAGTGCTAACAGTTGGCTGAATGGTGCCAGGCCGCAAGATGTGCTTGCTTCTCAACCGGAGCAGGTCACTCATGCAGCCGCGATGGAGGTGGCTGCAATTGAGCACAGCTAATAACAATTTCAGCATGCCTACCCCAGGGTTGAAGGTCACTGAGTTCACCTTGAACGCTCATACTGAGCTCCTCCGTGTTCACTCAAGTAGATTTGGGGAAACAGTCTTCAACCCTGGTTACGGCAATGCCAGATTCAGTCCTTTTACTAACTCAGCGGGTGTTGCGGTCCCGACGATCTATGCGGGAGCCACCGTGGAGGTTGCTCTGATGGAGAGTGTCTTTCACGACGTCCCCTATACAACAGATCCATCGTTGAAAACATATGACCTCCAGCGACTGGATGGGATGGTGCTGAGTCATATCTCTAACGCCAGGGATTTAAAGCTCGCAAAGCTGTTCGGGCCCGCGACAAGAAACCTGGGGATTGCTGAAGGTGAACTCATTCACAGCTCTGCATCCTACTACCCCTATACTCAGGAATGGGCAAAGGCTATCCATGCAGCCTCAGATGTCGATGGGCTTATCTGGAGTTCTCGACAATGTGCCAGCTATTATGCGGTCATGTTTTTTGGAGATCGTGTATTGCCAAGGGATCTATTAATTAGGGTTCCTGCAGAGTCACTCAAAAACAGTGCGATCGCATCCAAAGCCATTACATCATTGGCCAGCGAGATGGGGCTGACATTCTATGATGGGAAAATGTTGGCTTGACCGGGCATTAGTTCTCGCCACACACGGCGAACAAGCCGCATTGCAAACAACTCACAGCTAACTTTTATCGTCGAGGTGGAATATGGAAGATCTCCATGCAAAGCACGCATCAACTGAGCTGAATCGCATTTTTGACGAAAAATTCGGTGCCTATATGCAGCAGGTCAACGATGGTGAAGCGCCAATGTTGTCCCCCCTGGATGAGTCACTATGGTATTGCGATGAGGTGTTACGCCATGACCCGGAGAGTACCCTGGTTGGCTACGACCAGAATGGCCCAATGTACTTGCTAACCTCCTATGTTGATGCCTGCCGCAAAGCGGATCCGGAGCTGGATGCCTATCTGAAGCAGCTGGTGGCAAACATGCCCGCGTCATTTCGCCAACAGCACGCGAACATTCAGGGGCCTGCAGCCATAACCACCAGCTAAGATCTGGCTGGTCTTGATAAGTGTCCAGATGCATGCCTCACCTGACTACTATCGGACTTTTAGGAAGGCCAAAATGATCAGCGGGGCGCACACCACATAACTGTAAGTCGTGGCCTGCAGCCCCATGTTCATAGCCCCTATGAGATAATCCATTCCGGCTAAATACTCACGAACAGAGACCTGTGAGGCCAACGCCCCATCTTTCCAGAAGTATGAAAGATTGAAGCTGAGCGCTGCATTCCAGATAAAGTGCCCGAACATCACTGCAGCAATTCCAGCCCATCTGACAATAGCTTTCCATCGGCTGGTAGCTACTAATGCCCCCCCCTTCTTCAAGCCACCCAGAATAAGCGCCACGCTGACCCAGAACCCGAGCAGTGAAAAGCTGGAGAAGCAGTCAGCAACGTTCATGACAGCGCGGACTGAAGTATCGTATTGCTGAAGTGACATTACAGCCGGATGAGCTGCTTTCTCCGCCTCAACTACACTCGTGAATTGATACATCAGCATGTTGGCTATCGAGAGATAGATGCATGACATGATCACAACCAACCCAGTCCGGGTGATTATCCAGCGCTGGTTACTTGTCAGCATAAACCCCTCCCAATACTCCGCCCACGGTTCCTGCAGAGTATGGCGACCCTTCACCGATTGCTGATAGCGTTTCTGCAACCACCTTATCCGGAGAGTTGCTATCCGGCACCGGGGTGTACCTTTCGGCGTTGGGGTACTGCTTTCTGAATTCTGCTGTCATCTCGATCACCTGCATCGATGCTGGATCGCTACTTTTTCGGATCAAGTAGCGTTGCAAGGATGCAGGGATGGCAAAATCTTCGTCCTCATCAAACTGGATTGCTAACTCCCCCAGGGTGGCCTCCAGTTTAAACACTGCCGACCCACCCATTTTGATGCCATCTGTTGTATGCGTAGTGCAATTCTTCCCGGTGACATCATATTGGTCAATCGTGCGGCCATTGCGGCGGGTACGATCGCCCATTTTGGGTGTTTGGACCGCTGGCACGCCAGCTGACCAAAGTTTTTCGAAATACTGCCTGATGATGAAGGGATCCGCGTCATCAATCCGGAAAGCCCGTGCGCCAAACTTGTAGAGCTCTTCCCGGTAATACCCTCGGGCATCTTCATACTGCAGGAAATTCAATATGCCATCCCCTACGGCACCAAGCGGATTGCCTACACGCCCAAAGCGGCCATATGTGTAGACGAATGGGCTGTTGTCCTCATGGACTGACACAAACGTATGACCGGCGCCTTTGACCTCAGTCCATACGAAAACACCGTTAGCCAAAGGGTTAACAGGTGCTTGGCAATCTTCACTGGAGTCAACCCAAAACCCTTTTGCGGTCTCGATAAGCTCGACACGACCGGGATCGTCTTGCTTGAGGTAAGAGATTGGCTCACCAGCAGCCAGGCTCTTGTCTTGCCACAAGCCCAATCCTTTCCCGTACTGCTTCATCCTCTCTGGAGTCATCACATTATCCGTTTGGCACAAAGTCGGTATTTTGCCATGGGTTGCACCCGAGACCAAAACCGGAACGCTACGGGACGACAAGGGTTGTCGGCTGGTGGAGAGTGTTGACATCCTTCCACACCTTCGCGCTCTGAGCAGCAGCCAGACTAAATACACCTGTAATAAATATTGACAAGCAGAACAGCGTCAATATAGTGAAAAGCACAGAATTTAGTTTATATGGGAGCATATAAAGAATGATCACACTGAGCGGCAAAAACCTGATTGAGTTGTTGGACTTCATTAGCCCGGATCGGGAACAGGACCCCAGTCAGCTGGATGCCGAAATCACTATCATCAAGCGGGACGCCTTCACCTCCCTGGATGGCGAAAGCATGCCTGCTGGCCTGTACGCTTACGACACGGAATACCCTGAAGAAGGGCTTCATGGGCCGATAGGCATGCATGACCCGCAGCCCATCTCACTGTACAGCATGGAGAATGGAGAGCCTTGGGGGGTCTGGACTGATGGACACCGACTTAAAACTGATTTTTTGGAGAGAGCCAATAAAATCATCACGCAGTCTAGCTACGCCCCGGTAACTGTCGAACAAGTAGAGCATGGTTATGCCCGTTACGACCATGACATCCCTGAATACAACTTGATAGAAGCAACTCAGGATCAGCTGGGGGCATTTCCTATCACTTGGGTGCGCGGCGAAGACATCACTTACGCAGGATGAATGTCGGGGAGCATGCCTCCCCTTCCATCCTCCGACCCAGGCTACACCTCATTTCAACAAGGACCATAAAATGCTGCACGCTCAACGCTGCCAACGCTTTGATGAAAATTTGGATAATACCTTGGGCCCTGTTGAGGTTTTTCTTGACCTCTCAGCGCCCCAGCACTCCATTACAGGACGTGCGATACATCAATTGATGTATCGCAATCAAGATTTGTACGAAATGGCACCAAATCCCAGTGGAACCCCTCACACTGGAGGCGAACACTCCTTCTGCATCAAAGGCTCTCGACAAGAGGTAAATGCTTGGCTGGATTTGTTCGCTGAAGCCTACCCTTCTGTTGCGACAATGGTTGGTTTTGTGAAGGCCCATGTCCGCAAAGAATTTGTCAGTGGTAATTGGCGACAGTACAATCGCATTAACTTCAAGTTAAAAAACATGAAGACGCTGGAGCAAAAGGAAGGTGTTGATCAGCCAGTAGCCGTTTGCTGGTTCCGCAGCCAAAATGAGAAAAATGCGTCCATCAGGAGCAATGATTGATGACTCCCTATGAGGGTTTGCGACGCTGCAGGGTAAAACCTCCTACCCCTCAATTTTTGCGCGACGTACTTTTGGTGTTATGCCTCATATTGGCATTGCAGCTTTACTGGTTAGGGCTTGGCCATTATCTGCAGAGCCTTTCTAATCCAATGCCAATGAAGTTCATCCTCGCAACATCATTTTGTGTAGGTGCCATGTATGAGCTTAAAGGTAATGCCAGCCGTCAGGGAGTTATAGCAATACTGGTAATCGCGATCATATTCGCCATCGCACCATGGTTGTCCATCGTGATCCGTGGATGGTACTTAGGCATAATCGCAGAACTCAAATCTGTTCATGAGGCCACTGAAATGATCGGGGTTGAATACGTTCGGGCAGTTGAAAATCCGGCTATTGGGATAGGTTCATGCTTTGCCATGGCAACAGCAGCTCTTCGATTATCATGCTATCGAATGTTTAAGTATTGGCTGACAAGGATGCTTCTCATCAATGGAGATCAGAATGTCTGTCCGCATTGCGGTCAAATAGTGCCGAAGTGACAGGAGATGTCCCTCCCCTTCCCTCTGATATCTAGCCAAGCGAGGAAAACGAGTTATGCCCCTGCTTACGTTACTTCAAGAACAGCGCGTTTTCAGCGTCTCAGCGTTCGGTCCCGCGCCTCGGTTGCATGGGGTGTTAGAGCACCTCAAAAAGGAGCTTGCAGAGGCCCAGGAGTCTCCTGGTGATGTTACTGAGTGGGCGGACTGCTTTTTACTTTGTGTGGATGGTGCGCTGAGGGCTGGTGGTGATCCCCTCCATATTGATGCCTACATGTCCCATGGGATAATGCCTGAGGAATCGAAGGTTCAGGATGGATGGAGCTTTGACGACATTCATTTCGAGCTATCAGCTTTGGAAGGGAAAATCCATCAGTGGCGCCCTTGGGCCGTCATGGCATACAGGATCTGGTTGGCCGCTTACCATCACGGGCATCAAAAATTGATCCCGGCAGCTGCAGCCAAGTTGGCTATCAACAAATCTCGCACATGGCCAGATTGGCGCAAGGTCGCGATAGATCAGGCGATCGAACACATCAAAGACTGAATTGAGAGAGGCAACAGCCCATGGAAACGAGAAGTATAGAGGAACTGGACAGAGCTCTGTCTGAAATGGGGATGCTAACGGTAACGCAAATGATCCATGGGCAACCGCTGATGCGTCACGCAGGTGTATGTGACCTGGATACGTTCAAACAGTGGTTGACCATGCGCCATGAAGAATCGCTGCGCATGAAAGCCGGTTTGATTGTTGATGGCAAAGAAAAAAGCGAGTTATTTGAATGGGTGATGGCTCATCATGCAGCGTTCTCGGAAGTTCTGGTTAACTTCAATAGCGTTAACCTGTTAGGTTCAGATGTTCAGGCTGAACAGCCAGAAAGAAATCACAATCGCCAATTGGCCGAATTGGCTGTGCAGAAATTCAATCGAACAAATGCGGTAGGTACAAAAGTGACTTACCTGAAAAGTGAGATTGAGGGTAAGCAAATCACTGCTGTAGTTAAACCTGCCTATATCCAAGGTGACTCGAGCCCTATGGTGGTCCTTGAAGGCATAGGTATTGCTCAGTTGGACAAAGTCGAGCCTATTTAAGCTCAAGAGACAACCTGAAGGTGCCAAATGACGTATAAATAGAGGATATCCCGGCAGAATTTTGGGCTGGAAATATCTACACCAAGCTCGCAAAATCACTTTTTTGCGGCTCAATGACACCAGCATGCGAGATTGAACTCAATGAGGGGGTAGATGCAGCGGCCCTCAACAAGTGCATCAGGGCACACCTGCAATCATGGGCCCCAAAGCACGAGCATAAAATTGCAGGGGTAGGATACATGCTCGCGTCAGTATGCACGCTTACTCCACTCCCGGCATAACACTTCAAATCCAGCATAGGCGTAAGTCATAGATGGCAAATTTAAAGCAGCGGGGATACGGCTTCCCTGAAGTGATGTTCGCGATCGTAGTTGCAGCGGCAGTTTACATGTTAGCTGTTGACCCCTATCTCAAGGATCAGAGATTCCGTGAGATGAAGTCGAATTATCCGGAAGTGACAATCGACTCAAAAATTCTTGTCGATAGCTATAGCAGCAAACCGGAGCCAAAAGATCACCCAAGAGGTAGATACGAAGCTGAATTTCAGATAGATGGGAAAAGTGTCGCGGTGTCCTACTATTTTGATGACAAAAACACTGTCACAAAGGAAATGAAAATTGCCGGTATACCAAAAATATCT
Source organism: Aeromonas sp. SER (assembly GCF_038739615.1). Taxonomy (NCBI): domain Bacteria; kingdom Pseudomonadati; phylum Pseudomonadota; class Gammaproteobacteria; order Aeromonadales; family Aeromonadaceae; genus Aeromonas; species Aeromonas sp. SER. Next base: position 314,943 of record NZ_JBCGFC010000004.1, on the reverse strand, counting down.
GGATCCGCGCAGTATCAATTTAATGGCTCAGTATTGATGTTTTCGGAGGTCATCGGCGATAAAGCTTTGTTTCCAGAAATCGGGGAGGCTATTGTGGTTGAAAATCCACAGACAATCACCATGCTTGCGTCGAAGAAAGATGGCGAAAATATCCAGTTAAGTCGAGTGGAAAAGCACTAAGCAACCGAAGATCCAAGATCAAAAAAAAGGCCAAACATCTCTCCAGATTGTTTGGCCTTTTTGTGTTCAAGCGGCTGCGATTAGCTCTCGGCTGCTTTTTTGCTAAGGGTAAGTGCGGCTTGAGCATCGAGAACATCTCGAACCCAATCAGATTTTGTTTTCCCCTCAAGCTCTGCAGCAGCCAGGTAGTCTGCCAACTGTTTTTGCGTCAGCTGGACAACCCCGAGTCTTTCGATCCGCTTTTGGTCTAAGGGTTTTTTGGGCGCACCGCGCGGTTTCGCTTTTTCAGTCATGCAAACATTATTACATGTGCATTTAATGTTGACAAGCACCCCCTAGCCTCTAAAATTAATGCACGTGTAATAAGTTTTTGCCTTTTGAGTAACGCATTCACACGACGACAGTCAATCTGCAAGGAGGATTATGATGACAACAAAGACAAAGCTTAAAGAAGGTGATATAAAATTTTTCAAGAAAAGTGGCAATAAAGTTCGCCTCCTTACCCAAGATGGCAATGGTTGGGTGGTTGAACGTGTCAGCGGGGCATCTGCTGGTAAGCAAATGTGGTGTCCATCCAGATCGCTAGTAGACAGTCTCGATTAGCATTAAAAGGCTCGAGAAGCTGTAGCTGGCATTACCACACATGCAGATACATTTTTTGGTAAAGGGGATGAATGAAATGAAACGTGTGTTGCTGATCAGCCTTCTGTCTATGCTGAGCGCAGGCTGTAATGATGCTGCTACGGAGCGGTATGTGCAATTCGATGACCAAACGTCGCAATGGCGAGCAATCGAAGTTGGAGCTGATTCCGTTGCCTGGATTTCTTCAGAGCAATGTGAGCGCGAGTTTGTCGAATCGAAAGACAAAGCGCGTGAAGAGCTAAGGCATTTTGAAATCGAAACGGTTGATGGCGTTGAAGTGTACAGTCATCCATCTATTGGCGAATTCATCCATGTTGCATCCTATGATCATGAGCCACTGGAAGCAGCGAGAGAGCTTGGTAATAAACATGGATTTTGGAAGGCTCAGACCGATCTCCCCGTGACGAAGTGCTAACCCCCCTGACCACTATTGCTGGTGGACGAGGAACCGTGAAACAGGGCTGCCCCAAAAAAAACAATGCGTAACGATCAGGAAGTCAGATGGCGAGTAAAACCCCGGCAAACCATGGCAAGCACACTCCATCTGAGCTGGTGAGAGAGCGCATCATTGCACACCTCAAGATAGGTCCGTGCAAACGTGCATCAGCTATCGGATATGCCGCATACCCTGATTACACCTTTCGTAATCGCCAGGGGGCCGCGTTCGCGGTTCAAAGGCATCTGCAGCAACTGGTCAAAGACGGCATCGTAGCTTGGAATGGTGACGACATTGACTCCGGATACTATCTAGTCCGAGCCAATCCAACTAACGATGATCGTTAAAGGTAATGTCATGACTCGTATCGTGAAAGTGAGTGATAGAACAATCACCATCAGGGAGCAAAAAGTTCCAACATGGTTTGTTGATGAGCTAGGTCGTCGCTATGAATTTGATTCGATGGCCGTTCTTGACCAGGATGGGTGTTTTGCAATGTCAAATCTGAGTAAAAGGCAATGTATTTTATATCCAGGTGCAATTTACAGCCTGGCTTCCCCACAATGATTTACCTTCTTGGAAGCTCCTTCATTGCGAAGGTCTATCTGAAAAAAGGATATCGAAATGACAGCAGAACGCTTAGCTCATGCAAATGACCTGATCCAACTGATTGCCAACCATGGTCGGAAATTTTTCAATTCAAACGGTCATGTGGCCAAGATGCATCTGGACAGTAGAGGCCGCGTTTGGTTTCACGATGCTCGCACCGGCAAGCTGATTTACACCCATTACAGTGGCAAATGGAAAGCCTTCAGTCATGGTGGCACGCTCCGTTCCTTGGTTGAACGGTTGCGTGACTATGTAAACAAGGGGGTGCAGTTACCACCAAGCATCATTTGCCCTGAGCGGTGTAATGTAGATGATGGCAATATCTGGGGTTATGAGGAAAGTGAAGCCAAAAAACTCAGGGCCGCTTGTCAGGGGCTTCCAATATTCAGGGATTAGCTCTGCGGTGATGGTTGGCCATAGGCCAAAAACAATTAAATACCTGCTGGCATGCTCTGCAAGGGATTATGATGATTTGCACATTTTCACAACCTGAGATAGTTACCAAACAGCTGACATTTAATAACGTCGGTGGGCGCAGAAAAGTTCGCCTCTCTACCAATTTTCTGCCGATCATGGGGTTCACCCCAGGGCAAGGGGTCACAGTTTCCCCGCTTGGCTTTCAAAAGGGTTTTGCTGTCGAGCTGGCCAAGGGCGTGGAAGCAAGTCATCAGGTCCACCAGCGTCGGTATAATCGGGGGCGCTCTAACAACCCTCTGGAGTCTCTGGTTGAGTTCTCCAGTCAACAGATGATCGATCGTTGTTTCGCAAGTTACACCGAGCGATTTCATGTGGAAATGAGGCCTGGGCGCGTCGTGTTCAGCCCTTTGTCCAACCGGGTGTTTTCCATTGTTGATCGCTTCAGGAAAAGCAACCCATGGCGGGCCTTTGTTGGTTTGACTGGTGGCGTTGACATCCATGTCATGGAGTCCCTTGGCTGGAAAGCCGATATCGTGCTGGAGCATCGTCCACCAGAGGCAAGAGATATCGCATCGGGCCGTGACCTATCAGAGGTCCATGCCCTCAATGTTTTGCGCAATGCTGCGCCGCGCATCTTGCTGTGTGAAGACATCCATCACTTGGAGATTGACCGCCTGGCAGCATTGCTAAGCGAACGGCCCCCAATCGCATTGGCGCATTACTCCCTTGGGTGCGATGACCATAGCACCGCAAAGAGCCCGGTGGCTAAGGCTAAAGCTGTTTCAGACCTGTCAACGATGGTCGATATGGTTTACCCGTGCTTGCGGCAGATCGAGGTTATTCAGCCTGCTGTGGTGGTCGTTGAAAACGTCAAAGGCTTTTCGACTTCGGCTGCGGGGATCATGATGACAACGGTTTTGCGTCGCATGGGGTATCACATCACAGAAAGTGTGCTGAGCGGTTTGGGATTTGGTGCATACCAGGGCAGAACACGATATTACATGGTTGCGTCGGTTTATCCTGGCTATGAGCCTCCAATTGGGGCCGCTAATCCATCCACACCATTACCATTGTGGGATGTCGTGGAAAAACACCTGGCAAGTTGCAGCGATATTACCGACACCAAGCTGATCCGTGCTCGCGAGCAATCCACACGTACAGTGACCCCTTATCTGACGCCTGAAAGCACCCGCTGCCCGACCGTATTGAAATCCCAAGATCGTGGCATCAAGGATGGCATCTACATTCAGCATGAAGGCAGAATATACAAGCCATCGATCGAGCTGATCCAAGAGCTGATGTCGATCCCGAGTGATTTCGACACTTCCTGGATGGCTAAAGAGCAAGCTACAGAGACTCTTGGGCAGAGTGTTGATTACGCTCTCCATCAGGCGGTTATGTCTTCAGTGAAAGCACACATAGAAGTCAATTGCGGGCGGACGACATTAGTCCGGCATAGTTTGAACAGTTAATTTCAATCTGTTGTATCTAGTGATCAAAATGGAGAGTGAAATATGTACCAAAAAATACGCAAGCTTTGGGAGGCAAACAACGAATGGACACCAAAATCTTATTGGTTGGCCACAGTAATGTTAATCGCTACGTGTGGTTTGATTTACAACCAATCGGGTGATAGTGAACTTCGGGATATCCTACTCATTTCTGGTGTTGCTGTGGTGTGGACTATCCAAGGATTCATAGTTTGCAAATGGTCTGGCAACAAAACAAAAGGCGTCAGATGATGCCATGGGTCAGTAAGGTATCGGCCACGGGGCAATCAGCCATCTTGGCGACCGGGTATTTATCGCGCCGACGTCAGTGTTAGAACTCAACAACATGAGGCTTTATTGTTATGGCTGATAATCGGGAGTTCTGTGAGCAAATCGGGGCAGCTGTTGCAGGCCTTGGCCCCCAAGAGGCATTAGAGTGTATGGCTCGTGTTATGTGCTGGATTGCAGTTGAGCACGAGCACGCTATCGAGTTCAGCTGTGACCTCGGTGTTGTGACCGTGGAGCCTGCGCTGCCGCAATTGCAAAGCTAGTAGCATGCCTTCTCCATCGGTTCAGATGGGCATAAAAACCGACCATTAAATGCACGTGTATTAATTATTGACCTGACGCTGGTGTTCGATATAATTAATACACGTGTGATATTCTCACGCCAATCAGTAGCAGATCAATAAAACCAAGGACACCGGCAATGAGAAGCGAGACCATCATCAAAGCAAGAATGCAAGCCAAGGGTTTGTTTAGACAAGGGCATGTGGACGCAGGAAAGACCTTGGCAGATATGGCATCCGATCTCGAGCAAATGGCCAATGAGAATGAGCTTCTGATCCAAAAAATGAGTGAATTGCTCGAAGTAACCAAAGGATATCGGGAGTGGGTAATGGCAGTTCCAGGTGACCTCGCTCTGCCTGCGATGCCCGGCCTTGATGGTGACTGGGCATCTAATGTCATGGATGCGGCCCAGAAAGCGCTTAAGCAGGAACCTAGCGACAATGACAATGCTGAAGGCGATTGCGTAATGACCCCTCCCCCATCACCTGACTGTCATCGTCACATCCTTCGCAAAGGCATTTGATATCGAATTGCCAGCGACTCCTGGCGTTAGCACTGGGAAATAACAGAGAAAACACATGCAAAATTTGGAGCTATTTGGCGAGCCAGGCAGTTACGGCGCAAGCTATCGGGACCCAGGCGATCACAACGGCAAACATCTGGAGTCTTGCCCGTTCTGTGGCGGCAACAAACTGGAAGTTTTCAATACACATACCGCCTCTGGCGACGTTGCAGAGAACGCAGAGTGGGCACAGAACGAGAGTGAGTTGATCGCTGCGCATAAGGAAGCTTTTCAATCAGCAGTGTCCGGATGGAATCAGCGAAAGGGTGATGGCCATGTCAGGTAGCAAACCGCCAGCATTGATATGCGAAGCGCGGGATCTCGATGTCAGGGCATACGACAAGCGGCCCGCTAATGCGTCCTTTTCGTGTGATGGATGCGCTTTTGATGGCGGAGATGAATGCCTCAAGCCTGATGGCCAGGGCTTTGATTGCGATGGCCATGGAACTGTCGATTTTATCTTTGTGGCGAAAATCAGTTGATCGGCTTTAAGTAACAGGAAAATACGATGATTATTCAGCGACCAGGGTTAACGGAAGAACAGGCTTCGAACAGCTTCAGTGATGAAGAACTGGAGGGGATGTCCTATGGGAATAATCCGGTAGCCAATGCTTACCGCGAATTACTGGCCCTTAGGCAACGTATCACCCCCAATGGGGGCATCAGAAACGGCGCCTTCGATAAGCTGCGAGATTTAGCCGAACAGGCCACCAAGGGTGAATGGGAGGCAGTTAACGATGGGGTTTGCTTTGGCGTCGTTCGTCTCAAGGGGACCAACTGCCAGATCGCTGCCTGTACGATGCATGATGGGCACCCAAAACCAGTGTCGCTACTGGAAGTAAACAGCAAGTACATCGCAGCTGCACAACCTGCCGCCATACTAGGTCTGCTCGAACAACTGGGACGCCTGGAGCGGATGATCGAGGAAAATTCGGCTGCCGAATTAAGGGACAAATAGGATGCAAAACACTGTAAGCCCATCAGTATCAACACCTGACTTAACACCGGATGCACAGTACAACCTTGCTATTATGTACGCTACGGGTCGCGATGTTGTACAGGATGAGCAACACGCAGTAGTTTTGTTTCTCAAGGCTGCGAAACAAGGTCATGCCAAAGCACAACACAGTCTCGCCGTGATGTATGAGAATGGTCTTGGCGTGGGGCGGGATTTCGAACTGGCGCTAACATGGTATCTCAAAGCTGCTGAGCAAGGTCTAGCAGATGCACTGCTTGACCTCGGCTGTCTGTATTATAAAGGGGACGGCATTACCCGTGATTTTGGTCATGCCTTTACCTGGTTCAGCAAGGCGGCCAAACAAGGTTTGGCAGATGCACAATTTAACATCGGCGTTATGTATGCCAAGGGCCAGGGCATTACAAAGGATCAGGGGCTGGCGGTTGCCTGGTTCCGTAAAGCTGCTGAGCAAGGCCATAAAGGGGCGCGGAAAAATCTGAGGATTAGATGAAAGATGAAAATTTGGCCATAGTCGCTGGTTTGTCCAGTCTTGCCAGCGTCACTGCCTTTTGGATTGGACATTCTGTGATCGGCCTTTTCTTGGGCGCTATTAGTGTTGCGTTCGCCATTCGGTTGGGTTTGTCTAAACGAGACAAAGAGAAGAGCTGATCAAAAGCCAATGGGATTACTCAGGAAATAGCGATGAAAGTTAAAGAAATCGAAGTCGGGCGGTTCTATCACGACAACAAAGCTGGGGTGCGTGAAGTTCTGGCCATTATTGAAGAGGCTGATGGTAATACGAACGTGTATTTCCGCATTTTAGCCGCCAAGGCTGCGCAGGAGTACGACTCCGATCGCAGAGAAATGGTTTCCGTGCTTGGGACGACCTCTCATTGCCTGGTGAGCTCATTTTCGACTTGGGCCAAGGTGGGCATGGATGAGTTGGGTGCTCGAGCGTTGATGACCTCCATGCAGGCCAAAAAAATCAAACTTCCTCCTGGTGAGTTGGCATTTATGGTGTCAGCGCTCGATGAGGTTGGAGGTCCCCTGGCTGAAGGCCTGCGAGTCGAAATAGCCCACACTGAAGGGCGTGCAGTGTCGGGCCTGGAGAAAAAGGGGCTGCTGCAGCGTGACAGGGCAACAGATGAAGCAGTCTTCACTTCTCTTGGGGCTGCATGGTCAGTCGTATACCGGTTGCATCATTGAACGGGGAAACAGCTTGTGACTAAAGACTTTATCACGATGACAGCAATGGTTTTAGTTGGCATCGTTTCAGTGCTTCCTGCTGAGGCATGCGAAATAAAAAATGAAGAATATTCTACTCATCAACTGGCCGCGCTTACTAGATTAGTCGAACGAACAGAAAAGAGCCTTGAGTTGATTTTGCATAACGCAACCTTGGATAAGGATGACCGAAGATTTCTTGAAACAACACTTGAGGATTTACAACAAACTCAGCGTCTTTGGGAACCGGATAAGTGCTCCTCTCAATCGGGTCAGTGCCCCAACATTCAGCCTTAATGAAGTATGGCGATCGGTTTTAGTTGTTCACCAGGGATGCATGCGATAGGGAAAACAAGATGTCCAAAGTAGTTCTGACAAAGAAAGAGCAACAGGCAATTTCTGATTTAAATGAGCTGGCAAAACGATGGCCAAAAACATTAAAGCTGTTCAGTTGGTCTGGAACATTGTGCGTTTTCAAGAAGGACACTGATGGCCACAATGCTAATATCGATTCTATCTCCGGGATACCTAATGACGGCGGTGACCCCACCGATATAAATCAGGACCCTGAGATTGTTTATAAGTGACCCCTCCCCCCCCTCTAAACACCTAAAGGAAAGGGCGGGTTCACTTCCCCAAGAAAGCACTTAAAGACGCGATAGCATCAGTTTAAGCAGCTTGGCCTGCCATGATCATTGGTGCTGCAGGCCAAACCTTTCGCAAGGCTGTAAATGCCATATTGGCGATGGCCACCGCGTCTTCATTTCTATCCTGCCCGATAGCCGCACATACCGCGTCAATTCTAGCCTGAACCGCAGGATGTGTTTCAGACTCCTCCCACTTGTTTTTAGACAACAGAGTCATGGCAAATAGCGCAAAGTAAATTGCGAGCTCCCTTTTCTTTTTGACGGACTGAGCATCATCGCCGCTTTCGTCGGAATAGAGTGGGATCCCCTCCAAAATGAACCTGGTGGCAAACTCATCGCACGAAAATTCTTCCTGTCTCTTAGATTCGGGAGAACCAAATGCCCCCGCGCTAGTGCCTTCCCTTTGATGGCGGATATGGCGTACTTCATGGAGGAAGGCCCAGCCGAGTGCGATGATGGAAAGTTCAGCTGCAGCACGCCGCTGGGGGTCTTCCTCCATCTCTGGGAGATAACCCGGTTCCGGGATCCCAGTTGGTAGCGGCGTGTCATCTGCCTGATCGTTCTCTATTGTGGCCTCGAAGGCAGAGATCATCGCCTTCAGCTTCTCGATATCAAATTCCCCTGCACTGCCACCCTCGGCGACGCTCCGATATCCTTCCCAAGCCGCGAACGAACCAATCCAAAAAGCACGAGTAACACGCTGATTAAATCGAACATAACGATAGAGCCCGGCATCCATAATCACACGTCCATCCGGATGCACATCGGGCAACATTTGGAATACCACCGTGAGGTCCTGGAGCAAGGTAGATACCTCCTCTTTTTTCTCTGGCATAGATCCCTGAAAGAGGTTTATAAGCGCCTCTTGCACTTGATCATCAGCCCTTACATTCGCAGTCATGTCTTCCTCAAATTGTTTAAGACCAGTGCTACTGGCTAGCTGCACGGCACCAATATAGGCAGCCGCGATGGTATATCTGTCCTTGCCCAGTCCAATGGGATCCTACTTGCCATCGCCCTTACAAGCCATTACAAGGGCAAACTGAAAGAGGGTTGATTTTATACACGTGTATTTATGTTGACTTGCGGTCTGCTTTCGATAGACTTAATGCACGTGTATTAAGTTGTATTTATCGACGATGCTTGGGCCGCAGCCTGTATACAGGCGAGGGTGATACTAGCTTGAGCAATTTATGTAGCGCTCTTAAAGAGGACAAAGAACTATGTCGACAACATTTAGTCAAGGCCGCAAGAAACCGACGATGCCAACGAAGGAGTTTACATCTCTGGGTGGGGTCGGTCAGATTAAGGCTGTGGAAGAGTGCTACAGCGAAGGAAAATGGTTCGGCGTTTCGTGGGCAAGTACCGATCTTGGTCGCTTTTCGTCTATGGAAGAAGCTACAGCCATAGCGAAAGCAGTAGCCGAGTCAGGGGCCGACAATATTTACGCCATACGAGCAGTTGTAAGCCAGCTCCTTGCGCAATCGCCATCCAAATCGTAGGCAGCTCGATAAGAGCCAGTAGATAGAGGAAAGATCATGCAAGAACACGACACAAAAAAGATCGGCGTGTATCAGATGGGTGCAGTTGTCATCGGGTTGGTTTTACTCGTGCTCGGTATTTTGACAATGGTAAGAGGTGTTGGCTATGGGCTTGCAATCACCATCGGCTCGCTCGGATGGTCTGCCTTGGGCCTTATGATGAGCCCGCAAGTTCGCAATGACTTATGGGGGACTCGATTTGAAAAGACAATGCCAGCTCCCGAAGAAGACTCTAATTAATCCAGTAGTTCGGGGGAAACGGCATATGAAGTCGATGCAGCTCCACTTACCAATACCGGCCACCGTTGTTGCGGTGGTCACCAGCAGTTGGACCATCTGAGGAAACGTATGCTTGGTAAAAACGATGTGTATCCTATGTTACTCAATATTGCCCTCATAGTCGGTGGCGTGGTTCTCGTCTGTGTTGCTGGAACGCTACCTGAAGCCTCATTGAGAGAGCATGTTGCAGATACTGCATCCGGGGCTGCACTTTTTGTAACGCTTGTCGTCCAGCTATTAATTTTATTGCCAGTTGGCAAATTTATTTTTAATTCTTACAAAGAAAACAAAAAATCGCTTTGCTTATGCATCGGATTTTTTGGCGTGGGGCTGGTTGTGTTTTCCCAATTCGTGCTGCTTCCGTTTATGGATCAGCTGTATTCATTAGTCGGTAATGTTTTCATTGAGTATGTGAAAAATATATCAAATTTTGTTTATTGATAGCAGAGTCTTAGAACATTAAAATGCTCTCAATTTAGATTCCAATGCCAACGGGGTAAAAATGAAACCAGAGGAATACTACCGCTATTACAAGCTTTCTGGTGAAACAGCTAAGAAAGTAAATGCCGAGTACAAAGCCACCGTTCCAGAAAATCGTTCAAAGATTATTGCAGAGCTTTTTGCCGCAACTGGCGCTATTGTTTTTTGCGAGCGACATGACTGGGGCGAGAACGGAACTTTCGTTTCCTCAATCTGTTTCCCTGCCGATCACCCTTTCGAAGTGCCTGTCAAAATCCTCAACAAAGACAAGTTTGAGGGGCGTGATGTCGTTATTGTTTCCGGCAAAGGAAACACCAAGGAAGCGCGTTCGTTTAACGCGAAAATCAGAGAACAGATCGACACTGCAAACAAGAAGCTGAAAGACGCGCCAACTTACATCGACTACCTGATCAAACACTTCAATATCCAGTGCTGCACTATTGGTGCCCCAATGGGGCGCGGCGCGGCGATGATCTCAACGCATTGCGGCCAAAGCAAGAACGATGAAAACGTACTGGTGTTTGCCATCCCAAATGCAAACGGTCATGCCAATCAGCCTAGCGTGCCGCCAGAATTCGTTGAAATCACCTATGGTCAGTTTTACGATCTCACCAATTAAGGGAATCCTTCATCTCCATCGGGATGAATCAGACTATGTCAAGGCTGACAAAAGGATATGTCCGCCCTAGTTGGCGCAGGCCGAGTCGACTAACAACCAACCCTGGCTACCGATATCGTGGTAGCCAGCATTAGCAGAAGGTTCGCACATGATCGAAGTTACCACTGAATATCACATCACCAGCTCTGACATTGACGAAAAACCGGCATATAAGTGTCAAGGCACTTGTAAAAAAGTGTGGTGGAAAGATGATTTGCCTGAAGCCCCCTTTGGCGTACAACTGCATTGCAAGATGTGCAATGGAACATTGGGCGCAGCCAAAGAAAATGTTAACTTCAAGATCACAAAATTTGCACCGGGTGAGAAAATCATGCCTGGGAGCCCAATCATTATTAAGCATTCCTCTAACCTGCTGGAGGAGTTCATTCCGCTTAGAGAACAGTATGGTTGGAAGTAGGGCTGAAAAACATATGGAAGCGAAGAAGAACATGATGGTCAAGGCTTTGATATCCCCCTCATCTGGTGATGAAGATGCGGCTCAACCGATTGGCGCTGACAATAAAGGTGTATCATGATTTCTTGGGAGAAAGCACAGCTATTGAGTCAGCAGGAATTTTCGGTTCAGCTTATGCTAGCGCTGACGGATGCGGGGATCACTACCACCTTTCAACAAACCCTGTCTGAACTGACTTATATCGAAATCAGCGAAATTTCAGCATGGTTCTCTCTATCTCATGCAGTCCCCCTCCCTCAGGACAAGCGCCATCACCTCTGGCTGGCGGTCTACCACAAAACCTTATCTGCCCTAAATAAATACCGCTCCTCCAAAGGGGTAAAAATCAAACGTTGGACAGATGAAGAAGACGAATACATTATTAAAAATTTTCATCACATGACACGTTCTGAAATTGGCAAGTTTCTTGGGAGAACGGTGATTGCTGTCCGTGGGCGATGCCAAGTATTGGGGCTTACCAAAAATGCAAAAAAACTCTATGCAACGTATGACGATAACGAATTAAAGGTCGTGGAAGACATTAGCCTATCGAATCGAGAGGTCGCCGACAAACTTGAACGTCCAATTGGCTGCATCTGGATGAAACGAAAGCAGTTGGGCATCGATATAAAAAACAAAACAGCTGTTAAGTAGATAAATCAGACTCGAGCAATTCAGCCTTTTTTGATAGCATAAAAACACCGCTGAACAGGTTCGGAGATTTATCATGGCAAGACGGAGAAAACCGAAGGGAGGCACATTTCCGCTTGCCACCATAGTTTTGGGCTTCGTTGCTGTCGTTGTGGTCAAGGTTTGGGAATTGATCCAATCAATCCCTTGGCAGATTTGGGTGGTGATGGGGTGTGTATTCGCATCAGCTGTGGGGCTACACTTCGTCAAAACGAAGTGTAGCGTTCCTGCCACCCCATCAATGAAAAAATCGCCACTCGCCACTCGCCAAAAATCGGGCGCATCATCCCTACCCGACAATCCAAAACTGAAACCACAAATTGAACACTCAATGGTCAACCACTCACCTGATATGCCAGAACGGCATATCCAACATCAGGTATTGACACCATCCTCTGGAGATTTGCCTGTTGTGACGCATCCTGATGAGCAAGATCAGTCCACCAGCTCAATTACAGTGACGGTGACAGCCCCAAACATGGTCAGCCAGGCAGTGGCTCCGGGTAAAAACGTCGCTTTCTTTGACGACCTGATCTCCGTGTCCAGAGCCCCGCGCGTGGATATGCAAAATGAATACAGCATTCCCCTGCCCGATTTTGATCCCATCCACGTTGAGGATGATTGCATTTTGACGGACAAAGCGGACCTTGAGGCTGCTGGGGCGGACATCCGGGGACAATGGTTATCCCCTGGTGAAAGCATCACCCTGGCGGGCTTAGAAATCACTGGTGGCATGCTTTATGTGGGTGGCTATCGGCTGCCCGCTGGGCTTTCTGACGAGCCGTCATTGATCAACCCGCTGTTAGATGTCTTCAAAGGTGATGTGAATCTCAGCACGTCGGTTGATGGTTATTGGCCAAGTTACAAACGGCTTAGCCCAAGAGGCCGAAAGGCCTATCTGCAATGGCTGGCTGGTGGCCGAAAAGACCCTGCGGCGAATGTTGGCTATGTGTTCCTGTTTTTCTATGGTCTGGAACGGCGATTTCTCATCGACCTTGGCAACGACGAGGCCAGTAAGCTTGATGTCCTGTTTATTGAAGCAGAGGTTCGAAGGTTGCTTAGCATTTACGGAGACAACTATTCGTTCAAAGGGTATGCGTCCAAATTTTTGGATTGCATTAACCTTCAGGATGAGAGCCGAAATCTCTATGAGTTGCCAGCTCCAGAATTGGAATACCGGACATACGAATACCCATTAATTATCAAAATGTGCTTGGGGCAGCTGGTAAGAGACAAAAAGCCGGTGCCTGCGGACTGGGCCCTAGCTTGGGTTGTTTCCATCCCCTTTATTTCATTGCGCACGCCAGTTGAGCGATGCCCTGATTTGTTCAGGAAAGTATTTTTGAAGCTTTATGCTGAACGTCATGGTGAGGGGCTCCGGCTAAAAGAGCTCAAAACAAGGGTTCAACTCACCTATACCCCAGCATCAGAAGCCTTACGTGGTCATTCCATCCAGCGTAGCCTTGACCTTTCTGACGTGGCCTCGTCTACGCCATTGACGGATAAACTGCGAGCGCTACTCGATGCAAGTACCGATGTAATTGATCAATACAGCCGATATATTGCTCGTAACCCGGACAAAACAACGGCATTGGAAGCGCAGCTGTTGTTGCCAACATACCTTTGGCACAAAGACATCAGCGACGGATTCACTCAATTGCAATCTGATGTAGGGAGTGGCCTGGCAACCATCAGTTGGGGCGAACTGTTGGCGAAGTTCAATTCTAACGGCAAGCTGAATAAGGACCAAAAGGCCAAGTTTGCAAATGCCCTGGCTGATTACCAGCTCTGCATTGAACCGAGTTTGTTGGCCAGTGCGAAATCACCAGCCCCGGAAAGCAAGATGGTTGTTTACTCGGTTACTGGAACTCAGATTGCGGCCCATGAGGAAAAGAATTCGCTTACCGCTGCAATCGGTCTTGATCTGGCATGCATTGTCTTGCATAGCGATGACAGTAATCGCTCAGTCAAAGCCGATTTTTTGGCCGCACAAATTGACGCACTGAAAGACCTTCATCACTCGCAGCGCAATCGCCTCAAGGCCAAGCTCGTGCTTGGTGTAGAAAATCCACCAGCCCTGGCATTGGTCCGCAAACAGATCGAGCTGCTGACGACTGATGCCAAGAGTCTGATCGCAAGACTCTTGGTGGGGGTTGTCAAAGCAGACGGCACAATAACCCCCGATGAAGTCAAATCCCTTGAGAAAATGTATAAGTTGCTGGGGTTAGATAGCCAGCAGCTGTATTCCGATCTGCACGCTGATGATGTGGTAGTGCCTCCATCCTCAGCGACCATCAACAACGCGCCTTCTGGCGCAGCCGCGCCCGCGTTCGCTCTGGATGCCGATCGGATTGCCAAGTTGCAGGCCGAATCGAAATCGGTTGCCGCTATTCTGGCAACAGTGTTTACCGAAGATGATCATCAGTCCGCTATCTCAGAGGTTGTTGAACATGCAGCCCAACAAGTACCCGATTCTGCCCCCTCGGCGAGCAAGCCGGAACCTGTTGGCATTTGTGGTCTGGACCATGAGCACTCTTCATTACTTCGCCATCTGCTGACACAACCCGAGTGGGCCAGAGACGAGCTGGTGGCCTTTGCCACTCAGATCGGCCTTATGCTCGATGGGGCTCTGGAGCAGATCAACGAAAGCATGCTGGACCTGTACGACGAGATGCTGATTGAAGGCGATGACCCTATCGAAATTAACCAAGACCTGTTGGAGCAAATCCCCCATGAGTAAGATACGAGCAAAAGACCGGGATGCTGTGATCCAATCCCTACGAGCTGGCGTTGTACCCCGGACCGGCCAGCACTTGATCCAGGTTGGGCGCAAGAATGAGTTGAATGCGTTCATCGCAGACATCGACCGCGTGGCGGATACCGGCTCTGCGTTCCGACTCGTGATCGGCGAGTATGGTTCCGGCAAAACGTTCGTGCTGAACCTTGTCCGCTCGATCGCATTGGAGAAAAAGCTGGTGACGGTTCATGCAGACCTCAACCCTGACCGTCGATTGCATGCAAGCGGTGGGCAAGCCAGGTCCCTGTATTCCGAGCTCCTGAAAAACATGGCCACCCGGACAAAACCGGAAGGTGGTGCATTGACTGGTGTCGTGGAGAAGTTCATTTCCCAAGCTAAAAATGAAGCGAAGGAAGCGGAGATCGACCCGGAGCGGATGATCCGCAAAAAGCTCGAGCAGCTTTCTGAAATGGTGAATGGTTACGACTTTGCCGAAGTGATCGCTTGTTACTGCCGTGGGTTTGAAAACGGTGATGAGCAGCTGAAAGCAGATGCAATCCGTTGGCTACGCGGCGAGTTCTCGACTAAGACCGATGCCCGGACAGCATTGGGGGTACGCACCATTGTCGACGACGCATCGATGTACGATCAGCTTAAATTGCTGGCGCGATTTGTCCGGCTTGCTGGGTTTTCTGGGCTTTTGGTTTGCCTGGATGAACTGGTCAACCTGTATAAGCTTTCCAATACTCAGGCTCGAAACTCCAACTACGAGCAGATCCTGCGCATTCTCAATGACTCCCTGCAAGGTTCTGCCGAAGGCCTGGGGTTCATCTTGGGTGGCACGCCTGAATTCCTTATGGACACTCGGCGAGGCCTTTACAGCTATTCGGCCCTCCACTCCCGATTGGCAGAGAATAGCTTCGCCCAAGCAGGCCTGGTTGATTACTCGGGACCAGTGATGCGCCTGTCCAGCCTGACCCCCGAAGATTTCTTTGTCTTGTTGCAAAAAATCCGGGATGTCTATGCATTCGGCGATGAGACCAAATATGCCCTGCCAGATGATGCCCTCCCCGCCTTCATGGCGCACTGCGCTACTCGGTTAGGTGAGTCCTATTTTCGCACCCCTCGGACAACGATCACTGCGTTCATCAATCTGCTGGCCGTACTGGAGCAAAACCCAGGAGCAGACTGGAAAGAGCTCATCGGATTTACCGATGTGACAGCAGACACCGGAGCGGAGCTCGACGCGGCAACAGAGGACGATGATGAGTTCGCATCCTTCCAACTCTGACTCCAGACACTTCGAGAAGCTGGATGAGCGCATTCGTCGCTGGATCTGGCAGAAGGGTTGGACATCACTTCGCGATGCGCAGGAAAGGGCTATTCCTGCGCTTATTGACGCCGACCGGGATGTGATTGTTGCTGCGGCTACTGCCGCTGGTAAAACGGAAGCTGCATTCTTACCGATCCTTACCAATCTGTTGGCCTCCCCTAAACCGGGGACAGTGCTCTACATCAGCCCACTTAAAGCGCTGATTAACGATCAGTGGGACCGGCTTAACGGGCTATGTGAAGCATTGGAGATCCCGGTAACCGGGTGGCACGGTGATGTGAATTACAGCAGTAAAAGCCGGTTTCTGAAAAACCCTAGTGGGATCTTGCTGATCACCCCGGAATCATTGGAAGCACTGTTCGTCAATCGGGGGGCCTCCATACCTGGATTGATGGCCTATTTGCGCTATGTGGTCATTGATGAGCTCCATGCGTTCATCGGCGACGAACGGGGGAAGCAGCTGCAGTCATTAATGCACCGGGTCGAAATCGCGATAGGTCGAGTTGTTCCCAGAGTCGGGTTATCTGCCACTCTGGGTGACATGCACCTTGCATCCTGTTTTCTGCGCCCAGCAAAGCCAGATGGTGTCGAGCTCATAGAGTCAAAGGATGGTGGGCAAGACCTCAAGGTTATGCTCAAGGGGTATATCGATGCGGTATCGGATCAAAATGCCGAAGCCGATGATGATGACCCCAGCACTCCTTATGCGGCTATCTGCAATCACATGTACAAGGTTTTGAAAGGGACCAACAATCTCGTTTTCCCAAACTCCCGATCCAGCGTTGAGAAATACACCGACCGGTTGCGCAGGCTATGTGAGCGTGACAAGGTGCCGAACCAATTCTGGGCCCATCACGGCAGCCTATCCAAAGCGTACAGGGAAGAGACTGAGCAGGCGCTTAAATCCGGTGAAGCTCCCGCCACTGCTATTTGCACCAGCACCTTGGAACTCGGGATTGATATCGGTGCGGTCAAATGCATTTGCCAAATTGGCCGTCCACCAGCGGTGTCTAGTCTACGTCAGAGACTGGGGCGCTCAGGTCGCCGCAAAGGTGAATCAGCCATCCTGCGGGGGTATCTGATAGAGCCAGAAGTGGGCCCCAAAACCAGCCTCGCAGACTCCTTACGTGAAGGCCTGGTTCAGGCAATAGCGATGGTGAGGCTGCTCATTGATGGCTGGTTTGAACCCCCACGAGTGGGAGGGATCCACGGCTCAACGCTAGTACAACAGATCATGTCTCTGATAGCAGAGCGTGGCGGTGCCGATGCCAAAGAGTTATGGCGCACACTGTTAGCGCCGGGAGCACCGTTCGCGGGGATGGAACGAGAGGAATATCTGCAGCTGCTCAAGCAAATGGGCACCCTCAAGATGCTTGTGCAGGATAGCTCTGGCCTACTGCTCCATGGAGAAGTGGGAGAGAAGATAGTCAATCACTACGACTTTTATGCTTCTTTTGTCAGTGATGAAGAGTACCGCCTCATCTGTGGCTCAACTCAAGTCGGCCTGATCCCGGTAACCCGCCCGCTTGTTGTCGGTCAGAAAGTGATTTTCGCTGGGCGCCGCTGGTTGGTTCAGGATGTCAGTGAAGAAAAAAAATCTATCTACGTGACCCCATCAAAAGGCGGGTCCCCTCCTGTGTTCGATAACTGCAGTGCCGTCGTACATGAACGGGTGCGGCAGGAGATGAAAACTGTGTTGTCTGGTGATTTTCACGTGCCATTTCTTGATGCCAACGCGCAAGAGCTCCTAGCTGAAGGCCGAGAGAACTTCAGCCAGGCGAACCTCAACGATGAGTCAATCATTGAAGTGAGCAGCTGTAACAGCCTGTTATTCACTTGGTCTGGCGATCTGGCTAATGATGCTCTGGTGCTGCTGCTTCAGCGGCAAGGGCTCGAGGCGACAAATGAAGGCCTGAGCATTTCGGTGCCCTGCTCTCGCAGCGCGTTGCTAGATGCCTTGAACACCATCGCTAATGACGGAGTTGTCACACCAGATGATCTCCTGCGGAACGTCCAGAACCTTAGCCGAGAAAAGTGGGATTGGGTTCTCCCAGGGGGCCTTTTGCGCAAGTCATATGCATCACTGCATTTGGATATCGAAGGGGCCAAACGTGTGGCTGGCGATCTATCCAAGACTCACAAAGGGTAATGTTAAATACACGTGTATTAAAGATTGACAACTGAGTCTCTGCTGATATCATTAATACACGTGTAAAAATGCAGGTGGCACCCAGCAGTGGCTGAGAGGACCTTGTATGCGGGTAACGCCGCCCCCCACACGATGCTGCAGGTCTCCTGCGTATAGAGGAAAACGGCATGGCTGACATTGTTCTTACCCCGGCCCAGAGTCGGATGCTATCAAAGGCAGTTGCGACCCTGAACGAGGTTCTACACCAGCTCCAACTGGAAAATCCAGATTGCAATATAAATTGGTATCTAGAATCCGGTGCTCTTCACCTTATGGGCGGTGATTCCCATGATGATGATGGCCGTGCCCGCCAAGATTTGGTTATTGAGACCTTCACCTTGGACAAGGCTGATGGCGGCGGTTGGTAAACAAGCTAGAGGAAAAGGCATGTTTATTGTCTGGATTAAGATGACCACGCCAGGAGAGGATTATGAGCAATATTGAAATTTCGGCGGGGGAGTCCGTACACCTTTCCGCAAAGGGAGAGCAAAATCCCAACCGCTTTTTCATTGAGTTCAAATGGGAACCGACACCAAGACGGCGCAGTTTGATTGAACGATTCTTTTTCATCAAAAGAGCAAATCAGGAACTGCCGATTGAATGTGATTTTGAAGTCTCTACAGAAGCCCACGATGTTAACCACAATCGGCTCGGCGAAATGACCTTTAAGCGCAATTGCGCTGCAATTGAAGGGCTGAAACACTTCACGGGCAAGCGGTGTCAGGAGTTTGTATCTATTGACTTCGACAAACTATCAAGCAAGACAGAATGTCTTATCTTCTCAATATTTGATGAGCGTCCAAAAATATTCTGGTGTGATGGTCACTTCACTTGCACGATCACAAATAGCGATAAGGTGGAGTTGTTAAAATACGAGTACCGCTTCCCCGGAGGAGCCCCTTCAATCTTCCCTTACCCCTGTATAGCGAGAATCCAGCTCGTCGATAATCATTGGACATTCACTGCGCTGGCAGATCACTAAAACGGAATTTATCGACGAAAAGCAGGGCAGTGAAACATTCAAGCAATAAGGAACTTGTAAATGATATTCAATGAAAAAACGCATCTTGGTGGTGTAACATCACGCACAAACGAAACCTGTCTCGTGAGCGAGCCTGTTGTCGTCAAGATCGATGGCCATGATATTGAATTATGCCTTAGCGACGCATTCCTGCTCTGCACGGGTCTTGCTGGCGCCATTGAGAGGGTCAAACAGTCAGAGATCGAGCTCATGGGCGATGGCACTTCATACAACGTCGCGGTGATAGGCTCGTCGCGTAGCGGGATGTCTATGCCACGCTCAAAACTCGGCGATGGTGAATTCATCTATCTCGATGGCATGGCTGATGTTTCCAGCATACCTGATCTATCAACTCTGGCTGCTCTTGACGCTACTCCAGATTCGCATGGTCTGTGAACCATAAAAGACGATGCCATCAAATAGTCAGCTCAGAGAAAAAATCATGCTCAGAAATTGTTCAAAAATTAGCGTTCTTGCTGTGGCCTTGCTGTTTAGTAGCTCTACATTTTCTAGTGAAAATGAGAACTGTATAAGCGCAGCTGAAGTGGAGTTTGGTATTCCTACCAATGTATTGAAAGCTCTGTTCATCCATGCACAGCAAGAAAATTCGGCCCCTTCCTTAGTTGGTCCAATGAAACTCTATACGGGATCCGCCAGCGTCGCAGATAAACAGCTGTCGGCCGATACCGCTGATGTTAATGGTGTCTGTCGGAGTTATAGAATGGCTGCATGGTGGCTGATGAACCCTGCTGGTGGTCGAGTGGAAAAAGATATTTGGGTCGCGGTGAAGCGATATTTCCACGGAGATAACGTCATTTCCGAAACCAGTGACCAGAGCAAAGTAGTAAAAGCCATCTATGAGTCTATGACCCCTAATGCAAGGAGCAACTGATGAAACGTCCATTTTTAGCCGGTTTTGTTCTTGGGGGAATAGTAGCGACTATCTCGATATACGTGACAAACATGCCTCCTGAAATTCCAGATCCACTAGCTTATGCATCTGTGCCATCAACACCCACGGGCATTTGTTCGTTTGGTGTAACAACGTCTGGTGGGGTCATTCAGGCTGTAGATTGGCAGGCACTTCAGCCAATCGGATATTTTGAAAAGTATGCTGGTGGTAAAGTGGCTCTGATTACCCCTGAGGGGTATGCACCAGATGTTACGGAATGCTTTAAAGATGAGGCTCTAAAGAAATTCCTCCCTGAAATAACCACAGCAGCAAATGGGCCTAAAGTTGGCGACAGCGCAGAACTGATCCAGGAGTTGTGAAGCACCGGCAAAAGGATAATCGGTGGCCTAGGAATGACCGTGGCCGTCGACAAAACAAGAGGATGTAGCAGTGAAAAAAAATGACGGGCATGAACAAGCCCCGGTGACAGGATTCCACAGATATGACGGTGCAGACCTTGTGGATGATGTGAACTCCATGCCTCAAGATGATTTGAGTCCGGCCACCAGCCGTTTGAGCATTGGTGAATTGCTCGGGCGCTTCGAAGATTTTTGTAATGACCCTGCATACGGAGCAAAACGCTTTCCTTGGGCTAAAGGCTTTGCTATGGGCTTTCCCCTCCCCTCCTTCCAACGTGATCTTGTGTGGACTACTGAGCAGAAGACCCGTTTCATCCGCTCAATTTGGGCTGGTGTCGATCTTGGCACTTATCTGGTGAACGACGTCATGCAGTTGATTGGTGACGAAAGCGACGTGATTTTTCGCGAGTTTAGTGAAGCTCTTCTTGATGGACAGCAACGCCTGACCACATTGGAGCAATACGTTACCAATGTGTTTACCGTGCCGGACATTAACGGTAATGCCAAATACTGGGGAGAGCTCGGAAGATCAGAACGGCGACGCTTCTGCGGGATCACCTTCACAATGGCAACCATTAAATGCTGGGATGAGGCAACGCTCAGACATGCTTATGACATTCGTGCTTTTGGCGGCACAGCTCACAAAGAATCGGAGCGGGCATCAAGATAGGTGCTTTGCAATAAATTGACTGATAGGACATGTGTTGTATGGATACCCAAAAGAATGTCGGCGCTAATGAAAAGACCGGTTTTGCAAACGACCTGTACATGTTGTTTTTGTCAGGGAAAAACACATTTAGGCTGCACCTGTCCTCCATTACAGGATTGAGTGCGATCATCGGTGTCTATCTCGTTGTTGACGCCCTGCGTGCTCACGTAGCCGATGTTCCGCCAGCAATTTTCACCATGTCAGGATTATTTCTTGTGATGGTATTCCTTGGTGTGCTGGCTGGATGCTTTGTTTATGGTGCGATTAGGTTGATTGGTTTATTTTTTTCAGGATGGAATGGGTAAATAACGGAGTTGGTTATTAGGTGAGGATTATATGACTGATGACAATATGACAAAAGAGCAGATTTTGGCGCAGATTAATACTCTGTCAGATGAGATTGATGCGAATGAAGAAGAAAATCGCATCATGCAAGATAAAATTGAGACCCTCTATTTGCAGCTGGATAAGCTGGAAGGACAAGGGCGGAGCGAAGGTTGAGTGCTGATGAAATATAAATCTGGCATGGCGTTGATTGAATTAACTGTCGTTGTTGCTGTGATTGCATGTCTGTTTTTATTGTTTAAGTCGAACTGGTATCCATGGGCGTCCGTGGACGTTGATACATCCCCATCGCCTGAATACCAAAAAACAGTTGAAACCTACAAGCTAAAACCTGCATCCACTGTCATTCTAAATGGGAAATACATCGGTAATGGTGTTATAGATGGTCATGACGTAAACGTGACATATGTTTTTGAGAATGGTATGAAAGTTAAAAAGGTAATGGAGGTTAAACTTTGGGGTAAAAACTTCTTTCAGGGTGAGGCCAATTACAAACAAGTTGGTTCAACTCTGGTGTTCACAAACATATCGGGGGATGCTTTTTTGTTTCCAGCGATAGGTGAGCCTGTGGTTGTGGAGGACCAAGATTCCGTTCTGCTCGTAGGAAGTGGCAACATTAGAATTAAATCTGAAGCACTTGCAATCAATCAGTCTTCAGCTGAAGGACAAACAAAATAGGGCTCATAAGATGAGTGATGATGATAAAAAGTGGCTCGTCATTACTGACGAAATCCAGGTTGGTCCGGTGCTGGCGGTGCTCCTGCTGATCTACATTCTCGTATCAGGCAACATCACCTGGTGGTTGGCACTGCTGGTTGTTTTTCTCTGGAGTTTTCACGGGAATGTCGTCATCAACTGGCGTAAGTTGTTTCGTCGTCGTTGAGTTGCCATCCCTGAGCGCCCCCTAGCCCCTATAGGGCTTCCCCCACGGTAACCCCCCCTTCGGAGCGCCGATATGGACATCGGCCTTCTTGGAGAACGATCATATCTCACAAGCAATGGCAAATTTTATTTGGTAGTATATAAAAACAAAGCTACCGGATTGAACTGTCGATATGGACCACTCTTCACCAGCTTGCCTTACCCCCACAGAAGCTGCCGTACAGCAGGCTAAGGTGCTTGCAGCTATAACCACCGATAATGTGGATGATCGCCATTACGTGGCGAGCCATCTCTCTTGCCCCCGATATGCGCTTGAGGCGCTAGTTCAGGATGCGAGTGCCAAGGTCCGCGCAGCTGTTGCTGGCAATCCAAATTCGCCAGCGCATCTCCTCGAAACGCTTGCTGCCGATGAGGACAGAACGGTCAGAATGTATGTGGGGCAGCACCCCAACACCCCTGTCGCCACGTTGGTCAAACTAAGCTCTGACAATCATGCGGATGCCATTTTTAGTGTGTCCAGTGTTGCGAGTAATCCCAATTGTACCGTTACGATGCTCGAGGTACTCGCTAAAGACGCAAGATGGGAAGTCCGCGAAGCTGTCGTCGAGAACCCCACCACCCCCGCGTACCTGCGCAATGCGATGGCAAGTGACGATAACCACGATGTCCGGGCCAGAGTGGCTATACATACAGCAGATCAAGAGGTATTGGCTCGTTTGTCCCAGGATCCGGATGGTCTGGTGAGGATGTATACCTCTCAGAACCCAGCGTGTGCTATCGATCTGATGAGCCAATTGGCCATGGATAAAGAATGGGCTATTCGGGCTGGGGTTGCGTGCAACAGGAATTGTCCCGCAGCGCTCTTGTCTATCTTGGCCAATGACTCTGATGCCAGGGTGAGATGCGATGTGGCAAAAAACCCCAATTGCACCGACGAGATATTGGGGAAGTTGGTAACTGATACCGATGACAAGGTCAGGGATTGTATCGTCCAAAGGCACGATTGCCCGCAAGCTATTTTGTCGTTTATGGCAACTGACCGAGACCCATTGATCCGCAGTCATGTGGCTATTCATTACTCTACTCCCATCGTCATCCAGCTGCAGATGGCTTGCTTTGACGTAGACGAAGATGTCCGGGAGGATGCCAAGACATATCTGCAAAGCCTACCTCAAGCGATTTGGCCAAAGGTAGTCGCTAGTGGCACTTCTTTATCAAAACCAATCAGTGATGCAGCTGCTGGCCCCCATCTAGGAGATGCGTTGCTACGTAGGGGCCTAGCTGACGTATACCAGTTCATCCAGAGCGCGGAACTAACACTGCAGCTTCATCAAGCTGCCAGTCAGGATATGACGACCCAAAACACTGTTCCGGCCTCTCCCCAGCGTTTGAGGATGTAACTATGTCGGCAATTGAATTAGGTCATCTCAGTCATGAAGAAAAGGCGAACCTAGCATCCTCATCCAATGCAAATTTGGAGGAGCTGACTCTCCTGTCCATGGATGTAGAAAGTTATATTCGTAGTTGCGTGGCAAGGAATGTCTTTTGCCCTCCTGAATTACTAGCAGAAATGTGCCATGACACAGATCCTAGTGTGCTTAGAGAAATCGCAGGAAATAGTAATACCTCTACAGCGGCTCTTGCCATTCTGGAAACGGATCATGACTGTTTTGTCCGCCGTAGCGTGGCTCGACATCCAAATTGCGATGTCGAACAAATGAAAAGAATGTCCATAGATGATGACCTTTTTGTGCGATCAGCGGTAGCCCAAAATGTAAACTGTCCCCGCGATCTGTTGATGATTTTATCGGGTGATATAGTTGATGTTCTTGTCCCGGTTGCTAGACATCCAAATTGCCCTGAAGAACTGTTTGAGTCGCTAGCTAAAAACCCCGCTAGTGAAGTCCGCTGGTCCATCGCGAGCAATAAAAATGCTCCCCCAGCATTATTGTCTTCAATGGTAGAGGATGAGGAAGAAAGAGTCCGCGCCAATATCGCACTGAATTTGAATTGCGATAGCGAATCGCTTGAAATACTTGCCGGAGATGCAAGTAACATTGTGCGTTCTAATGTGGCCAGTAATGTAAATTGTGCCCCTCACCTGCTTGAAAAATTGGCTGATGATTATGCGTGGGAAGTACGCAAAGAAGTTGCTTCTCATCCAAGCTGCCCTAATGATTTGCTGTCATCTTTGGCTAGCGATGATGCCTCAATGGTTTCGATCGCTGTCGCAAGCAACATAATAACCCCTGTCGAAATACTGGCCAGGCTATCTATAGCACAAGAAGAAAATCTGCGCCTTGCGCTCATTAAAAACCCACATCTACCTGTAGATTCCCTTATCCACATCGCATGTGATTCGTTTTATTCCCCATTGATTTTGAGTGCTTGCCGCGCTGCGCTGGGAAAGGTTGACACCAAGATATGGGAAAATGCTGTTGCTGGCGGGCTCTCATTATCTGTTGAGCTAAACATGGTTGAGACGATCGGCGATAGGCTCATCCAATATGGATTCGGCGATGCCTACCAAGCAATACAATCAGCTGAACTCAACCTCAGGATCAATAACATGATCCCGAGCGCTAATCAGGTCAAAACTCAGGCTTTGAGTCGAAAGTTGAGGATGTGACATGGATATTTCAGCACTGAATGATGATCAAAAGTGGGAGCTCGTTGTAGCAACAGGCACATCATCAAAAGAGCTTGTTGAACTTTTTAATGGAGTAGACCGTTCGGATCGAGCAATGCGTCGAGCAATTGCCGAGCATGTCAATTGTCCAATTGACTTGCTCATCGCCTTTTCATCTGACCCAGGCGAATATCACGCCGTTAGAAGAGAGTCTGTAGGCAATAAGAACTTTCCGATCTCTCTGTTACATTTAATGGCTGATGACAATAAACATTATTTCGTTCGAGAAGGTGCTGCAAAACACCCTCTTTGTCCAAAAGAATTACTTATCAAGCTTGCATCAGATGCGTGTGATAGCGTTCGTGAATCAGTGGCAAATAATCAAAGCTGTCCAAAAGAAACACTAAGTGTTCTGGCCACTGATAGTGAGGTTATTGTACGCAGAGGAGCAGCATTCAATCCAACCTTGTCTATTGAGACATTGCATTTACTTGCTGAAGACCACGACTGGCTTGTTCGACTTGGTGTGAGCGGCCACCCCATGTATCCAAAAAAATGGCTATTTGAAAAGCTCTTGTTTGATACCGATGATGATGTCCGTAATTCGGCTTGTGAATACTTAAACGAACTGAGCCAATCAGACTGGCTAAATATCGTTACAGGGGGCGTGTCGCTTGGAATGCCAATTTCGCATCTACCACCTGGTTGCCTGCTTGGTGACCATCTTATTCAGCACAACTATGTTGCCATTTACCAATCGCTTCAGTCAGCGGAGCTAGCCATAAAGGCACATGACATCAGCAAGGACGTTATATTTGGCGATGATCAAGCTTCGAGTCAAAAGTTAAGGATGTAACATGGATATTTCGATACTGAAAGATGCCAAAAAATGGGGCCCTATTGACGCACTCGAAACACCACCAGAGCAACTTGCAGCTCTTCTGCATGGCGCTGATGAATATCTACGCGCGGCAATTGCTAAGCATGCAAATTGCAGCAAAGATGTGCTTGAACACTTAGCAAAGGATGCGCACTGGGAGGTCAGAGCCAGTGTGGCATCAAATAATGGGTGTGGCGCACGACTACTGAAAACATTAGCTTCTGATGAGCACGATCAAGTTCGTATACGTTTGGCTCACAATGAAAATTGCCCAGTTGATTTGCTTGATTCCTATGTATCAGATCCTTGCGAAAATCCTGCTGTTAAGCAGGCGGCCATTGGTAATAAAAACTACCCAGTTGCCTTATTGCAACTTATGGATATTGAAACTCAGGAAGATTACATCAGGCAGGGAGTAGCAAAAAACCCCAACTGTCCAATGAGCTTGCTCGTCAAGCTCTCAAACGATCATTGCGTCAGTGTTCGCGAATGTGTCGCTAGCAACATTAATTGCCATGAAGATTTGTTGCGTACTTTGGCAGACGATGAAGAAGCTGAAGTCGCGGCAAAGGTAGCTGGAAATATCAATTGCCCAATCGACTTATTAATGTCAATGGTAAAAGACCCAGAGGTAATGGTCCGTCGAGCCGTAGCATTCAATCCGATGCTACCTATTGAGACACTATATGCACTATCAGAAGACGATGATGTTTTTGTACGCCTTGCAATCAGCGAAAATCCGAGCGCCACAGTCAAATTACTTGTAAATGCCATATTGCGAGACGAATTTGATGAGTTTCTTGAGCCTGCCAGTTTAGTTCTTAATAAGAAGAACCATAAAGATTGGCTGGAAGCAGTTAAGGATGGTGTGTCGCTAAAGATGCAAATACCACATCAGCCTCCCGGCAGTCTGCTCGGAGAGTATCTCATTCAGCACAACAATGTCGCCATATACCAGGCGATTCAATCTGCAGAACTGGCCATCATGATCGGTGATATAAATTCGGATATTTGCCAGACCGATGCCAAGTCGTCGAGTCGCAAGCTAAGGATGTAATATGGACATTTCGAAGCTTGACGAATTCACTGGTGTGAGAGTTGTATTGGCAACTAGCACGACCAAACCATCACTATTGGCTAGTTTTGCCAATGATGAGTCTGTAGACGTGAGGGCTTGCGTTGCTTCTAACCAGGCGACTCCTGTAGCAGTATTGGAGCAGATGTCCAAGGATGGGGCTTGGAATGTCCGTGACCGCGTTGCACAAAATCCTAATACACCAGTCGAAGTGCTCATTTCCTTAGCTGGCGATGAGGAAGATATTGTAAGAATGGCTATCGCGGCAAGCCCTCATATCCCCTCCAGTAAGCTGGTTGAGCTAGCATCGGATAATAGCAAGGCAGTGCAATGCAGTGCAGCTCAAAACCCAAATTGCCCGACAGACCAATTGGAGCTCCTTGCCAAGGATACCTTGTGGAGCATAAGACAGCATGTAGCCCGCAATCTGAATGTCCCTGTCAGCCTGTTGACTCGGCTGGCGAATGATCGTGACACTGATGTCAGATGCGAAATTGCCGCGAATCCCAGCACTCCCATTGAATTACTTGTTGCGCTAACTGAGGATGACAACGGAGCGGTCAGAGGTAGTGTCGCCAGGCACTACCCCCGTTATGACGGATGCTTCATTTCGATGACGGTTGATGAAGATTATTATGTGCGTCTATGCGCGGCAGAAAACAAAGTTTGCCCTGTCGAAATGTTGGTAAAGCTTCTTAACGATCCTGAAGATGAAGTGCGCATAAGTGCTGATGAGGCGTTGGGCACTAAATCAGCGGAAGATTTTAAAAAGGCTGTTAGCGAGGGACTTTCACTGTCTACATCGTTCAATAGCGGTTCGCCGGATAAAACGCTCGGGGAAGCCTTAGTTGATGCTGGACTTTCTAACGTTTATCAATCTATTCAAGCTGCTGAACTCGCCATCAAGATTAATGGCATTAATGGTGATATTAATCAGGTTGGCGCTCAAGTATTGAATCGGAAGTTGAGGATGTGAGATGGATATTTCAGCCTATGCTTATGCACAAAAAGCGATGTTGGCCAAATCAGCTGATACAACTCATGAAATATTGTCTCAACTTATCAATGAAAAACACATACAGCTTCGTGCCAGTGTGGCCGCAAATATTGCAACACCAGCCGCAATGTTAATGAAATTGTCGAAAGACAAAGAATGGGATGTCCGGGAGAAGGTGTCACAGAATATCAATACACCTGTTGACGTATTGCTCTACCTGGCTAATGACAAGGACACCAATGTGCGTGCTGGTGTTGCATCTAATCCAAACGTTCCAATCAGCGTTATGGTTAACTTGGCAAGTGACACGCAACCTGTTGTAAGGATCAGTGTTGCATCCAATCCTAATGTGCCAGCCCAAATACTGGAGAAATTGGCTTTTGATGATGTAGATAGGGTGCGTAGCCGAGCTGCACAGCATCCAAAACTTCCTGTCGGCCAGTTGGCCATCCTGGCTGAGGATGAAAATTGGGAGGTTAGGAGAGGGGTGGCCAGAAACCATAGCATCACAATCGACCTTCTGCATCGTTTGGCGAGTGATTGCGACGCTGAAGTCAGAACAGACGTTGCCGCCAACCCTAATAGCTCGCTAAACCTTCTTATTGCACTGTCACGAGATGAAGACGGAAATGTTAGAGGCAATACCGCAAAGCGTTTGCCATGTGATAGCGAGCGCTTCATGGCAATGGCCGTTGATGACGATTACCATGTACGTCTTTGTGCTGCAGAAAACAGAAACTGTCCTGCCGATGTATTGGTAACGCTCGTCAACGAAGACGATTTTTTTGTGCAAGCCAGCGCGAAAGAAGGGTTGCGCTGTAAAACTATGGAAGCTTGGGAAAAAGAAGTTTCAGAGGGTTTTTCTCTCTCTGCAGATATCAATGATGGTCCGATAAAAAAGACGTTTGGTGACATATTGCTTGAGGCGGGTCTGAGTAATGTCTATCAAACGATCCAGTCTGTTAAGTTGACACTTATTGTGAAAACAAACACTGAAAAATCAATGACCCTGGCAGAACAGGATCAAAGCATAACTCCCTGCGTCAAGACCTTGAGGATGTAAGCATGAGTGTGAATCACAGGTACGGTGTAAAACGTGGGTTTATCAGCGATCTTGCGACAAAGGTTAAACAGGCCTTTTCTCTATTTGGTGGCTCCCGAGAACAACAACAGTTCCAAATCGCCAAAGATGAGCCCTCCCCTTTATCTATCGAAGAAAGGATTGCCCTGGCGCAGTCTATAAATGCCTCCGAATATGAACTGGATCTGCTTGCTCGAGATGTGCAATGTGAAGTCCGGTGTCATGCCGCGCAAAACCCAAAGTGCCCGACAATGACCCTGGCGGATATAGCCAAGGATAAGAGCCGGGATGTCAGGCTCAGTGTGGCTGTCAACCCTAATGTGCATGTCACTTTGCTTACCGAAATGTTGATTTCGGAGAGTGACGTGCAGGTTCAAAACACTATATACAAAGCCATACAAGCCCAGGACAACTATAGATTTATACGAAGTGACCTAGCTGGCAAACCCAATATTCCGGGCTCTATTCTTGCTCTGCTGGGTGCAGATCATGATCATGGAGTACGCGAGTGGGCCGCTGCTCATCCTAACTGCCCTGGCGACATCATGTTAA
Organism: Aeromonas sp. SER; assembly: GCF_038739615.1. Lineage (NCBI taxonomy): Bacteria > Pseudomonadati > Pseudomonadota > Gammaproteobacteria > Aeromonadales > Aeromonadaceae > Aeromonas > Aeromonas sp. SER. The sequence goes on along the minus strand of NZ_JBCGFC010000004.1, from coordinate 285,366 downwards.
CGCTGTCTACCGATCACCATTGGGGAGTTCGAGTGGCTGTTGCAGCCAATCCAATCTGTTCAGCCAGCATCTTGTCATCAATATCCAATGACCATAACGAAGACGTTCGCGCTATGGCAGCAGGCAATCCTAATTGCCCGACCTTATCATTGATCAGACTCGCAAATGATGTTGATTCTGAAACCAGGTCTAATGCACAAAATATGCTATGTAGTAAAACCAAAGACTTTTGGATAAAAGCTGTAGATAACGGCATTTCATTGTCGAGCATTATCGAAAACTGTTTTATTTACACTAGCAATAGGCTCGTTAGCACTACGATTGGTGATGCATTGCTGGCTGCCGGGCTTTCTAATGTTTACCAATTAATCCAGTCTGCAGAATTGACCATACAAGTGAAGCAATCTTCCGACATCACAAAGAACCCTGATCCCCTCCCCCTGATCGGCGCTCCCCGTGTCCGCAATTTAAGGATGTGAGTATGAGTGAATTATCTGCACCAGACAACATTTCATTAGCCATTAGCTTAAGCACGCCCCCTGAATTGTTAGCTAAGTTAGCGTTCGAAACAGATCCAGATACGCGCTGTTGTGTGGCAGGTAACGCCAAATGTCCAGAATCGCTGTTAATCCAACTGGCACAAGATGAAAATCCGGAAGTCAGAGCTCGAGTGGCAGAGAATCAGAGCGCACCGGTAAGCTTGCTCGTCCAGCTATCAGAAGATTGGGAAGACCTTGTGCGCGAGGGTGTCGCTGCGAATCCGATCTGCCCAATTCAATTGCTTACCAAGCTGGCAGTCGATGACATTGGTGAGGTTAGAAGTGGGGCAGCACGAAACCCCGACTGCCCTATCGAACTGCTTGTTAATTTGGCTGTTGATGAACATTGGCTGGTACGAAGCGAGGTTTTTTCTAACCCAAATTTCCCTGTCGAGCTATTTGAAAAATTCGATATAAATGATGATGAGTTAGATGTGTGCTTATCAGTAATTAAAAATCCAAAATGTCCAATTAGAACGTTGATTGCCATGGCTAACGATACCCGGCATTTTGTGATGTCTACAGCTCAGAGTAACCTGCGCTTCAAAGATCAAGCTTATTGGGTGCAGGCCGTTGTTGAGGGGTTTTCACTATCCACCAGAGTAAATGAAAACACTTCTGATAAAACATGTGGGGATGCCTTGCTAGATGCAGGGCTAACCGATGTTTATCAACTGCTCCAATCCATTGAGCTGACCAATAAGGTTAGACAGACGATAGATGAATCTTTGCAGTCAGCGAACACCGAAGGGGAAATCACTTCTCACAAAAACATTGTGAGGATGTAGTCATGAATTTTAGCGACTTACCTGAGCTAGATAAAATGTCATTAGCAATAAATGAAAAAACTGCTCCGGATGTGCTGTCTAAATTAAGCCATGATGCAAATTGTAGAGCTCAGGTCGCTGAAAATGCGTCAACACCAGTAGAAACCTTAGTGAGGCTAGCAGATGATGAAATGCCCTTTGTTCGAGCTCGCCTTGCATCCAACCCACAAATCCCTGTTTATCTCCTGATTAAGCTGGCTAATGATACTGAATTCTCTGTGCGAAGTAGTGTTGCCAGACACCCTAATTGTCCGATTGAACAGTTGGAGTCTCTGGCTAAAGATGATGCTTGGTGTGTGAAAGAAAATGTAGCCAGCAATCGCAATACTCCAGCCGAACTGCTGTATCTCATAGCTGATTATCGCAATACGGATATGTCAGCTTTCGATGATTGTCAAAAATGGGCCTTAATTGACACTGTAGGCGAGGTCGCAGCCAACCATAATTGCCCAATAGATCTCCTCGTTGCATTATCAGAGCATAGTAATGGTGAAGTTAGAGGTCGTGTTGCTAAACATATTCCTAGCTCTCACGAGCGTTTTATTTCAATGACAGTTGATGGCGATTTCTATGTAAGATCTTGCGCTGCCGAAAATAAAGATTGCTCTATTGAAATTCTGGTAATGCTCCTCAATGACACAGAGGAATTGGTGCGAATACGCGCTGAGGAAAATCTGAGTGGCAAATCAGGGGAGGACTTTGAAAAAGCTGTTTGCGATGGTTTATTTCTGTCCACCCCTGTCTGTAACAGCCAAGATAAAACTGTCGGGAGTGTCCTACTGGATGCCGGACTGACTGATGCTTACCAAGCTGTCCAGGCTGCAGAGATATACAGAATGGTTACACAGGCCACCAGCGGATCTGCCGATTCTGCTGTATCCGGAAAAACAATGGCTTCCATAGCTGGTAGTTTGAGGATGTGACAATGAACGTAAGCTCGCTTTCTTACACCGAAAAATACGAACTGGTCCGTGATCCGGACATTGATGTGACGCATCTTGTGCAGTTGGCAAAAGATGCAGATACAGATCTGCTTTGCTATGTCGCTGAACATCCAAGCTGCCCTGCCACCCTGCTGGAGGATCTGGCACACGACAGCGAATCTGTTGTTAGATGTTGCGTGGCGGGTAATAGAAACACCCCAGGCCACCTATTGGTGACATTTGCCAGTGATAAAGACTGGGATGTGCGCCATGCTGCTGCGGAGAACGCTAATCTCCCGGTTAAGCTGATGAGCCAGCTTGCCCAGGATGAGTATGAGGATGTTCGCTGTGGAGTGGCTGCCAATCGAAATTGCACGGTCGAGCTGTTGGTGACCTTGGCTAGCGATGACGATGATGGGGTTCGTTCTCAGGTCGCGAGGCATCATCATTGCCCCGCTACGCTACTCGTGACCCTGGTTGGTGATGATGGCACTGATGTGCAGTCAAACGCGCAGAGAGCGTTGCGCAGTAAGGATTCAGCCTTTTGGGCGAAGGTAATCCTTGAGGGTTTTTCACTTTCCACTCCGATCGGTCGCGGCTCAACCCAAAAGGCATCCGGGGAAATCTTACTGGAGGCAAAGCTCTCAGACGTCTACCAATCAATCCAATCAGCAGAGATCGCACTTCGAATCACAGAAACCACCAGTAACCCAGCTGGCTTCGCAGAACCGGATCAAAATTCCATACCGCGCACCAGCTCTTTGAGGATGTAAGCATGAATTTGACATCACATGCGTCTCCAAAACTGTTGGCGACTCTTTCTACGAGCGACTGCAGATACACGAGATGTCGGGTTGCTGCCGACAACAACAGCTCTCTCGAGCTGCTGGCTATCTTGGCCAAGGATGACGCCTGGCAAGTTCGTGGGGATGTGGCTCGCAACGATAACTGTCCAAAAGACTTATTGGCCAGCTTGGCAAAAGATGACGTTCCTGGCGTGCGCTGTGGTTGCGCTGAAAACAGTAAGGCGCCAACCGAGCTGTTGGCAATCCTCGTCACCGATACAAACATGGATGTACGACGTGCGGTGGCAGAGAATCCCAATATCTCAATTGTTCATCTGATGGACTTGGCAAAAGATGCAGAATGGGTGGTCCGTAAGGCTACCGCAACGAACCCTCGGACACCCACCAGCGTGCTGGCCTTACTGTCCAGCGATCATGAGGGGGACGTTCGGTGCAGTGTCGCGGCGAATCCATGTTGCCCTGAAGAGTTACTGATCACTTTGGCCAATGATGCAGATCTACTCGTCCGTTGTCGGGTGGCAACCAACCCTAATTGTCCCATCCTTACATTGATTACTTTGGCCAATCATGACGGTCAATACCCGAGTTCAAGCGCCAAGAATACACTGCGCAGCAAGAGCGCTGAATTTTGGTGTGCAGCAGTAACCCAAGGGATATCTCTATCGACGCCATTCAAAGAGGGGTTGCCTGGCAAGACATTGGGTGATGCCCTTCTTGCTGTATCGATGGTTGATGTTTACCACACCATTCAGGAGATAGAGATCGCCCACCAGCTCAATAGGAGCGAACCAACACCGCGATCTGAATCCACTAGAGAAAAGAGTAAGTGGAGTATGTGACATGAGTGACCGACGGACGCTTAATCACGAGGCAGAAAAGGAGTCCGTATATCCTGATCTGACAAGGCTCTCGACAATCAACAAATTGATGCTGACTCATACCGCTGAGACTTCATCAGAAATACTGAGCCAACTAGCTGATGACAAATCAGAACGGGTTCGCACAAGTGTGGCCAAACACAATAATTCAGAGGCCCATGTGCTCGTTGCTTTGAGTTGCGATCAAAACTGGATTGTTCGAGAAGCTGCCGCAAGCAATATACACTGCCCCAGCGAAGAACTTGTTAGGTTGTCTGAAGATACTCCGTTGTGTGTCCCGATCGCCGTAGCAGGCAATCCTGGTACTCCAGATTACATATTGACGCGTATGTCCATGAGCCAAACATGGAACCTCAGGTATGGGGTGGCGGGGAATATGTCCGCGCCAGAAGATGCACTGGTGATACTGGCAAGTGATCAGTGTTCTCAGATCCGTGAGTCAGTGTCATTAAACATTATGACGCCCCACATTATCCTGACCAAACTTGCAGATGACATCGCCGCGAATGTTCGAGCCGGTGTGGCGAAAAACTTAAACACCCCCACCCTAACGTTGGTCTCCATGCTTTGTAGTGAACCTCGTTCAATTGTACTGTCTAATATTCTTTCTCGGCTGCGCTCACTGGGGCCTGATGATTGGCAGAAAGGAGTATCTTGCGGTCTATCGCTTGATAGCTTGCTCCCATTAGGTGCCTCTATTGGAGATATGCTGCTGAACGGTGGTCATGCCGACATTTACCAAGCAATACAATCAGCTCAATTGACACTCCAGATCCAGCAATCTCAAAATTCCGAGGCGTACCATCAGCATCACGGAATAGCAGCTACATCAAAAAATAACCTGAGGATGTAGGCATGACTCAGACCGACTTGACCTTTTACGAAATGATGGCCAGAGCGTCAGACCCAAATACGCCAAAGGCATTGCTAAGCCAGCTGGCTACTGATGCACAACCTTCGATCAGGGCCGCTGTTGCCAACAACATGGGTTGCCCCACTGAGTTATTCAACACCCTGGCAGCAGACGCTGATAGCCAAGTGCAAAATGCTGTTGCGCGAAACCCGGTGTGTCCTGCAGATATTTTGGTGTCGTTGGCCAAGGGGCCAGAATCCCTTCAATACAATGTGGCTACCAATCCTAATTGCCCACTCGAGCAGTTAGCGATTCTAGCCTGCGAGGGCAGTTATACAGTGCGAGTTCGGGTCGCCAGTAATAAAAATTGTCCAGCCGAGTTGCTAACCAGCCTTGCCAGCATAAGCGATGAAGGTGGTCGGGTGCTGCCTGCTGTGGCTAGAAATCCCAATACACCCGAATCTGTACTCACATCATTGGCTGACAATAATGATTACGACGTGCGAAAGGGAGTTGCTCTGAACCCAAATTGTCCAGTTGAAATTTTGTCTGAAATGGCTATAGACGAATTTGAATGTCTTGAAGTGAAGGTCAGTGCTGCACAGCATAAAAATTTGCCAAAAGCTCAAATCGCTTCGCTTGCTGAGCATGATATTTGGAACATTCGTTATGGTGTGGCTTGCAACCCAAGTTGCCCTACCGAGTTACTTTACAAGTTAGCGGAAGACTGCTCTGCCGATGTGGGATTTGGCGTCATTAATAATGAACTGTGCCCACCGGATATCCTACATTCATTATCTAAGTCTGATGATGAGTTAATGCGTTTACATATCGCATGGAATCGAAATTGCCCCCCTGAGTTACTGGCATCTTTAGCTGGAGATGCCGATGTGGATGTACGACAGGCAGCTATTGAAAATCCGCACATTCCGTTATCAAATCTGCTCACTGCCGATTGATGAAAACGGCTTGTGATTGGAGTAAAGCTGTTTCGGAGGGGCTCTCATTGTCGATGAAAATCTGCAATGATGCCAAAAGCGTTGAGTTGGGCGAGGCTCTCTTGGCTGCCGGACTATCTGCAGTCTACCAATCCATTCAAGGGGCACAGTTATCGCAGAAGATCTGCTCTTCAACCGATCCGGATTTAAGCATTTCGTCACGGGGCCGCATTAATCACTCCAGTTCAAAAACCTTGAGGATGTAACCATGAGTCAAACCGAGAGAGATAAGCTTCTGCTTGCCAAGTCCAATTATGCTTCTGTGTTCGATTTGAACTTGCTTGCTACCGATGAGTCCGCAGCTGTTCGGTCCGGGGTGGGCGAAAACCCGAACTGTCCACCAGAGATCCTCCCCTTACTGGCGGTAGACATCGATGTTGGTGTCCGCTTGGCTGTCGCTGAAAATTCAATTTGCCCAGCATCCCTGCTTGGCATGCTTGCCAATGATGAAGATCGTTATGTACGGGCTGAGGTAGCACAAAATCAGAACACGGATAGTGCGGTATTGCTGAAACTGTCAACTGACGCTGAATCTGATGTCCGGTATGGCGTCGCGAAAAATCTTAATTGTCCTGTAGACATTTTGACAAATTTAGCCAGCGATTCAGGATCTGATTGGCTTATTCGATATCAGGTTGGTTTTAATCATCGTTGCCCTCCAGAGGTGATGTCCATGTTGGCCAAGGATGGTAACTCAAGCGTGCGTCAAGGGGTGGCTCTGAACAAACACGCGCCACTCAATCTGATCTATGCTCTGGCAGCTGACAACGATGAAGAAGTGCTTGCCTGTATCGCCAGAAATCCAAGCACTCCTATTGAGATTTTGGAGTCATTGGATAGAACCCATCTTGATGTACGCTCCGGTCTCGCGATTAACCCTCATACACCACTCGAGTTGCTCGTCACATTGCTCGACGATGAGGAGCTAGATGTGAGACTTGGTTTGACAGAAAACCCAATAACCCCCCTCCCCTGGTTACTTGACATGTTGTGTTTTGATAAGCACCACAAAGTTCGCGGCTCGGTACAAATGCGGCTTCAATCCAACGATGCAGATTACTGGAGCAATGCTGTCACAGATGGCATTTCATTGGCGATGGTCCGGCATGCCAATCCAGCCAATTTAACAAGCGCCACACCGAATGACCTGACGCTTGGAGAGTATCTCCTGCGTTTCGATGAGGTAAACGTGTACCAGGCTATTCAGGCAGCCGAACTTGCCGCCCAAATCAATAGCGCTGTACCAGTTAATTCTGATGGCATCACGGTGCCAACCCGTTCGCGGAGGATGTGATATGCCAGTAAGCTCCCTTGATTGCGCACAAGTGGTAATTTTGGCGAAGTCCCTGGATACTTCGCCAGAGATGCTTTCTGAGCTTGCTAGAGATAAGCGCCATCCAGTCCGTGAATGTGTCGCCAAAAACCCTATGACTCCCTTAGATGCGTTCTCAGCGCTGGTTGTAGATGGAGATCATGCTTTACGTCTGGCGGTCGCAAAAAATCCCAATTGCCCTAGTGAGACACTTTATCTATTGGGAAAACAGTTTTGTGCCGACATCTTGATGCGCGAGTTTTTGGCTCAGCACAGAAACTGCCCTGAAGAACTGCTTGCCATCATGGCAAAAGACTCCGAGCCGACAGTGCGAACCCGCGTAGGAGAAAATCCCTCTTGTCCGGTAGCAGTGCTTTCCGCCCTTGCTGGTGATGTCTCAGTGAATGTCAGGACCGGGGTGGCAAAAAACCGCGCCAGCCCGTTAGATGTGCTGGTGGATCTAGCCTGTTTCGATCAGTTTGAGATCCCACGAAAGTACGCCAGGAAAACACTCCAGGCTCAGAGTGCTGCCGATTGGGAAAAGGCGACTTCATGCGGCCCTATCCTCTCTAAGCCAACAGGCACAGGAACCGCCCAGACATCAATTGGTGATGCCTTGATGGCAATAGGACTTATCGATGTTTATCAAAATATCCAGGCTGCAGAGCTAACCTGGCAGATTAGTGCTGCGTCGGGCTTGAAAAATAGAAGTCCGGTTCTCTATTTCCCAGATCATGCAAAGTCAGGCAGCAATAGATCTGAACCAAAAAAAATGAAGTTGTAAGGTGACCCACAATGGGTGCTCATGAGCTAAAGATATTCTTGGAAGCAGTTAAATTACCTGACGCCTTCCCTAAGATTTATCTTGCGAACAAAGGATAGGAGGCCGAGATGATTACAATGCTGGATGACGGTTCATATGCCGTCAGTTCTCGAGGCAACCACATGGTGCTTCGACGCGAGGCCTCTTCCCTAGGTAATTGGTCGGTTACTACCGACAATGCCTCTCATCGAGCCTACAGAGGCCTTGGCGTTAAGTATTTTTCATCTTTGCGTGAGGTCGAGGCGAACTATAAGTCTTGGCGAGGGATCTCTGCACTGATCAGCGCAACGGGATCTCAATGCGATAACCAGCCGATGTGAAGGAGAGATATGCCTATTAATGAACACTGCACGCTAATGTGCAGTGCATGTTACTAGGCACATGCGGGCCGTTTTGATCAGTTGTTCTGTGCATCGCCTTTCAGGCGAACACTTTTGATGTTATCTCTGTGGACGACGGTGTCACAACGAGAGCGCCCGGTCTTACCATCAATCACCTGGCGCTGATTACCGTATACGACCATTGAGCCTGCGTGAAATTCATTGATCGCTGTGACGGGAAACTCATCCCCGTCCTTGAGAGTGACAATGTAGTCTTTCCACATGTCCTTGTTGTAAACCAAGCCACATCCCCAGCAGCATACATTCGCGGGCTTTCCATCAAGGCCAGTTTTAGGTCCATGAAACCCCAGCTTGCAGAAAATATTTTTCCGAATCGAACCGTAAAGCTGAATGCCTAAAATGCGTTGGAAAAAATTCATTTTCACTCCTTTTGTATCGGGTGGGCCTTTGCTCTGTCACATTAGTCCAAATAAAGGCGAAACTCTTCATCACAATGCTGGCACTGGGCCAATAGAGCATTCATTTCACTTTGCGTGATGGATGTGTCCTCCTCGCAATGAGGGCATCTTGCAGTTACTTCAAATCGAGTGATCTCTCCAAGAGGAACATCTGGGGTTGAGGTGATTCTGATGGTTTGTGACATTGGCAGTACCTTTATTTTCAGGTGAGAAATTTATGGTTAAATCTTAAATTATTTGCGGTTTCGCTCTGGTCTGATAGACAAATACCACGCAAGCCCGACCTCGGTGAAGTAGTAAACGGCCCCGTCCCCAGGGGATTGGCCCTTTGATTCAATCAGTCCAGCAGCCTCAAGGCGTTCTCTGGTTTTTACTTTCCAGTGCGAAGGGTAATTTTTGCCACAAGCTGATTTGCGTTCAAACATATCATCACAAAACGCCATCACATTAACTGTTGGCTTTATTTGGATATCATCAGCCACAATGCTTTTTGCCATCACCCAATTCTCCTTAATTGTCATTTTTGCAATCATGATTTGCTGTATAGACTAATCTTTCATGTCGGATTTTTTCAATGCTTTTTGTTGTGTGCTTTCTCATGAGCTCACATTCCTTTCGTGCCCATGAGCTTTGCCATTTGGCAATGCGCTTATATTTTTGATGCAAGCAATGCATTTCTGGCAGATTTTCACTCGAGATAGCATCCCAGATGTCGTGCCATACGGCATCGAAACAAGCATCTTCTGCTGGTTGATACTTGAAAGCATCCGCGTGAATGATGTTCACCCTGGGCTCATCTACAAACGTTGGTGCCACCAGCTTGATAACATCGAAGGACGCTTCGATCACAGTCACCGATTTAACATCTGGTTTTTTGAGGATTTCACTCAGAACCATCCCTAGCCCCAAACCGTTGATCAGCACATGCCCCTTGGCTCGACGAATGAAGGTTCGATTAGTACGGACCTCCATGGGGGAGTTCGACATAACCACAGTCGCCCCTCGCTTCAGACGCTTATAGGTGCCTTCAGGGATGAATGCATCAACCCGGCCAGATGCAATGGCTCGTAGGCAACTGCTATAAGATTGTGCCTCCGATATGGTGAATTCTTCAATGCACCAGCTACCACTGCTGCCAGGCGGTACTGTTACCTCCAATGCTCCTCCTACCAATCAAAACGAAAAGTGTGCGACATCCGCTAACAAACACAACGGTGCCACAAACCTAGGCAACATGTCAAAGACTCGCAATGCTCCATAAATCGACCATTGAACCACATAAACAGAAACTAAGGGCACTTTAATGCCCATTGAGCAACAATGTGAAAATTGACCAAGGCCGCTTAGTGCTCTATTTTATACCCATAGAGTGAATGTTTAAGCCATAAAGTAACCAAAAGGGCGCATTGCATGAACGTCGATGAATCACCTTCAGCTATCGCTGCAGAGCTTGGGGAACGATTAAAGCAAGCTCGCTTGAATCGGAACAAAACCCAAGGAGAGGTTGCAGAGTTAGCCGGTGTCACACGAAAAACCGTGTGTAATGCTGAAAAGGGCCAGACGCAATTAGAAACCTTTGTGTCGATTATGTCTGCTCTTGATCTCCTTGGTCACCTGGATCTGTTCCTGCCTAAGCAAATTGTCTCCCCCCTGCAACTGGCAAAAATGCAGGGTAAAAAGCGCAAGAGAGCCTCAACTACACGCCCACAGAAAGAGGAGATTTCGGGATGGTAATGGAAGTTGTCAACGTCAGTTATCACGGTCAGAACGTTGGCGCCGTCAGCTATGACACAAAATCTCGAGCGGGCGCCTTTGAATATGCTCCAGCCTTCATTAAAACTGGCATCGAGCTTTCTCCGCTAAAAATGCCACTGTCTGAGACGGTGTACAGCTTCCCAGAATTGAACGCCCACACGTTCAAAGGGTTACCGGGGTTGATCGCAGACTCTCTTCCTGATGCCTTTGGTAATGCTGTGCTCAACGCTTGGGTTGCCGCGCAGGGGAAATCAGCGGACTCGATAACCCCATTGCAACGCCTGCAGTACACAGGGACTCGCGGCATGGGGGCATTGGAATACTCCCCTGCAACGCGAGTAAAAAACCTCAACGCCTCTGCTAACGTCGAAATCGAATCCCTGATCGCAATTGCTCAGGATATTCTCAGTTCGCGGGGCACGTTTGAGGTAGATCTCAACAGCGGTGGCCAAGAAGACAGAGAGGCGATGATGGCCTTGATGTCTGTCGGCATGAGTGCTGGTGGAGCCCGCCCTAAAGCAGTGCTCGCATTTAATGAGAAGTTTACTCAGGTCAGGTCTGGCCAAACCAAAGCACCAGAAGGATTTACTCACTATCTCATGAAGTTTGATGGGGTCAGTGACAAAAACGCCAACAGTGAGACCTTCGGGGACCCTCGTGGCTATGGAGCCATGGAGTATGTTTACTACCTCATGGCAACAGCTTGCGGGATCAATATGATGCCATGCTCATTGCTGCCAGAGGGTAACAGGCGACATTTCATTACCCAGCGATTCGACAGAGTGGGCAATAAGAAGATCCACATTCAAACCCTCAATGGATTGGCCCATGTTGATTACAACATGCATGGATCATTTTCCTATGGCGAGTTGTTTGGTGTCGCAAGGAAGCTACGGTTACCCGCTAGTGCAGCGCACGAATTGCTGAGGAGAATGGTTTTCAACATAGTTGCAAGAAACCACGATGACCACGCCAAGAACTTTGCCTTCATGCTTATGAATGATAAATGGCAATTGGCACCAGCTTATGACTTGGCGTACAGCTACAGACCTGGTAGCCAATGGACCAATTCCCATTGGATGACACTTAACAGGAAGCAAGATCACTTTACCCGAGATGACTTTTATAGCCTGGAAAAGGTCTCGTCCGTTTTCAGCCGGTCGAAGATTGATAACGTTATTGATGAGACAATTTCCAACGTCGCGAAATGGGATGTTTTAGCCAAAGAGTGGGATGTACCACAACTGCTGATTGAAGAAGTGAGCAGTAATCTACGTTTGACACTGTAACTGAGCTTGGGAAGATGTCTGTTAGTTGTCTCCCCTTTTTGATAGCCGCCTTCCGAGACGCAGAATGAACCAACAAACTCAGCCATTACCTAGAGAGCATCACTTTTATGTCGCGCACGCCAAATTCCTGTTCCATCACGCCAAACATGGGATTGTCGCGGTACGAGACCCGATCAAGCTGAAAGATGCGGAGCAGTACGGACTTACCCCCCTGATCCTCTATGGAGTGACCGTCGCTGGTTTGCCGATTTGCTGGATGACGTTTTCCCCAGCAAGCCAACCAAGGTCGTTCCGGGAGGTGTTGTTGGATGCATGGTCTAACGCTGCAGGGCTACGGGGATACCCTGACGTGTTAAAGGTAAGCCGACACGTGTTTATGGCAAGCCCCACACTGGTCAATGATATGGCAAGTATTGGGGTTGAAGTCAAAGTTGCTGACCCCAAAGATAAATCGTTCCCGGCCTCATTACGTTCAGCTCAAAATGCCAGTATGTGGCTGCTGGAAAAGCATGCAGAAGCTGATCGCCCCATTGCATTGGCAGTCAGGGCCCTGTGCCAGGATGCACAGCGTAAACACAGTTTGCGGAATAGACCCGGCTTTTATTTCGCGAGCAACAGTGAAATCGCTGGCCAGATTAATGAGTGGCTGGCCTTACCAATGCGAGAAGTAAAATTTTCGCATGAGAAAGAACTTGATTGGGTAGTTGGGTCATGGCTTTCCTCCTGGGAAGCCAATTTGCCGCCAACAGCAGCGCGTCACTTCACTATTGGACACGACGGAGTGCCTTGGCTACTAACAGGGGCGCTAGCACAGGATGATAGTTCTGAAGATGCAGGCTGGTCTAACGGTCAATTTGATAATCTGCCTGAAATTACGAAAAACCTTGTTGCGTGCTGGCCCAATCCACCAGCACTGCTTGCAAAACACCTCGGGATCACGCTGCGAGAATTGCAATGGTTCACTTCTGAGAAGTCCACTCTTTCACAGCAAACCCTCAATGCTCTCATTGAGTTGCTCGGCATCGAGATCGATAGCGATCTCCTTGACCCACCGTTCCACATGGCGCACGGGCCTTATGTGTTGATGGCTAAGACGCCGCAAGCACTCCAAGTGACCTATGAAAGCATGACGCATGGAGGAGATGCCAGCCCATGTGAACTCATCCCTCACAAAGGACCGGCAGACCCGAGTTGGCGTTACGTGTTAATCAACCCGCATGGCAGCCCACCAAGCATTTTGATGGCGCCGCGAGGTGCCAAAATCTCAGATCGCCTGCCTGATTTGCTGATGAATTATAGCGGGGTTCGGGTGGTGTCTTCCGAGCTTTACCGGGATGTGGTATCGACTTGCGCTCGAGCTTGCGGCAACCCTACTGCCAACAGCGACGAAATGCATGCGTTTGCAGAACGTCACAAATTCGGGTGGCGTAGTCGTTGCTGGCAGCCTGGTGAGATGGGATAACCGCAACCAAGCTTTAAGGGGGCATCAAAACATTGCACCAATCCCTAATTGAATGCAAAATACAAATGTTCAATTGTCATTAATTTAGAAAAGGGTTTACGCAATGATTAAGATGAAAAAAATTTCAATTGCTCTTTTAGCATTCGTATTGCCAATTACGCATGCCAGTGCGAAAGACATGCTCCAGGTAAAACTCTACAGTGTGGACTCAGCAGGAAAGACAACCATTCTGAACTCCTTCAAGTCTGCTGCAACATACCAGCGTGAGAGTGGCGAAATGGATGCTGACTCCCCATTTGAAAAACCTGGCAATGTTATGGCAGTTCGTACCAAAAAAAGCACACCCTATCTGAAAAGTGTGTATTGCGAAAAGTCTAATTCTGAAGAAAATGCTGTTGAAAAAAAACCTTGCGACAAAGAATACGATCAGGTTTCCAGTGGATTTGAGTTTGTATATCAAGTCAGGGAGACAGAAAATAGTGATCGATTCGCAGTTGATGTTAAAGCATCCCTGGTTGAATTGCTCTCCATGCAGAGAATGTCGCTTCCTGACGTGAAAGGTGAATACATTGATATGCCCGAAACACAGACTCATACGACAAAGTTTAGCGCAATCATTAAAAAGGATGAGTCATACACATATCCATTGAATACAAACTCGTGCGAGAAACAGCACAAGCCTTTGGATGTTGGATTGATCCTTGGTGATAGAGCGTGCCAGAAGATATATATTGACATCAAACTTATTTAATAAGAGGTTAACATGTTTGGTTCACGCGCAGCAGCGAAAACTCTGGATAATGTGGTTAGCGATCTAACCCAAAGAGTGCAAGACCTTAGCGAAGAAAACGGTTCATTGAAGACTGAAAACCGCTATCTTACCGCACAAAATGGAGTGTTTGAGCAAACAATTCATGACCTTCAGTCCCAGATAAAATCCCTTAAAGAAATGCAAAACGAGCTACTCAGCGCGGCTGCCAAGCTAGGGGTAAATTTGAATCCAATTATCGGTGGTTCTGATTCATGGTTAAGCCGTGGGCTTGCTCTCGCTGAGGCATATATCAAATCAGATGTATGCAATCGTTCAATTCCTGATTTCGATGCCGCAATGACCATCGATTCGTTGAAACCATTGATCTGCGAACTCCCAGGGTTCAACCTGGACGATCTCACTGCAGCTAAAGATCAGTACCAATACTTGCAGCTCCAAGCGCAACAACTCATTATTTGAATCTGCATATTCAGAATGGCCCTTTAGTAGGGCCATTTTCAAAATTGGTGTAACTATGAAGTACATATATTTTTGGGGCGACACGATTCAGCGATGGGTTGTTCGTCTTGCTATGTTTGGCATTGTTCCTATTGGCATTACTGCGTTATATAGCTGGTATTATCATGGTGTAACCAATGATTTTTTGGTGAGAATGAAGATTCTTTTAATTTATTTGGTGTTTTTACTGATCTTTGTTGCGCTCGCATACTTTAAAGGGGCGCGACTTTCCAAGCGTCAGATTAAAAATTTACGGAAAAACGGATCGTAAAATTACCGTTAAACCATCAGGATGGTGAATGGGTGGTATATAAAAATCAAGTCAATATGGATTTGAATAGTCTTCAGCTTTCTCAAACTCGCTTGAGGATGTAATTATGCCTGACGAGTCACTAACACTGGAGCAAGTTAAAGACCTACTGCAGGCGTCTGATTTGCACCATGATGTTTTGAAAGATATTGCCATGCGTGCGGATCCATTTTTTAGGATTGCGATTGCTCTGCTTCCAAACTGTCCAGCAGAGCTCCTCTCTCTTCTTGCTGATGCGGGTGGTGGAGAGCAGGATGATGTATTACGCGGAACCATAGCCAAAAACAGCAACTGCCCAGAAACGATGCTTGTAGGGTTTGCTGCCGATAAAAATCACGAGTTGCCGCTCGCTGTAGCAACCAACCCCAAATGTCCTCCTGGCACGCTCCGTGTCTTAGCAAATAATTCCGGTTGGATCCGGGAGGCCGTGGCCGCCAATCCGAATAGCCCTTACGAGGTTTTGGCTGACTTAAGTAAAGATGACCTATGGGAAGTGCGTTGCGCTATAGCCATGAACGAATCGTGCCCGCAGGACATTAGAGAACATGCGATCCAAAGCTTGATCCAAGACCCGTCCCATCAGGTGCGCAGTTATCTCGCCAAGCAGAAAAATTGCCCGGTCGAAACACTAGAGATTTTGGCAAATGATGAAGATTTCTGGGTGCGGTCTGCTGTGGCGTCCAGCGCTAATTGTCCTAGCTCGGTACTGGCCATGTTGGCGAAAGATCAAAACATCTATGTTCGTCGATCGGTGGCGGAGAACGCTCGATGTGACTCAAACATGCTGGTCGCCCTCCTATACGATGAATCGGACGTTATGGTGAGACTACAAGCCATAAAAAATGACAAATGCACCGATGAACAAATTGCCACATTAGCTAGTGACCCGGACCCGCAAATTCGCGTAGCTGTTGCATCGCTCCCAGTCATATCTGGATCCACCCTGACTGCATTAGTGGCTGATAGCCAAGAAGAAGTGCGCCGAAGCGCCGCAAGCAACCCAAATTGTTCAAAAAACCATTTTGCCATATTCGCGAGAGACCCCTCTTGTCACGTGCGCCAAGCAGCGATCGAGAATGGCAACTTCCCAGAAGATCTCATTTTGCAGCTTGTCTATGATGCTGAACCCGAAATACGGCGCATGGTAGCTCAACGCCCAACGCTTCCTGTGGATGTTCTAACGCATTTGGCCAATGACCCATGTCTGGGGGTCCGGAATGGTGTGGCGCTGAATCTAGAGTGCCCGGAATCGCTCTTAAGGCATCTGGCACAGGATGAAGAGTGGGAGGTTCGCCAGGGGGCGGCAATCAACCTTAAGTGTCCTGCCGATGTGATTGAGCAACTCGTCTATGATATGGACCCTGATGTCAGGATTTCTGTGCTGCAACACCCTCTTTGTCCACTAAAACCAATGATACTGATGGCCTGGGAGGATGATGCCAATGTGCAATATGAAGCCACATTCAACCTAAAGAAAAAAGATGTCACATTCTGGGAGAATGCAGTGGCTTCTGGTTTCATGCTGTCAAACCTCATCACCCCAGAACAGAACGACATCTCAGTTGGCGATGCACTCCTCGAGGCTGGCCTGACTGAGGTGTACCAAGCAATTCAAAATATCGAACTTGCCCAGACAATCAGAACACGGCAGAGCTCATCATCTGCAAACCAGATTTCGCTGGTGGCCCCGAGTCGCTCAACGTTAAGGATGTAACAATGCATAGCTCTCCAACTACGCAAGAAATGACTGCTCAGGCCAAAAGCATCGATACCTCTCCGGAAGACCTCAGCGTTCTAGCCTGCGATGATATGCCCGAAGTCCGCATTTCCGTCGCCAGGCACCCCCGCTGCCCGGCATCACTACTTAGCATGCCGAGCCACCAGGAAAAGCCACACACTCTCACCTTGGCAATAGACACTGACGAAGATGTACGATGTGCCGTAGCGGAGAATACGCTCTGTCCAATTGACACGCTGAGGTGTCTTGCAAAAGATCCGAGATGGGAAGTCAGGCTCGCTGTCGCAAGCAATGCGAATTGCCCTGTTGATGTCCTTCATGCCCTGGCAAAGGATAGCGATCCTGATGTTCGTTGCTTTGTGTGCTCCAACCCAAACACATCACTTGAACTGTTGAACGCGCTGGCCAAGGATGATTTTCCCAATGTGAGAGCGCATACAGCAAAGAGAGCCTCCTGCCCACCAGCAATATTGGCAAAGCTTGCGAGCGATGACTCTGATCACGTCCGCAGGTCTGTTGCCTCCAACACAACCGCCTCTGGGGATATCTTGGCGCAGCTTGCGAGAGATGAGGACTGGGAAGTCAGAGCCCTTTTGGCCGAAAACCCACATACCCCGACAGAGACCCTGCAGTCTCTTGCGGAAGATGAAAATGATGATGTTCGCCAATTTGTAGCGCGTAATAAACTGTGTCCTGTAGAACTGCTGATTCAACTATCTAACGATCCAAAATGGTATGTGCGCCAGGTCGTCCCAGTAAACCAGGATTGCCCTGTTGACGTGCTGGAAAAACTTGCGTGCGATAGCTTCAGAAATGTTCGGGCAGCAGTTGCCTTAAACGTTCGGACCCCATTGAAAAAACTGTTTGAATTGGCTTGCTATGACCAAGAAATGGATGTGCGAGAAAACGCCAAAAACTCATTGGCCGCGATCTCTTCTGAAAGTTGGTCTCACGCCATTGCCGATGGCTTGTCACTCGAAACACAAATTGGGACGGAGCACTCGGTAGCGACGTTCTTGATCCACGCGGAGATGACAGATACCTATCAAACAATCCAATCTCTCGAAATGGAAAAACGAATTAGGAGTGTTAGCAGCATGAAAATGCCTAGAGAGCTAACCCCAATTAGTCGGGAAAAACTACAGCTTTGATGATCACAGCCACAAAAAATGGTTTCCACGGCTAATGAGAGGCTTGCATTATGACGGAGCAAGAAAAAATAGCGTTGGCTGAAGACCCGGATACGCCTGCTGACGTGTTGATCCAATTGGCTGATGACGATGCGTATAATATGACCTATACGATTGCCAGACACCGCAATGCGCCGGAGTCATTGCTGAACAAATTGGCGGATGATGAGTCTTGTTATGTGCGAGGTGAGATTGTTAAACACCCCAATATACCAGTGTCGCTATTAGAAAAACTGGCTGATGATAGGCATTATTATGTGCGCAGCGAGATTGCCAAACACCACGATACGCCAGAATCATTACTGGTAAAGTTGACGGATGATGAATATTGGGAGGTGCGCCTCGCGGTTGCCAGAAACCCCAATGCACCGCTGTCATTGCTGGCTAAATTGGCTGATGATGACGCAACAGATGTGCGTTATACAGTTGCCAAAAACCCCAATTCACCGTTGCTATTGCTAGTTAAATTGGCTGATGATGAGGATAAGGTAATACGCTGTGTGGTTGCCAAACACGCTAATACCCCAAAATCATTGCTGATCAAGTTAGCTGATGATGAGGATGTTGATGTCCGTTGTGCGGTTGCCAACAACCCTAATATTCCAGAGTTATTGCTCACCGACATGGCCATTGACGTTGATGCGTCAGTTCGCATACAGATTGCATTACACCCGATGGTAACAGTAGGTATATTGGAAAAATTGGCCACAGATGATGTTACGGAAGTCAGACAGAGGGTAGCCAAAAATCCTATTACGCCCGCCTCTTTGTTGAAGCAGATGATGGGAGATGACTTTATGGTGCGGCATGCACTAGCCCAAAATCCGTCTTTGTCACCGCTGACACTACTGACGTTGGCTATCCGGGACGAAGACAAGGATGTCAGGCGTATTGCTTTACGCATGTTAAAGGAAAAACCTGCCTCGTACTGGGAAAGTGCGGTAGTCGACGGCAGTATCAGTGATACTACCACCCTGGGCGAAGGCAAAGACCGGCGATCTCTGGGCGACGATCTGCTAGTAGCAGGGTTAACCGACCTGTACCAGCAGTTGCAAGCCCTGCTGCTTGTCAAGAAAATCTCGGAGCGGTCTACCAATCCTGCGTTTGACCAGCGACAAAACATGGTTGCTACCGCTAGCAAGAGGCTTTCACTATGACGGAACAAGAAAAAATAGCGTTGGCTGAACACCCTGATGCGACAGTTGCAGAGTTGGAACAGCTCAGTAAAGATCCGTCATGGGAAGTACGTCAGGTAGCCGCCAAGCATCAAAATGTACCCGCCTGGTTGTTGGCAGTAATGAGTGCCGACCCTCATCCAAATGTGCGATTTGCGGTCGCTCGTTTTGGCAATCCGGACAACGAAACATTGGTCAAACTAGAGCGCGATAATAATTGGCTGGTGCGTGTCGGCGTCGCGCTCACCGAGCATGCGTCATTGGATGCACTCAATAGATTGAGTACCGATAAGGAGTGGGCTGTACGCCGCGCTGTCGCATTAAATCCCCATGTACCTCAATCGTTGCTGGTGACCTTGTCCAAAGATAGCAGCAGCATAGTTCGTCAGACAGTGGCTGGCAGCCATCAAATATCGATAGAACTGGCAATGGACATCGCACAAAATCCTGAGTCTTCAAGCAATGTTCTACAGGCGTTAGCCGCAAATGAAACAGTGAGCCACAAGGTGATGGACGTATTAGCTGGAGACACAAAAGCCAGATCGGTGTTGGCCCAAAACCCGTCACTTCCCTTTGCGATGCTCGAGACAATGACACAAGACATACCGGCAGTGCGATGTGGCGCGGTGAAAAACCCGCACTTACCGCCGCACATACTGCTGAGATTGGCCTTGGAGGATGGCAGTAGCAAAGTCAGATGCGAAGCAGTGAAACAGATCCTGGAATGTACGCCGCACGCTTACTGGGCTAGCGCTATCGAAGATGGCAGTATCAGCGAGACATCCACCTACGGCAAGGGCAGCAAAAAAAAGTCCCTGTGTGATGCCATGATTGGGTCCAAATTAACTGATCTGTACCAACAACTGCAGGCGATGATGCTTGAGAAACAAATCAAAAGCATAGTCGCAGAGATGCCTTCCATATCAGCGCTGCCAGAAAATGATATTGCCACGGTAAACCGTAGGCTCACACTATGACCGAACAAGAAAAAATCACCTTGGCTTCTGCTGAACAACAAATGCATTTGAAGAAGAAATAGAGAGGAAAACGATCATGAGCAAGAAGGTATATCCGCTCGATATTCAGAACGTTGGAGACGATGTGTACATCGTCATGTCTCGCGGACACCACGATATTCACGACTTCATGAAGGCGGTTCGGGCAGATGGCTATGAGTGGCCCCTGAGTGTACCTGAGCATCGTTGGGCGAAGGTTACACCTGACTCGACTGGGGTGCGCAACTACTGCTATCACTTCGTCAGTGAAGGTACTCGCGGCGCGGTTCCTGTGACGTATGCATGGGAATCGTATGGTGAGGACGCCTACGAGGCGAAATACCCCGCTATGGCGGCGGCAAGTTAAGGGAAAATCATGAAGAGTAAGTACGGACATATGCCGCCCCCACTGAGGCTAATGGCCAAAGTTAAGGGGGATGGAGGAACATACAAAGTGCTTGGGGTCGATTGGCGCAACGAGAAGGTGCTGTTGGATCGAACCTGTGTCCCCGAGTGGGTTTCAATATCCAAAGTGGCTCTGACCCCAGACAGTGACTATGACAGCGATTAACTGGAGCTAGTTGGCATGCTACAAAATGACGAAAAACAGGATGAGATTGAAGAGGTGACGAACCTCTATACCACCCAAGTCACGCTCTTCTGCCCACATTGCGAAAGCAAGCAACATGGTTTTCTGATTGACCCATCAGGCCATAAATTTGAATGTGATGAGTGCGGTAAACCTTATCGAGTCAGTCCACATGCAGACATTGAGTATGAGCCATAGCTCGATGGCGCTACGGGGCCAAACACCGGCCCCGGCACTTCTCTATTTCACAAACGGACCTCTGATTAGCTCACCCAGCAGCATCATTCGTTTAAACTGATACTCGGTTCACATTCGTAAGGCAACCGCCGAGAGTTTATATGATATGATATAAACATCGCATGCACAGAGCTCCGTTCCGAATGACCGCTTACAGCAACACCCATTCCCTTACCAGATCCCCTATCGTGCCACAAATGTTGGTTAGCTTGCTGGCTCAAGCCTGTCGAGCAGAGGATGACGCGGTCCGCGTGCGAGCTATACGCCTGGTATCTGAGCTTAGCGATGCAGATTGGTTGAGCGCAGTGCAGAAAGGGGTTAGCTTGGCCTTGCCCATCAGCCAGATGGAACCGGAACAGCCGCTTGCTCAGGCTCTTCTCAACGCAGGATTGGCAGAGTTGGCACAACGAATTTTTGCTGCTGAATTCCGCCACCAGCTTGCATTCGTAACCAGCCCACTACAGTGAACATATGCTGACGGTTGACCTTAAGTCGCTTTCATTTGAACAACGCGCTCAGCTAGCGAAGGGCGCTGGAACACCTGGTGATGTGTTGGCCCGTTTGTTACGGGATAACTCCAAGCATGTACGTCAAGCCCTCGCCGAACGAGTTGATTGCCCCCCTGAATTTCTGTCCCGGCTTGCCGTAGACAAACAGCGCGAAGTTCGTTGCGCAGCCGCCCAGAATCCATCTTGCCCGCCTGATTTGCTCGTGGCACTTTCTGCAGATCCTGATGTGTATGTTTGTGCCGCAGTAGGCGAAAACCCCAATTGCCCTCCCCACTTATTAAGCCTCCTTGCTGCACAGAAAAATGCGGGGGTTCGGTGTGCGGTAGGCATGAACTCATCTTGCCCAATATCATTGATGCACACCTTGGCCAAGGATGAGAATAACGAAGTGCGCATCGCTGTAGCTCGGAACAAATCCTGCCCACTGAGACTGCTGGAGCAACTCTCGAAGGACCCAGCAGTATCTGTCCAAATTGCTGTAGTAAAGCACCATGCATGCACAACTGAGATGCTAAATAATGCTGTCAACCAGGCGGGAGAATCCGTGTGCTTCCACATAGCGTCACTTCCGGAATGCCCTTCTGAAATTTTGGTGGACTTGGCCGGTTCCACGCACAAATATGTGCGACGGGCTGTTGCAAGACACAAATTAACCCCGATCAAAATATGCGTGAAGTTGGCATTCGAAGATTGGAGTAAGGTTGTTCAATTCGAGGCACGAACAGCGCTGGCCGAGCGCAAAGATGATGAGTGGTTAAAAGCCGCACAAGCCGGGTTAACATTGGATGTGAATTGTAAAGATGCAGCTGGTGGCCAATCGCTTGGCAATCTGCTGTTGAGGTCTGGGTTTAGCAACGCTTACCAGATAATTCAGGCCGTTGAGCTGAACCTAAAAATTGATATGGACCCCAGAGTGTCGCCGTGTGCAGCCTCAGTGCCGGGCAAGTCTTCTGCCTTAAGGATGTAGTAACGATGGATCCCACGTACCTGCCATTGTCAGAGCAAATCAAGCTAGCCAAGTCGAGTTTTGCGTCTTCCCGTGAATTGGCCATGCTGATAACTGTTCCTCATGCGATAGTCCGCCATCAGGTGGCACGAAATGCTCGGACTTCAAACGAAACATTGAGCATGCTGGTGAATGACCCCTTCGAAATAGTGAGAAGGAGCCTTGCTGGGAATCCTACCCTTCCAGATTGCATTATGAGTTCTCTAGCGAACGATATTGAATTTTCCGTGCGCCACCGCGTTGCGCAACATAGTTCATGCCCTCTAAAACAACTGCACGCTCTAGCCAAAGACAATGTGGCATTGGTTCGCGATGCAGCGATACGAAATTCACGCACATCTCCCAGAACAATATTGAGTGTCATCTTCCAAGAGGAGAATAATGCCTTACGTTCGTTTGCATTGGAGCTGATTCATACGTACCCCCTAGAAAGGTGGAAAGATGCGGTGATCGAGGGGCTAAAACTAAGTGATTTGGTTGAGTATCGTGGCGAGCACGTGGCGCTGGGAGATGCATTGATAGACATGGGGGAAGGTGTCACTTACCAATCTATTCAAGCGGCAGAATTGGCATTCCATGTCGATACGAAGACGCGAGAACGTGAAGATGAATTGCCGACGTCAGAGGTAAAGTTCCGTAAGCTTTCGTTATGAGACCAGCGCCGAGTCCTATTTCTGAGTCATAAGAGCTCAGAATGAAGGCTTAGCTTTGTCCACCAGCATACTGCAGCAATTGAGCATCAAGGAGTGATTGATGGAACTAAAACATCCTAAGCAAGCCATGAGTGATTCAGAACAAAAAAAAGCAGCTCGAGCTGAGGCAAAATCTGCTCGAGAGGTTACCAAAATAGACAAAGAGGCTCGTAAGGCTAATGCTGAGATCGCTCGAGCGCAGCGAGAACTCCATAAGCAGGAACGGGCAGAGGCTAAGCGAAAAATGAATCGACGATGGCTTCCTGAAACTTATTTAAGCTGGGAGCAATCAAAAAAATCTGAGCTAACATTAAATTTAATAGGGTTTGCTCGCCTATGTGAACAACGGTTGTTTCAACGGGTTTCATCAGCACTTCAAGCTGCGACTATTGTCAAGGTGTTCGATTTACTTGCAGAGGTTTTTGAGTGCGATAAGGGTGAAATATGCCTCTATGAAAATCGCATCGTCATGCGTGATGGCCAAAAAACTGCCCTCACCTATTTTCGCTACATATATAATGAGAGTTTCAATGAGGTATTGAAATCCACTGGTGAGGCTGTATTTAGCAAAAATATAAAAGCATGGAGTTTGGTATTGAATGAAAATACTAAGGATGTTATTTCTGAACGCATCGGTAATTTTTATCGAGTAGTTATAGATTTAAGTGCAATGGTTATCATGTTGAACGAGATGCAACCAAATGTGACGGCAAAAACTCGATCGGCTTTCAATAGCTTACCGTTCCATATTGCAGTTAAAAAATCAGAAATCATTTCAATGATTCTTGCCAAGAGGGAAGCCGAAAAAATAAAAGAAGATCAAATCTATATTAATGATGGGGCACAATTTGTTATCTATCCCGAGCAAGATCTTATTTTTACAAGATCCCCATTTTTGTTATTCAGATACGCTGTTATGAATGGCAAGCCTCGCTATATTAGCGTATCTACACTAGGTATGACTATAGAGTGCATTTCCTTTGGAAATTATGACAAAAAGACATCAATAGCTATTGCTCGCTTTATGGACACCTGTCGAGCCCTGAAGCTTCCTGCGTTTGAGACAAGCGGTGACAACGTCATTACTGAAGATCTACACCACAAGGACCAACTGCAAGGTGGTTTTGAACGTTTCACTGACAGTATTAATACAATAAAAACCGTTATTTCTGATCTTGGCTTTGCACCACTATGCAGCGATTATGTAACTTTGATGTCTCAACGCTATGGGGCTGATAGTTTATCAGCATGCATCATTGCTTATGTTGCACCATCCACTGACGACCTCCATTACCTGGCCAGTATAGCTGCTTTTTTTGGATACAAAAAAACTGACTATCCAGTTGTCTTTACTCGACAGATTCTAGATAAATGGAATGAAAAAGAAGATTATTGCTTTTTGGTTACATCTGCTCATGAATTGGCGCATTGCCTTGTCTTGGAAAATGATGGCGAATTTTCTTACGATGGTGACCACGGAATTACATGGGCGATTTGCCAAGATTTGCTTGAATATTTATTCGTTGGAGAGTACTCCCTTACAGCTTTCAGAGAGTATCATAAAAGTAATGATGATTTGATAATGCTCATTGAAAGCGCAATTACTAATGTAGGCATTCCGGTACTAGATGAAATTCAATCTATGCGGCCTCTACATAAAAGCGATATCAAAAAGATAACTAAATACTGCCTCTTGGAATTAACCGAATTAATTACCTCAGCAGAGCATGCAGAGCTGAGTTGACATTATAAACAGCGGGGGATAAGCATTAATGGATATTATTTTTCTGACGACAGAACAGAAACGTAGTTTGGCAACTGCATTGGACACGCCACCAGAAACAATGCTCTCCCTGGCGTCAGACCCAGACCAACTCATCAGGATGAATGTCGCCGGTAACCAGAACTGTCCAGATGAAATCGTGATGACGCTGATCCGCGATCATAGTTGGATAGTCAGAAGTGCCATTGTTAGCTCCCCAAAGTTTCCTCCGGAATTGCTTACCGAATTGTCCAAAGACAGCAGTCACATTGTTCGTCGGCAGGTATTGAGTCATGCACTCTGCCCCAGTGACGTTCTTCTCAGATGCGCTAAAGATGAGTATCCGCAGGTCAGAAAACAGGTCGCTAAGCATCCATCTTAGCCCGACGTCATTGATGGAGCAATTGTTACATGATGACAAGACTGTTCGTGCAGGCCTTAGCGAAAACTTCAATTGTCCAGATGACTTATTGCATAAGCTTTCATTAGACCCGGACTGGGAAGTCCGCCATGCGATAGCAGGCAGAATTGATTGCCCTCCGTCAATCTTGTCACTCCTTGTGTCAGACGACATTCGTGAAGTGCGTGAGGCTGTAGCTGGCAACAAGCAATGCCCTGAGGGGGTGTTAACGGCATTGATCAACGATCTTGCGAAAGAAGTCCGGTGGGCATTGGCATGTAACTCAGCTTGCACAAGCGACATTCTGAATAAGTTGAACAGCGATTATGATCACAAGGTCCGAGAAGGCGTAACTACCAACCCCAATTTACCCTTGCTGCCTCTGCTAAAAATGGCCACCAGAGACAGCAGCACTGACGTGAGGATTTCAGGGCAGCGAGTGCTTCGCTCTAAGGGGCCATCAGTGTGGACCGGCTTTGTGAAAGATGGGTTCTCTTTGTCTACCCCAATGGGCAAAACGACTCGCAGTACGACCTTAGGTGATGCACTGCTTCGTGTGGGGTTGAGTGATGTGTATCAGCTAATCCAGGGGGTGGTCTTAGAGCTCAGTATTCAACAAGCGGACACAACCTCCAACATGGGCTTACGCCCCTTATCAGCTAGGTCTTCGAAAATGCGCCTTTGATCGGAGATCAGGCCGCTGTTCGGCTAATCAGGTTTTGCTTTCGCATTCTCTCTTCCATTTCATAGGCTGCAGTTGTCGCGCTTGACACATTGCCACAGCTATTGCGCCAGAAGAAAAAGAAGACCCGTTCTTGCAGTTGCCAATGACAAGGATCTCCGGGGTAATCAACTCTCACAATTCGATAACGAGGGAACCAATTCATAAAGGCGCCTTGAGTGTTTGTTTGGCCAGAAGTCTACGCATCTCTGGGTCACTACTGATATGTGAAATACAGAAGAAATCTTGATCTGCTATCTTGCGACGAACTTTATCTTTTACGGCATTAAAGACCACGGCACTAGACTCGCTATCTGCGATCATGCGTATTTGCGTTGTCGTACAACCGAGACAAAAATTGCTGACATAATCCATCTGCTTTACCCCGACTGGCCGCTCAGGGTGTGCAGAAATCTGCTTGACCCAGCCAGCAATCCATTCCTCGCTTTGTTCTCGTTGAAAAAGACAACGCTTACCGACTTCAATCGGACATCCGTTAGCATCCATCAAAGGTGGAAGATCAGGGTCAGGGTGTGTTCTTTCCCACCAATAGAAGCGAGCGTACATCGGCTGGGCCGGGAATAACTCGATAAACGCCAGGTCGGTAAACCGTTCCAGCTCATTCGTAATGGTCGCCTCCTCGGCAGCGGCCAACTTCGCAGCCGCGATTGAAGTATTGATGCCAAATACGGTGCCGACTTCAGCATGAGAAAATGACTTGAAGTGAAGTGTTGTACCATCCGCCTCGATGTTGAATGCATCGAGTTTTTCACTGCCACCCAGGTTGTGGGTCAACAGACCTATTGCGTCTTCTTGGGACCCAAAAACAATGTGAGCTGAATAATCCCATGGAAGATCCTCGCCATAATGAGCGTGATCGACCTGTGATGAAATCTCAATCTCTATCTTGTGCATTGCGTCAATCAGCCTTTCGTTTAATCAGTGTTTACCAGATCATCAACTCGATGATCACGGATGGCGCACGTACAAATGCAGGCGCTCAATAATCAGCTCGTCACCACTATGACGATCGGCTCTAGTGCCCCGCTCTCGCAAAACATAGTCCTCTAGGGCGTGTACCTTGTAGGTTGAATCAGTGCAAATCAATAGTGGCAAACTAGCTTTGGCCTGTTGAGTGCGTGGCACCCGATCATGCCAGCGTAAATTGGCCATGGGATGAGTTTTAATGGGGCGTCGGATCCGCAACTCTGCAGAGGCCGGAAGGCGTTTGATATCGCAAATTTCACGCTCAACCATATTGAGCCATTCATCCTCCACAAACGGACCGGGCACATAGTTTTTGCTGCGCTCCAGCATGGATATGACTTTGCTTTTATCTACCTTGGTAATCGCCTGTTTATCGACCCAAGTAAAACCCACTGACTGGAGCTCGCCTGAGAGAATGGTTATTTGACGGTAGATCTGAAGCGTCACGACCCCTGGCAACGCCGTATGTACCAATTCAAATTTTTCATCCCTTCCTCCCAAGTTCAGCACCAGTTCTTTGAACTCCTGTTTGCATCGGTTGATCTCGTCCACCAGCGGACGCAGCGATGAAGTGCAGCTTGCCGGTAATATCACAACTCCAGGCAAGCGATAGGTAGCCTTGGATGAGTGCCCTTCAATAAAGGTATGCCTGCGAAATGCGGCCAAGGCCAAAGAGATCGCCTCTTGGTCAGTATGCGGAGCAACCGGGATGTGATTGACCTCAACCTCCTCTTCGCCTTGCAACACCGGAGGTAGTTCGTAGACATGCCCTCGAACATCTGGTGTTGATTGAATTGCGCTTACTAGGCGCGTCAAATGGCTGTCGATGATGTCCATTTGCTGGCGAAGATTTGCTGTCGGCGTAAACAATTCCATGCAACCCCCAATTACTTAAATGACCCTACATTAACAACCTTTAAATATTCCTTGTGTTGACAACAAGAGCGGAGCAGAGTAGCCTTTGGTTATAGATTATACATTCTGCTGTCATGAAAACAATTTTAAGGAGCATGTCGATGTCCCTGACGATCGATAAAAGCATGGAAGGGCAAGTGATCTATGCCATTGGGAGAGAAAATGCCAAGCCCCGTATAGGAGAAAATCCACTTTACCAAGTTGAAATTGTGACTGTCGCTAAAACCAAGGCTGTCGTTAAGTTCCTGTCTACGGGTCAAACAAAAAAGCTCTCAACCAATGGGTGTGGCGACCATAGCTTCAAT
Source organism: Aeromonas sp. SER (assembly GCF_038739615.1). NCBI lineage: Bacteria > Pseudomonadati > Pseudomonadota > Gammaproteobacteria > Aeromonadales > Aeromonadaceae > Aeromonas > Aeromonas sp. SER. The sequence goes on along the minus strand of NZ_JBCGFC010000004.1, from coordinate 257,301 downwards.
TACAGCTTTTACAGAAATGTGCAGGATTTTCAGGCGGCACATTTTCGGGTCAAAATCGTCGATGCTCTTCTCTACCAGCACGAATCGGTCAGCTCAGAAGTAATGGTAAAAATAGGTGAATTACTGGGACTTGATATGGATGTGTCCCACCTCATAAAAGGCCCGAAAGGAGAATGACATGGAGCCTAAAGTAATTACTGCTCGATCAGGTGCCACCTTGCGTGATTACGCAACATCTTTTCAGAACACCCCAGGTGTTCTCATTTTTCCTGAATCAGGTCTGGATGCTAATGAGCAAGCGGCAGTGCTTAAGACGTTGTCGGCAGATATCCATACCATCATCACATTGTCGCCTTGGATCATATCCGACGCGCACAGGCTTCAAGTCCTGGATGACCAAAGTATCAACTTGGCTTTCGGTAGCAGTGTAAACAAGGTATCGATGCAACTTTGGCGTGGTACGACTATCGCGGTGAGAACGGCAGAGCTTATTGACAAGTTTAGTCGTACCCCACCTAGTGATGAACTGGTGAGTAAAATTTATCGAGAGCTCGGTGATAGTGTTGATCGGACATTGCTGCTTAATTCCGTCGTTCGACAAATGCAAAAAGTCGCGTCTAGCAAGGCTAATCAACACCATTGAGCAGAAAACAGACAAGGACAACATGATGTCAGTGAATACTCAAGTCCAATTGGAGTTGTTTCACGTTGAACAGGCCTATGCAAATGCAGCAGGCCCACTTACTAATGAAAAACTGTATGGTGCAGTAGCAGATATCGCTGGCATTCCGAAATCCATGCTGGATGAAAAAAGCGAAATAGGCCAAGCGAAAGCATTGCGCAGTAAGCTCAAACGTAAAATTCGTTGGTTCCAACAAACACTCAAATCCATGGATATGCTGAAACGCGTAGATGGAGAGCGTGGGGTATGGGCTATTGCGACCAAAACAGATAAAGGCCTTCACGAGGCTCGAGGAAATGTGCGTTTGATGGCGTACTCTACCCGGCTTGGCCTTGCCATCTGGACAGATAGCCTGCGTTTCTTCACTGATTTTGACGAGCCGATCCACCTTTGTGTCACGTCACCTCCCTACCCTTTGCGAGTCCAGCGTAAGTACGGCAACGTAGATGAAGCAGGATGGGTTGATTTCATTACTTCTGCACTCGAGCCGATCGTGAAAAATCTGGTCCCTGGCGGCAGTGTTGTGCTGAACGTCTCGTCTGATGTATTCGAAACCAAAATGCCATCACGATCACTTTACCTGGAGCGGATGGTTATCGCCCTTAATGACCGTCTTGGTTTGAGCCTTATGGACCGGTGGCCGTGGATTAACTTGTCAAAACCGCCTAGCCCGACTTATTGGTCCTGCGTAAATCGAGTGCAATTGTGTGCCGGTTGGGAGCCGATCTATTGGTTCACAAACGATCCCTTGCGTGTGCGTTCAGATAATCGCCGTGTCCTTATGCCACATACAGAAGCACACAAAGCACTGCTGGCCAAAGGTGGAGAAACACGTAACGCGGTTTATGGCGATGGCGCTTATCGGTTGCGCGAAGGTTCATTCTCCAACCAAACTCAGGGGCGGATCCCCAAGAATGTGATCATTCGTGGCCATCGGTGTGCGGATAGCCAGGCATTGCGAAAGGCCGCCAAAGAGCTCGGACTCCCAGCGCATCCGGCTATGTATCCCACGGATATCCCTGACTTCGCCATTCGCTTCTTGACCGAGGAGGGTGATCTTGTTGTCGATCCTTTCAGTGGTTCCAATAAAACAGGTTTGGCTGCAGAACGAGGTAATCGACGATGGGCTTGCTGCGAGCGAGTATTGGAGTACATTCGCACCCAAGCAAGCTTGTTTACTGGGTTTGATGGCTTTACCATGAATCCAGATTTTTCCGAGATATACGGCTAGTGATCTTTTGACGCAGAGGGGAGTGACTCCCCCTGTAAATCCACTGAAAATTCAAAAAGGTAATCACATGGCAAATAATTGGTTCGCTCTTGCTAAACGCAAACGTGTCATGTGGGTCATGATTTTTGCCACTCTGGCAATTGTATTATTTTCACTTCTTGTCATGCTGAATGTTAGCATAAACGACTTTTTCATAGATCTGCTGGCATATGGTTATGTGCTTGGCATGATTACTGTTATCTGTTTTGAAATAAAGCATCGCAGTCCCAACATTATTAAAAACTCAGTTGCCTGGGTGGGCGCATTTATCATGTTCATTTTAGGGGTGTATGTTTTTAAACATATGCTGCTATTCCAAGCCGAGGTAATGAGCATTTATTCCGAGATCCGTGGTGCTCACTTGGGTGATACGACCATTCAAAACGCCAATTACAGCATTGGGCAATTGAATAGACTGCCAATTAAATCCGTGCTTTTCTGCGTGTATGTGTGTGCGGCAGTAAATATCTTTATGACCTTTGTGATTTTGAAACATGTTTTTTTCAAAATTAAGCCCGGCGATGATGTCGCGCGGTCAGGACTGTAAGGCTCTCGCGTGTAATGATAAACTTGTAACATATGGCTGCCGAGATGACGTATGAATTCACAACTTGAATGCAAATTACAAACGATCGACGATGAAAAAGTAATGTTGGATGCGGCTCGCCCTCTCCCGCCAAACACAATTTCTTCGTTGAGGGAAAAATTCTCTCTTGAATGGACATACCACTCAAATGCGATAGAGGGTAACACCCTGTCATTACGTGAAACAAAGGTCGTGCTTGAAGGGATTACAGTTGGGGGGAAATCACTTAGGGAGCACTTTGAGGCGACAAATCATCGTGATGCGATCCTCTATGTGGAAGAGATAGTAGCCAAACAAGAAGCGTTGAGTGAATGGCAGATTAAGAATATTCACAGCTTGGTGTTGCAAAACATCAATAATGATGAAGCTGGTCGCTATCGCCGGGAGAACGTGGTGATCTCCGGGGCAAGCGTGACTCCTCCCGAGTTTTTCCACCTGGATGAGGAGATGCAACAGCTTATCCAATGGCACGCTAATGCAAGCCATATGCACCCGGTGGCCCGAGCCGCTGAATTACACACTCGCTTTGTGAAAATCCATCCATTCGTGGATGGGAATGGTCGAACCGGACGGTTGCTGCTGAACTTTGAGTTGATGAAGGCAGGTTATCCACCAGCCGTGATCCGAAAAGAAGATCGGTTGCCTTACTACGATGCTCTGGACGACGCTTGTGTAACTGGTGATTTTGCCAAAATTACATTGCTGGTGGCCGAAGCAGTGGAAAGATCTCTCGCTACCTACTTGGCTTTACTGCCCAAGGAGAGCCCAGCTCCGACGAGAGGCCCAAGCTTTAGAATGTGACTCACCACATCCCCCTACCTTCTGGCACTGGCGTCGCCGCTCATCCTTATGGCGTTGTCGTCAGTGCCTGGTGAATATTCACCTTCCTCCCCTCTTTTCCTCTGTGATCTAGCGTCCTAAGTGTCATTTTCTGGTGCAACCACAACCCAACTCTTATAAAGTTGTGTTTAAACATCTAGCCAAGGCACATCCATGGAAGATTTAGACCAAAATTCTAAGCAAGACTATGTGCAGCAAGCATCCAATAAAGAGTCTTCGCCTGAGCGATTAAGAGAGCTCGCAAAATATCAAGACAAAAATATTAACGCCGAAATAGCACGCAATATAAGCTGCCCAGTTGACTTGATGCAGCATCTCGCTCTGGATAATGCGTGGGAGGTTAGAGCCGCTGTTGCAGCCAATCAAAACTGTCCAATCGATCTCATTATGACATTGGCTAACACTAAAAATACTAGAGTTAGTAGCTGTGCATTTGAGAATCCTAATTGCCCTATTGCTTTACTGAAAACTATAACCATTGAGAAAGAAAGAGATCTTCGAGAAAGCGCAGCTAGGAACCCAAACTGTCCACCAGATGTTTTGAATCATTTAGGCTTAGATTGTAATGCGAGTGTTCGCGCAGCTGTTGCTGCAAACCCCAATTGCCCTGAAAGCCTACTAAAAACTCTCGCAGCAGATGATGAATGGTCAGTCCGCTTACGAGTTGCGTCAAACTATCGTAGCCCTGCGAATGCTTTTGTTAGACTGATTAAAGACAAAGATTCATCTATATTATATGAGCTATCAAAAAACACCAATTGCCCAGAAGAAGTGTTGATCAAGCTCTCAAAAAACAAAGACCCTATTTACAGACAAGGGATTGCATCAAACACAAATACGCCAATATCAATATTGGCTGTATTAGCATCAGACAGTAATATCAATGTTCGCTCAGGTGTGGTTTCCAATCAAAACTGCCCTCTCGACATTAAAATAAAATTGGCATGTGACGACAATGTGGAATTCGTGAGATTTACTGCTCGTTCCGCGCTTGAGCGAATGTCACATGGTGACTGGGAAGCTGCAATATTAGAAGGGTATTCACTATCCTACTCAAATCCAGCTTGTGAATCTGACGAAAAAAAATTAGGCGATATGCTATTGTCTTCCGGACTGGTCGACGTATATCAAACAATCCAATCTGTAGAATTATCAAACCGCCTTGCATCAAAAGAACCTCCCCCCATTTCCCTAGCTAGTCAATCAACAATAAAAATGAGGTTATAAACATGCAGATAGCGCTTCTGACAAAAGAACAGAAGATGGAGCTTTTCGATAATGAATTGTTAGATTCCGATGTTCTAACGGCTCTGGCTAACGACCACGATGTGGATGTAAGGGTTCAGGTCGCCACTCACCCTACATGCCCCTTCGACATCATCAGAAAATTGTCTGGCGATTTTGAAGATGAGGTCAGGGTATGTATTGCATATCATGACAACCTACCAGGGGACCTTGTGATACTGATGGCTCGTGATCCTTGTCCTGAGGTTCGCCTTGCCATTGCAAGCCGGAAATCATGCCTAGAAGATGCCTTGGCATTATTGGCATCGGATCAGGAGGAGGAAGTCAGATGTACAGTGGCGGAGAATCTTGATTGCCCTGGATCGGTATTGTCCATACTTTTTAAATCTCAACCACAGGTAAGCCTCAGAGAGGCTATTGCTGAACACCCAAATTGTCCATCTGACATACTGCGCCATTTTTCAGAGGATGAAGATTTTAACGTTCGAGCCGCTGTTGCTAACAATCTGACATGCTCAAGCCAACGACTATCATCGTTAAGTAATGATGAAAGCCCATTTGTCCGCCGAGCTGTAGCCAATAACCCCCGCCTTTATGCAAGTCAGTTGCTCATGATGGCTATTAGTGACGATGATGACATGACCAGACGTAACGCAATATCAAAAGTACCTTATATTTCCACCCATGAATGGCCTGGTGTAATCGCTGATGGGGTGTCCTTGGATAAGGTGATCAACCAAGCCGGGGTCGAAATGACTGTTGGACACGCCTTACTAGCTGCTGGGCTCAATGATGCATACCAGAACATACAGGCTATCGAGATGGAGATGAGGATTAATCAGTCACTCGATAGTCTCCAACCAGCTGACGACACCATAGAGATCCCATCTCGAGCACCCAAAATGAGGTTTTGAAGACAATGGATAATTCAGGCGCGCATACATTAGCCGAAAGATTAATGGCCGATGCTGAAAAGATCACAGGTGAGGAATTAATGTCATTAGCATTGCATTCAGATATCAAGGTGCGGGTAAAGGTTGCCAGGCGTCGAGATTGCCCACCTGATGTTGCAGAGCAATTATTCAATGATACTGACTGGCAGGTACTGCAGGCTTTAGCTGGCAACCCTAATTGTCCAGATTTTTTATTAAGCGAGCTTGCTCAAAATCCTGATTGGGCAGTCCGTTGTGAAGTTGCAATAAATGACTGTTGCCCTAGCGGAGATTTTTCAATCTTGGCAGAAGATGACGATTATGCTGTTTTGGAACAAGTTGCATCTAACCCAAAATGCCCTAAGCACTTATTTTTGCAGTTATCTGTTGTGGATGATCTCAATGTTCAATTGGCTTGCTATAGGAACCAAAATTGCCCACTGTCTATTGTATTGACAGGCTGCCGAGATATCGATGGAGATGTTCAAGAAGCATGTTTTGATAATCTTCGTTCAAAGAATAGTGACTTCTGGATGCAAGAGTTAGCAAACGGATTAAGATTGGACAAACCGGAAATTGGTGGAAACCCAAACATCTCATTTGGAGATAAGTTATTGGCGCTATCGTTAACCGATGTGTATCAGCAGGTGCAAGCGGCTGAGCTTCAAAACGCAGTTAATTCTCAGTTGCGAGACGTAAAAAACACCGACATTAAGGCAAAAAGTGTAATGAAATTATAGATTGCCTATCCTGCCTCTTCTTCCGTTGGTCCTTTTTCATATCAATGGGCTGGGAACGTCATTGTTCATGGTGCAATGACTTCCCCATCATTCAGATTATCAAACCAAAAATCCACCCAAGAACCGCAACCAAAGACATCGCCTATATGATACCATTTAAACACTATTAGGCTGGTTGGGTTCATCACCTAGTAAACTATTCACGCTGTAAGTCGAACCATAACCCATATACCACCATTCGAAGTATGAGGCTGTGAAATGGCTGGAGTCCAAAACACTGTTGAGGCGTGCTTAGCTGAAGCCTCAAATCCGGGAACGGAACCAAACCGCTTACAACAACTGGCGCGTGATGAGCACTGGATCATCCAAGAAGCCGTAGCATCTAATCCATCAGCCCCATCCAACACGTTGGTTCAGCTTGGCAGGTCCACCCGAGTCAAAGTCCGAGAAGCTGTTGCATCAAATGAGGCAGCGCCAAATAGCGTATTGCACTGGCTCAGTCGCGATGTCAAAAACTCCATCCGAGAAAGAGTTGCGATGCATCCACTATGCCCCCCCGATGTGTTGGCATCATTGGCCAAAGACTCGCATGCAAAAGTGCGAGGTTTGGTTGCTAGTCACCCAAACACCGATGAAGAGGTTATGGGGTATCTGGAAGCCGACGCTCTGTGGTCAGTGCGCCAGGCGCTTATTGATAACCCCAACCTTCCTGTTCTCACCTGCTTACGTCTCGCAATGGAAGACCCGGATCCCTTAATCGGTGACTACGCACTGAAGCGAGTGATGCAACGTTCAATTATTGAGTGGACCCTAGATGTAAAAGATAGGGGGTTGACTCTCTCAATGACATTCAATGAGCACTCTCTTAAATCACTAGCAGATGTGCTGATCGAGCATGACATGCTCACCATCTACCGGCAAATACAGTCCATCGAGAGCCAATGGCGAATTGAATGCCAGGCTGCATCTATGACTGAGATCGTCAGTGAGATAGCGCCAGTGACCAGCCGCGTCAGCAAAATGAGGCTCTAAGATGTACCCAACCTATTGTAATGACCTGCACAACGCCGCTAAAAGCCCGGACACTCCACCCAACATATTGGGTGACTTAATGGCGTCTCGAGACCCCAAAATCCGTGTTCTGGTCGCGAGCAATATTTCGACGCCTCTTGCGGCACTTAATACTCTTGCGCGAGATATGGATGACAAAGTGTGTGCGGCAGTTGCCCGCAACCCAAGCGCCCCACTTGACGTTATTTGCTACTTGGCGCTTTCTGCACAACCCAGCATCAGAAGCGCTGTCGCAAGCAATCCCATGGCCGATGAAGAGTTGCTTACACGATTGGCTGATGATCACCATCCTGACGTCCGTAGCGCTGTTGCAGCAAACCATTCCACCCCCTCAAAGGTTTTAGAACAAGTGCTGCGATATGCCGACAAAGCAGATTTGCTACCTACGGTTGCGATCGCGGCAGCCGGGAACAGTAAGACCCCACTCCCGACATTGTTAACCATGGCGTTTAAGGGGGAACGCAAAGAAGTGATAGTGTTGGCAGCATTGGCCACTTTAAAAAGAATAACTGGCCAGCAATGGGCTGACGGCGTCAGGGCTGGTGAGGTGTACCTGGGCTTGATATTAGCCCAAGAAGTCCCTCCGAAGACGCTAGGTGATGCCTTGCTGTCTTCTGACATGACATCTGCGTATCAACATATTCAATCAGCAGAGCTTGCTCTACGCATAGAGTCCAACGTTGATCAGCGCCCCCTTTCGATAGGCACCTCTACACGGTTGAGGTTTTAATGACATCGATCCAACTAAACCAAGATCAGATAGATGTTTTGACGATAAGCGAGTGCATTGGACTTGCCGATATTGTATCTGATGAAGCAACGCTAATTGCCCTTTCAAAACGTGGGCTACCAGTTAGGCTCAAACTACTGAAGAACAAGTTCATTACTGCTGATGTGTTGACTGCAATCATGTCAAATGAACACTTGCAAACCGTTTTTGATACGAATGTAGGGGTTCAAGTATTTTGCCACGCACAGACAAAGTACCAGGACCGCATCTCATTGCTCTCCGTGAAACAGGTGCATGACCGCTTATGTGCAACAAAAGGAGAATCAATAAGTTCAGATATGCTTGCTTCGTTTTCTCAAGCAGACAATGTCTTACTACGCCGCCTAGCAGCTTGTTGCAGCAATACGCCAGAATCAGCATTTCTACAGCTAGCTAGCGATCCTGACGTAACAGTCCGCTGTAATATGGCTATAAATGTTAGTTTACCAACGAATGTAGCCATGGGGTTGACAAGAGATCCTGCATTAGTAGTTCGTAGGCAGTTGGCCAGTAATAAGCGTGTCGCTCCGATAGTGTTACACGAATTGGCAAATGATGAAGACATTGATATAGCTGAAACTATTGCTGGCTGTTGGAAGGCTTGGCCGCTGACACTACTAAAACTGATGTTTCGCACCGAAAGGGAGATTAGCGCCGAGGCTGAAGGCGTACTCGCATTGACTGCATCATCTGCTACCTCAATGGATCCTGATCAGCATGGGCTAGCCCCCGGTATGGAGGATGCTTGGATTGATAGTGAACTGGCCAAATCTGGACTCTCACTAAGCCGAATAGTCCCAGCTCAGAGTGGCTACTTCCCAGCGGATCCTGCCAAACTTGGAGACCGACTGCTGCAAAGAGGGGTGGTAGCAATCTACCAAAGAATTCAATCTGCAGAGTTGGTACAGCAAATCGCCGTTCAAACAAACAACGAAAACAAACTTACTGCTTCGACATCAAAACCGAAAATGATGCTTTAAACAATGCTGGCAGCCAATGTAAGAGAATGGCCGCCAGTGATTGCTATTCACATGGATTTCGGTCATAGATCGCAACCAGTGTTAATGCTGAAGTGACCATTGACTTTGGGCTTCCTGATAGCCAAAAGGTCTCAACTCCAACAGCTGCATCATTAACAGCAAGCGTCGGTAGCTGCACATCATTTACTGTGATATCCAGCCTTCGCCCAACAGTAAGCTTAGTGTGCATTAAGCTAACGGTATTCTTTTCCTCTGCAAAGTAGTAATCGCTATTCAAATACTGAAGATCTAAGGCATTTCCGCAACTATAACTTGCAAATGCATATCGGGTTCTGCTGTAATTTTTTTGCAATAACTTTTTACCCGCATTGGAATACCAAAAGCCTTGTTCTGAAGGATCGACATAGACGACGTACCGGGCGTGACCACTCGCATAGTGAGATGCCAAAGTTTGCTCATTCGAGACATCACTGACCTTACTTACCTCCCCCTGAAACTCATAATATTTACCATGGGCCATGGCACCGCAGCTCGCTAGAGTAAACACACCAGCTAACAGAAATCCCTTCATTGCAACCTCTCTGATCAATAAATGGACAGAAATTGTCTTACAGACACGGATGTTGGTCAACGAAAACACGACCATTTCTTTTTTTGGGGTGTATATAAACATTTGATGATTGGCCTGAGTTTGTATACAGTAATGTGGTTTAACCAATCAAGCATTGTCTTAAGAAAAGATTGCTAATGGTGTGCCAACCTAAGGAATTTATTATGATCCAATCCAGCTATGGGAAGTTGCAATACAACATCGACCCGAAGGTTGCCGGACTGCCATCATCACTGTTGCGCAACGGCGGTGAGCGATTGATGATGATTTGCCGGATCCACGGCGGAATGTCCCAGCAGATTGAGTTGATCTCAAAAATGGGAAACATGGAGGATGTCGTCCGACACATCTTCAGCAAGCAGATGGTAAACAAGCTGTCGTCCTCAAACCCGCACAGAAACAGGCATGCCATGCCATATATTGGCTGGGGAATTACGCCATTTTGCGAGGATGCAGTTAAAACATACTATTTTGATTGGCGTCCACATCTGAAGCATGTGGATTATGAGAAGCAAGAGACAACTCCGCCGTTAGCACTCCCCCATATGATCATACTGCATCACTTAGGATTTAACTCTGAGACGGTGATGGTAGATAGTCATTGGCTGAGCCTTAAAAACGGATTAAAAAGTTATTGGGAAGTCATGAATGTTGGTTGTCAACCGCTAGCTCATGATACGATCGCGCACTACATTGCAGAATGGCCATACTTGGTTAAAGCATTGGCAATGATTGCGCCGGAAGCGCAGCAATTTTATCAACTTACAGACGAATCCAAGGAAGACTTGCTCGAGCTGTATTGGGCCATCACGCGATTACTTGATCTTTCCATAGTTGATTCGTTTACAGGAGCATGTATCTGCTCTCTTCTTGGTTGTTCGCCAGGTGTGGCCAAGCAGATTCGTGATTTCGCTATCGGCCATATGTCTATGCCTAGCGACATGTTCAGAATGACGTTGCCAACCACTTGGGGTGATGAGGACAATTCACTTCATGATTTGATGCAGTCTTATTCTGATGCGGCTACTCGTCCAAATTCGTCATGCGTACAAATAGATGCGGTCATGGCTCACCTCAGCTTACTGATTGACAGCATCGCAGACCAAATTTCAGCTGCCGAATTAGAAAGGCAGCTGACGTCTGATGAGCCTATCGAAAACTATCTTAAGGTCTGCCCATTAAATGCCACCATTTCTCAAAGAAGCTCAATGGCAGAAAAGAAAATTAATTTATTGAATGAAAAGAAAGGTTCGACTGATACCGATGGCGATGCTGAAGTTACGACTCATATCGGTCGGAGCGCTTGGGTTGATACTGTTTTGCTGGACGTGCTCAATGATGACGACCGCCAAACAGCCCGTGAAAATAGTTTCCGGGAGACAACGAAGACGGCTCTTTTTTGCCACGTAGTGGCTTGGAAAATTGCGCTCAATCTTGACGATGAGTTGTTTGGGTGCATCAAAGAGGGTTTGGATGCTATTCCCGACTTGCCAGGGAAATCCCTGTTCAGGCTGGATATAGATCTCAATCGACATTTTATCGCTTATCAGCAAACAATAAGCCAGCAATCAGTATTAAGTGACTCAAAGTTTGAACAGGTCATGGTGTACTGTAATGAGATTTGGCAGCGTATTGGTAGCGTGGTTGCCCAGGGGGATACGGGGCAAGAACGAGTAGAAATCATGGAGTCAGTAGGCAAGCTTCATGCCCTCTTTATGGAAATAACAGATGAAGTTCTGCGCGAAGAGTTTACAGTCTCACTGGTTAACTTTGAAACAGCCATGCAGGATGAATCGCCTACCACATGGATCACTCTTATTGCTGAGCTGATGTCTCAGTGGCGTGACGCGATGGCCGCAGACCAAGCACTCATAGCCAATAGAGATGCGCTTGTACAAAAGCACCTGTGTGCTCTTAATGAAGTCATTGCTTCAGCAAGGAAGGCTCATGAAGATGCCGTTCAGAATGACAAGTCAACTCATGAAGGAGATGCCTTAGATCCTCTTCTTATGATTGCGGATCTTCAAAATGAAAAAAATCAATTATCAGAGCAGGTGGCTCGCGTAACCAGTCGCAATGAAGAGTTGACTCAGTTGATTCGAGATAAACAAGATGAATTGAGTAAATTGCGCAGCAAGCATAACAAGCTGAACTCTCGAACTCACCAACATAAAGGGCTCTCAATTGCACCTCCACCAAGCACACTCAATCTCTACGAAACCAACAACATGGGATTGGTGGCGAAAGGGATTATTGCGGTAATGTCGGGTGGTGATGACATCGTAAGTATCATGCGTGCGACTGAATCATTTTGTGCTGGTAAGTTGCGCTTTACCCCTTCTGCATTTGATGCAGCATCCAACTACAATCGGCAGGAATACAGCGCTGAAGATCTGATGGCAAGCCTTCTTAGGCTGACATTCCATTACGCTCCGATATTTCAATCAAAAGGTGACACACAAGCACGCCAAGTATTTGGGCTCAATGAATACGCGGCAGGAGAGTCCGATAAGGTTCTCAACAATGAACGCCTTCGCAAGATGCGCACCTGGGATGTTGATGGGGTTCAAACCCTTGTGGTAAAGCATCTTTCAATTAATGCGTTCTTACGGGTGTATTTCACCATTGATGATAATGGGATTGTTATTGTTACCTACGTAGGTAAGCACATGGAGTGCGGAAGATCATCCTGATGTGTTTATGCGACCAGCGGTGCTGGATACTACCGCTGGTCGCAAAATTGGTTTTAGTGTAAGTGGTGCCCTATCGGCATGGAGGAAGTTATGTGTAACTGTCAACAAATGGCTCGAGATTGGAGTGAGACGCAAGGTGGAAAGTACCCCCCCAGCACTCACTCTCCGATGTGTGAAGACTTCAAAACAATTGAATTCATGCGGATAGAAGTGGACGGTTCAGCATGCATCGTCCCACTGGAGGATGCTGATGAGGTCTGCAATAATATTGATGTCGAATTCAAAACCAGCCTCGTCTCTTTAACTGCAGAACAGTTTGAAAATTTACCGGAATCTACCGGATTTTGACTCTATCTTGACATTGAAAAAGGAGCCCTTTGGGCTCCTTTGACATTAGTCAGTTTCAACTGTGCTGACTCTGTTATCCTTCAGAATCTTGTTCTGTTCGCTTAGTAAGCGATTCTGCTCCAGCAAGCTCTCTCTTATGGATAGAAGGGCATAAAAAAAACAACAACAGAAAACCGCAACAGCAAACCCCTGAAAAAAGCCTATTACAGCACTAAACATCCCCATGCCTTCCATTGTTTGGTTGCTTGTGTATGAGGTCAATGCATTAAAAAACACAATTAAAACAAATACAACGGGCAACAGTTTTCTTGTCCACTGAATGCAATAGCGCTCAATCATAACAACTCCAAAATCAATAAAATTTCCAATAGCATAACAGAAAGAAAACCTGCTTTAAAACGCCAATTTCACGGTCAGTCACCATTCAGCTCACTCTATGTTAAACCTTATCAGGATTGATCCTAAATCACACAGAATGTAGCATAAAAACATTGCGTTATTTTTATGGTGGAGATCGAGATAATGGCTAAATGTAGTGATAGGTCGAAAGTAGAGGCTAGGGTTCTGATGCTTGTGATTTTTTTAGGTGCATTTTTCTTCACACCGGCTCACATGCCCGCGTTAGCTTGTGGAGACCAGGGGTGTGAGTGGACTGAGGTCCAGAGTTCAGTAGGAGTGTCAGTATTATTGCTAATCCTGAGTCTGCATTGCGTAAGGCGGTTTCTGAGATGGGCAACAAAAGGGAAGGAAAAGTCGGTTGCAGGCAAATGCATGTAAGATGGATAACTACGCCTGCAACCGGTGACGAGATGTTGTCACGACAAGGGATTAGTGTGAGGTATCAGGAGGGGCTTATCCCCTCCCCCCTCTTAAAAGAATGGAGTGCGGCGAACGTCCTGGTCCAGTGCTGCAATATCTTCGGCGCTCATGCTGATATCGTCGCCTTCGATAGGCTCAACGGTGAAGTCAGTGAAGGACATCTGGTCTTTATCGTCGCTATCCACCTCGGGCGCCACAGCCTTTACCTCAGGGGCCGCTACCGGCTCTTCATCACCACCTTCCACCAGCACATCATGTGGGTGCTTGCCATCGCCTGAATCGTCTTCCGGCGCTTCCATCTCCAGCAGCTGGTCTTTCAGCGCAAGGATGGCCGCAACCTGATCCGGAGTCAGGGTCAGCGTCGCAGTAGCCTGGCCCGGCACAATCTGGGCGGACAGGGACTTGATCAGCGACACGGTGGTGGTTTTCACGGTCGGGGTAAAACGCTGTTTGTTACCACCCAGCTTTTTGTTCAGCGTGGCCTGAGTCACACGCACCTTCGGCGGCTCTTCGGCTTTGGGCGGCTCGGCTGGCGCATTGTTCTGCTCGCCTTCGGTGCCGGTCAGGGTAGCGTCGCCACCTTCAACAACCGGAGTCACCGGGTCAGCGGGCAGCTCGGGGGCTGACTGGGCACAGGAGGCCTCCACTTTGGCACGGAGCTCGGCCACCAGCTCATCCATGATCTGGACGGCTTTGGTTTCGCCCTTCTGCTTCACCAGCTCGATAGCCGGGATGTAGCTGATCACCTCTTCGCTGATGTAGTCCTGCATTTTCTGCGGGAGCAGGGCGATCTGGCGGACAACACGGACATGCTGGGCGGAACGCTTGACGCGGGCACCGATATCGTCGTCGGTCAGGCCACGGTTGGCCAGGCGCTCATACATCATGGCTTTTTCGACGTAGTCGAGTTGCTCGCCCATCTGGGAGTTGAGGATGAGCAGGTCCTGGTCGAGGTCGTTGCCACGGAACGGGACGCAAGTGATGAACTCAATCTGGTTATCTTTGTCCAGACGCTCGTTGGCCAGCAGGGCCCCGCGACGACGGCAGTGGCCATCACGGACATAAATGCAACCGTCTTTGACGACGAACATGAGCGGGGGGATCATGGACGGGTTGTCAATCCATTGATTTGCCAGCGACTCGATGTGCTTGACGTAACGAGGCTTGCTGTAGTCACGGGCGTTGAAGCCGGGCTCTTCTTTCAGCAGGCTGATGTGGAAGGCGTACATGTCATTCTTTTTGACGCCTTCGAGACTGCGCAGCTGGGTCAGGGAGCGGATAAAGACCGGCTCGGGGGTGAGTTCAGCGACACCAGCAACGTTTTGATTGTTCTTTGAAGTATCCATCTTACATGCCTCATTTTATTTGTTGGGTTCGGCTATTTGCTGCCGATGATTGAATCTTACGCTCCTGCCCTATCACTGTCAACACAAGGAATAAATATTTTTCGAAATAACTTCCGTACAGGTTGAACGCGGATACATAATGAAAACATTTCTTAGATACACCTATTTAAGCTTGCAGGCAAGCTATATGAAGTCGGGTGGCCGGTTTTGGCGCCCCTATTCAATCTTAGCCACCAGATTCATTAGATAGGCAAATGAAGCATTATGTACTTTAAAATCAAGGGGATATGCAATGGCCAAGGTAAAAGAACGCGATCAGTTTGGTGACCAAGAATGGTTGGATTTCGTCGGGGCTGGCGGTTCACTACCTCGAGCGTTAGCCGACGCCAAGAAGATCGATAGCTGGGTTTACGTGCGATTTTACGGGCTTGTCCCAGTATCTGAAGACAAACGATCTGAGCTTTTTGATTTTCTGATGGGGAATAGTCGCGCCGGGATCCCTTGTTGTATCAAACGCTCAGGGAGTAACTCTATTGAGTGCTCTGCGTCGTTCCTGGCCACTCCTGAATCTGTAGAGTTAGTCTCTCTCGGCTATGGGATCATCCTGAGTAAATAAACAGGCAATGAGTTATCCACATTTTCTGGGGATAAATATGGGGACACACTGCTGACCGTCAACAACCACATGGCTTGCGTTGAAATTTAGCAATACCATTAATTTCTCATTGCATCACTGGTTAAAATGTGAGCCACGAATCATTAGGCATCCCAGCAAGTAGAGTAATACTCTCTATTTGCTGGCGCTAGGATCCATTTATGACACCGCCTAGCGAAGAGGTTGCGATCCACAGACGTTGAGTTATAGCGCGAACTGTTTGGCGGATAAAAACCAACGCCACATGAAGCATAAAAAACTTAAATGCACCCAATTAAACTTTGCAAAATCCATCACAACAGACAATCATTGTAAGCAGATGACATATGGCCATCATTCGGGTTAAATTTGGTAGTGCTGAATTGACTATGAACTTATGATTTACAATTGCAATACATCGATGCAGAGGAGTTTCACGATGTCTGAACATCAATCCGCAGAACAAGCCAACACTCAACCCTCCCTGGTAAGCGAGCAAGATCAGGCAGATAGACAAGCCTGGGACGATGCTCTGGACAACCCGCTGTCGGAGACCTTGCTCGATGCATTGGTCAACAAAGGCATGCAGGGCCCTTTTGATGCTGATCAGGCTGGGGCGGCAATTGACGAGGTGTTGTGATGGGGTACATCAATACCCATGGAGTTGTATCAATACGTACTGCAGCTTTTAACTCTGCGCTTAAAGCCTTACCAGAGAAGACCATCAACCAAGCCAGTGCTGTATATCAACGCTGGAGTGAGGGTGGACAGTTAGCGCACAAGAACCTGGTACGGTCGGATACTTGGCAAGCCGAAATCAATCCCCGTCATCGAGCGATTTTCGTCAAAATGACCTTGGCGGAGGCATGCCAGCAAAGATTGCTTTCTGACCGGACGATCAGCGCTATTGAGCGTGAAATGGATAAAGACTGTAAATCTGCCCCACAGATTTGGATTTGGCACTGGGTAGGAACCCATGAGACCTACAACCGCATGCTTGCAAGTATTCAGCGAAAACAAGTTTTAGACGCGGTAGTCACTACTGCAATTTCACAAAATCAACGTACCCCTCCTTCGAATAGTTCCCCCAAGCCTTGATAAGGTGCCTGCCCTTCAGAGCAGGCATCACTACTACGTTATCCACGAGATACTGACCTCTACAAAGAGAGGTTCTTCTGTGCTCCAGGATGTCCTTGTACAACCGCCTTGCGGAACCTATTCCCGACGCCCCATCACAAAATCCCAAACCCGCCAGCATTGTTGGCGCAAGCAATTCACCCTGAAGGTGTCATCCGCCTTGTGTTTGTGTAGTAATGGGGCGACGACGGTGACCTGTAACGAACCAGTACGGGTCACCTCGATGAGTCCTGCATGAGCCGGGATGTCGTCTGCCGACAGCAATCCTTTGGGCGCCATGAACCAAAAGAAATTTATGGGGGAAAGGCCCGACGCTAGTAAGTCATGTTTTTTTGCCTGAGCAAGAGTAAGGTGCCCCTCTTGGATAGTTTGGGCTCCTGGTTGGCCAGCTTTCATAGGCACGATCTTGTCGAAATCAGCCTTGAAGTCACTACGACTTAGTTTGATCTCTACCTCCTCAACTTGGCCATTACGACGAACGCCTATCAGGTCGCACTCAAGCCAGCGCTTGATCACCACGTTGGCCACCAGCAACTCAAACCTGTCTTTGTGTGCTTGGTAAAATGCTATTTGAAGATTCTTGGCAGTCATGTCAATTTCAGGTTTTCGTTTAATCATCGCCATGGATTATTCCTGCTCCATTTAAGCCGCTCTATATAGTTGGTGTTCCTCTAGCAGCGCGTGTTGACGATTTGCATACAGCCAGGCCGCACGGGGAGTTTGAACAAATCCCATTCGGTTGTTTACAAAAAACAGAGTGGTCTCTTGCATACCAGCGGTCTGGGCTTTAATCGCATCAGCGATTTGCTGCCAAACATTCTTTTGTACTTTGGAAAACTCGTCAGCTAATTGATCACACCCCTGTTGCAAATGGGCTTCTACCGCTTGGGGTATGGTATCGGTTCTCAGCGTTGCAATAGGTGGCAGTAATGTAAGAAGCTGGCTAGGTGACTTGCTCAGCTGACGTAGTGTGGATAATTGAATGCCCTGGTGATCGACAAGAGCTGCATAGGATATTCCGTCGAAAGTAAACTGACGGCCCATCTGTGATAGGGTGACCAGACCAAGAGCTCGTTGTAACGACAGAGCCGCAAACAGAGATCTGATTTGTGCAATCGCAGATGCCAGATCGGTCAGTTGTTGGCGAATATCAGGAGGGATGACTGGTAGTGCAACCGACTTATCTTGCTGACATATGGCAACGGCGCGGCAATAATCACCTTCCGAGAGAGTGCGATGTAAAACCGATGGGTCTTTACAATCCGCCATAAAAGTCAATCCATGGCGCTGGTAGAGATCAGCACGCGCCATTAAGCGGGCAGTGTGCCGCTGAGCATTGGCGGACAAACGAAGTACCCCCTCGCTCAACAAACGACGCAGCGTCACGTTTGCTCGATACTCAAGACCAAGCTCCCCTGCAATAAAGTCGTCATGGATCCTGACGTAGTCAGTAATTGCCTCATTCAAGATGAAGGACGCGGCCTCATCATCGATGTTGTAGCCACACTCATCCCCCTCCTCCACTGAATTAATTACCGGTACTTCGTCCCATTCACCGAACCACGCCTTGAATGTTGCGCCAGCTTTTTCTCCGTAACGAATCGGCAAGGTTTCAAACATCCGCATCTTCCGTTGGGCACCACAGCCTTGAGGTGAAAAAGCCAATGATTCCATGTCAGTAAGATAGGATGCGAAAATGCGTGATCGTTCGAGATCGGCTAGCTGGCGAAGCTCGGGGTCTTGTTCAATATGGATGTAGCGTGATGCAGGCAGCGTGTTAACAAAGCGAGCGCCGCTTACTTGTGGATACGGAACAGTCTCACCAAGGTGATACACCTGATGATAAATTTTCACTGCTGTGAATGGGGCGATCTGATAGCCATCACGACTCCAGAACGCATCGATTAAAAGCAGCTGAGAGGGGGTCACGATTTGGAATGTAGGCTGTTGCATGTCAACAACATAGTTTTCCAGCCATTCAGCTTTTTGACAGTTTGTCAGGCGTGGATCCGGGTCATTCAATATTGCTTGAATGCCCGCATCTTCAATCCATGCACCAGAGCGTAATGCCTCCTTGAATTTGTCAGCCCGCAGCATCTCGTCCCGATCACACTGTAAGCACCATCGCAGCATAGATGTCATCCACAGCTCATTCATTGTGTTGGGGTGGAGTGCGACGTAGCCATGCTCATCAGGTTTGCGGCCAATAAACCGGCGATACTCCAGATTGAAGAAGTTGTGGCTCATCCAGTTACGTATGGAAAGCAAGTTCCCTAGTTGAGGGTACTGAGGAAGATCGGCTAATGATTCGGCCTGCTTATCGTTATTTACCACGGTACAGAGTGCGCACCCAGACCGCAGACTAGAGCTGCAGCCCCCTGATCTCCCCCCGCTCATGGCACCCGATGCCGTGATTGGGCAATTGTCCGCCTGGTCACCGTAGAGCTTCTGTAAATACCAGGTGGATGTATCCCAGAATGGTAAGCAGTGGCCATACTCCCGGCGTGCAGATTCCCCCATACATCGCAGGATCATCCACACTTCATCAGTTTCAAGATCAACGATTGGGGCAAAATCGTAGCTACGGCGACCTTGCTCAGTGTTCTCGACAAGAACAGCTTTATCCAAACCGTGCTTTTTAATGCTTTCAGCGCGGTCGGTACTCTCACTTAATCGCACACCGGTAACTGTTACGATAGGCGTCGTTGCAAAACGCTTAGCCAAACGAGACTCTACTTTTTGCAACGGATCAACCTTCAGGATGGCGGAACAGTCTGCGTATTTAGACGCACCAACAGTTATTAACTTAAGTCCGGACAGGTACATGACGGCCCAACTGTAACGGTCTGGCGGCGTTGCTTCATGGATCTCATGTGGGATCTGCAGTTGTGAAAGGTAGTGCGTCAGTAAGGCAATTTGACGACGAGCAAACATGGTCATCACGGGGGATTCAATACCTGTATCAGCACGAGTGATCAGTAATGGCGCTGTCGGTGTTTCGCCAGCCGAAAGCAGCTGTCGATAGGCTTCAACAAATATCGCTAACGTTAACAAAGAATCTTTGCCAAAACTTACTGCGATGCGACAAGGATGGGATAGCACTACCGGTTTTACCCGTTCAACCAACTGACAGAATCTGTCCTCCGCTGCTGAAAATGCCATCGCTTTCATTGGGTGAATATTGATGGTAGTTAATGGATCATGTGCCTGATCTTCTCGTAGCTGAGCCAGTTGCGCTGCAAACCCATTAATACAAGAAAGCGGAATGAACATGTGAATTTCCTTTAATCAAGACAGCACGATACGCACTTTCATTTCGGCATCATGTCCCTCTGGGACATCCACCAGCGTGATTGCATGATCAAGGCTATTTGCCCACGTTGTAAGCAAAGACAAGAATGGGCGACTTCTAGTTGTAAGATCCAGTATTGACCCAGCACACATTCTTTGTGAACGGATCACATGACGAATGCACATCATTGCCTCTTCACATTCAATTCCGCTGACATCAAGTAATTGTGGATGCATGAGGTTACCTATAGGTATGAAGTCGATTGGCCAAAGCCAAGCTGGTATGGAAAGTGTATCACCCCAAAAAAAAGCGTCAACACAAGGAATCACATCAATAGACTTATAGACACCAAAAAAACAATTACCACAACAATTTTATTTCTTGTGTTGACAATGCGATGACATGCTATAAGCTAAGGTCAAATTGACAGGAACCCTCACAACAGACGAGGAAATTGAATATGAATAACAGCGGCAATGCTGAAAAATGCAATGGGAAACACTCAGCCATCGAACAGTTGACCATTGGTTATGCAGCCATGGGCATTCTTGCGAACCTTGACTCACCTGCTCAAGGTTACCAGGCATATCTCGATCTGTGTGATGCCGAGGAAGACGACATTCCTGAGCACATCAACCCATGTAGCCAATATGATTTCTTGTCAGCAACGCAAGTTGCAGAGGAAATTGAGTCGATTAAAGACCTCTTCTCTGCGTTCTCTCAAGACCTTCTCCATGCGACAAAACGCACTCTTATCGATATGGCAATTGATGCGAGACTTGACTCAGATGTAAATACTTGGGATTTGCAATATTGCGCAGAGCAAGGGCTTAATGCTGAAGCTGAATAATTAGTTTTTAGACCCTGTTTAGAAAGGCAGGGTCAATTAATCTAGGTTGGTTTTAGAAGTATCCATCAAGGAGATTTTCATGCGATTTTATGCATTCAAAGGGCGTTCCGGAAGATTGACTACTTTCACGACCTGCGTCAACAGCTCAGGACTTCCCGCGCTGTTTGATGGATACTTCGAGCTGGCCAGTAAGGCCAGTGAAATCAACCCATTGGATCGGGCTCAGCGAGTGCTGGATATGGCTCACGTTGCAAAAATTAAGCGCTATCTCTCCCGCTCCATTTCAGTCTTTGCATCCCCAGTGGCAACCGCAACAATTAAAGAAATATCCACCTGTGCTGTGCCTGGCTTGGTTGAGATCGAAGTTTCTGACGCATACCTCGTTGATGGACAGAAGCGAGTTAAGGCTTTCCTGTTGAAATATGAAGAAGACCCGAAGTTTAACAGCGATGTTTCTTTGGTACTTGTAGACACAACAGATCTGTTGGTGAAGCAACAATTGTTCTCTGACATCAACAGCACTCCAGCAAAGGTGTCTCCGTCACTCAATTTGGTTTACGATCACACTCAGTCCCTCAGTAGTGTGATCCCGCAGATAGTACCTCGACACTTGCTGGAAGTAGATAAAGGAACGGTAGGAAAAACCTCGCCAAAGCTCATTACAACCACGGTGATGAAAGAGGCTATCGCCATGCTGCTGGATGCAAGCCCGGCAACGCTTAACGCCCTGCCTCCTGCTGAGCTGGCTAGTGCATGGACAGAATGGAGCCCATACGTTCAGGCGGTCTTCAGTGTCTATGATACCCTTGCCCAGAAGTACGGAGGCTTTCCTGCTCTGCGTAACACCAGTATCCTGCCTCATAATGTGACATTTTTGGCGCTGATCCGGTTGCTCCCATTTGCCCGTGCTAATGGATGGGAGCCGGAGCAGCTGCAGGCAATTCTTGAGTTGCATGTTAATGGCCATACCGATCGCAGTAATCCGATTTGGGAAGGTCGCTGCATCAGCTTCGGTAGCCTGAAGAAGACAACCAATACCATGGAGAAGACTGCCGCTATGCTTGGCCGTTTGCTGAACATCCCCCTGTCAGGTGGCCTCGCCCTTTTGGCCCCAGTAGTTGATACCGATCCTGCCTTGTCAGAAGACGAAGCTGAACAAGAATGGGCCAATCTGCCGTCCCTGCTGAATGTAGTGGAGTAAGCCATGTTGATAACCGAAACAGCGGCAGGGGCCCCTACTGATGACAATGTTGTTATGAAGAATTTGGCCTATGTTAGCCATGCCTTGGTGATGTCTCCAGATCACCTGACACCGATGGCAGTGAGCAATATCCCGGAAACAGAGTTTGCCTGGCTCAGGTCTCGAGTTATGCCGGGCTTCTGTTATGACAACGCATGGTTAACGGCCAATCACCTGGGGGCGGCTGGAGTCGTACTGGGCGCAGCGCTAGTTAATATTGGTGGTCATCAGATCCCAGTCGAGCACGCCTGGGTTTGGGATGGAGGGGATCGATATTACGACCCCACTTACCAGCTCCTGGATGAGGCACACCAAGGCAGGTTGAATGCCACATCCTACTATGGGCTGATCCGGCTGAGCATGGATGAGTACCTGGCATTCGCTGAAGAATGCAGTAACCCATTACCAAATCTGATAGCTGTTGATGTCGTGCAGTTTCGAAGACACCCCAGATTTTCACATTTGTTTAAGCGTTGTTCTGTGAATAGAAAGCACGTACCTGAGGACTCCAAGAGGGGCACATGAGCACAAAAAATCAAACTAGCCAGGGCGATGAGGGCTCTTACTCAGAGGCTTTTAATCAGCTATTGCTTAGTTCAAATGACATTAAAAGGATGTTGAGGAAGGATGCAGATTTTATCATGCAGTCAGAATCTATCCTGGAGTCTTTAAAAAAATCTTCAGCTGATGGATTGAAAGGTGCTGAAGTGTTGATGCAACTTGCTGATCAGAGTCATGACCAGGAAAGAAGGGAGCATGTTCAGTTTGTTTGCGATGAGTGGGTTGATATTTCCATTGCGGTAAAGGCAATGGACGCTTATTTTAAACTTGATTCCATAAAATATTTTTTCGATGATTGTATCAATGAATTGATCCGGGCATATTTACGTAATTTATTTTTGCGGGAAAGCCTACCCCTATTAGACCACTCATTTTTGATCTCTAGCCTCTTTAATTACACTCCGGTCAACCAGCCCCACTACAGCCTGTTGCGATGGAGTCTGCCCATAAAGGATAAAATCGATATTTTAGACTGCCAGAAGCTCGACTGGAAAACGCTCTATAAGATACACAAGTGGATTAAATTGGAACAAAAGGCCATAGGGGCCATCATTGCAAACAAAGCGCGATGAGCTCCACCCAAGCAGCACATAAGGAATCCGACATATGACAATTGATTTGAAAAACAATGTGCCTCAACAAAACAGTGACCCCGCAGTGATGGGGTTGGAGGCCTACAAAACAGGAACGCCGGAAAAAGACAATCCGTTTGACCAAGCTGATCGCGCTCATATGGATTGGCAATTAGGTTGGGAAATGGGGATGTTGAGATACTCACCTGGTAATGTCGCAGATAAACTGCAGGTGTGTACCGCACGGCCAGTGGGTGAGTCAGATCAACACCAGCACAGCAGCTAGCGCGTCTTACAGCAGGTGGTAGATATGAAGAACGATGAAATACTGACGGTCGAGGTCGCATCTGAACGCTTATCTCCCTATTTAAGCCAGGATTATAAATGGCCATCAATGCCAATTGGCTGGCAGCTGGAGTTCATTGCCTACCCAGATGGTGATGTAGAGATGGATTTTCTTCATCCTGTTTCTTGCGCTTTTTGGTCAGAAGAAAATGGGAATTTAACATTGCCAATCAAGCCTGACGGGACAAATATTACTGTTCACACATTAATATCTGCAGGCGTGCCATATATGACAACGTTTGGTTATGCAGTAGTCAGTGATAAGCCTAATGAACCACATCTGAAATTGATTGCTGAATAAAATGACATCGGTGCGAGCTGGGTGATTTACATCACTATTTAGCTCGCACCTTTTTTATTTTACAGACCATTCCCTACGTAGCTACAGCCAGCTATTTTCATTCGTCAAACATTCTAAACTGTTAGCTTTAAGGCTGCCTATTGGTTGTGGCTACGGTCAACGCTTTACCAAATACCCCTTTTGCTACTTTCGAGCGCTGGTTTGCATGTGCCTTGAGTAGGGCTAGCAAACCGAGGTTTTTCTGATGGTAGCCATCCAACTGTTCGTTGAGCTCCTCAGTGAAGCCTTGGGGCTCTAAGAGCATACCGATCAACGCCTGGGATTCGATGATCACTGTCTCTATCCGCTCCCTAAGCGAAGAACCGAGATCGTTATCAAGGTACTGAGCAAGCTTCTCAATAGTCCGTTGCGCATCATCTAGTTGAACTACTGCCTTAGTCATAAACGCCTCTTTGTAAGTTTTTTGAACACAAGTCGACAATCACACATTGCTTAAAGCATACTATATTAAAATAAACAAGCACACGACCAATCCACAAAGGAGAAGTGTAATGACAACTGAAGATCTCAGCAAAGAAACCGAAAAAGCACTTGAGGACATACAGAAGTTTATGGATGGGTATGCCCCGCTTCGCGAGAAACTCTATAAATTTACTGAAAAATATCAGAACGGCATTCTCGATGCTCCAGGCACTCTGCCTTTGGTTGCCGGTTCTGCATGCAGCATTATGGCTGGAATGGGTATTCTTGTCGCTTCAACAACAACAGCCTTTGCTGGAGCAGCAATCGCCCCCTTGGCTCTGCCCTTTTTTGCAGTAGCAGGTGCAGCCCAGCTTGCGGCGGGCCTAAATTATCTTACCGGAAAAATCATTAATCCTATCGCGAAACATCTTAGTCGTAAGGACTTTGAGCCAGAGAAGGTATCAAATCGACTGGGTCAGTTGATTGAGGCCAGGATTGAAATGAATGCGAATATCCCTGATAACGAAAAGCGTACAGCGATCAAAAGAATGACGGATAACATCATGGGGAGTTGTAAGGCCATGTTTACTGACGATGGTCCATTTGCTACCTATGTATCAAGTATAGGTGAGGCCCCTCTCAAAAAGCTCGAAGGGGGGTTAGACGGAATTGTAGAGCAGTCAGATAAGCGTGCTGGCCAACGGTTCGATACGTGGTTCAACACATTTAAGGAAGCTCATGCGGCTGAACAGGCGGCTAAAGAAGCTGAAAACAATGTTGCCCGCACGTCATCCCTTGGTATGGGTAGATGATGGAACCCCGATTTTACTGATGTGACGCGTCTAAAAAGCCTCCGCCATGTGAGGCTTTTCAATGCCCCCTCCCCTCCGCCTTTATCACTGTGGAGCCAGCATGAATACGTCGGAATCCAGATCACATACAATGAGTAACAGCGAACGGGCTGAACGAATCCGGCTTGCTATGGCGAGCAACACCCCACCATCTATGCTCTCCTCACTTGCTAAGGAAGGGGACGATGAACTGTGCCGTTATGTCGCTAGTAACAAAGCGACCCCATCAGAGACACTGTTTGAACTTGCAAGGAAAGAATGGTTTCAGATCCGGGCCGCTGTTGCGGGTAACAAGAATTGCCCAAAAGAATTACACGATGGGTTGATTGCTGATTCACACAAGGAAGTACGAAGGTCACTAACACAATCCCATGACCTGTATCGTGACCAGGTTGCAACGTTGGCCTCTGATGTTGATTGCGATGTTAGATACCATGCCGCATCACAACGTTTTATTGACGAGGAATCAAAGGTGCTACTCGCAGGTGATCCAGAGGCAAAAGTGGCAATGGCCGTCGCCCGATTACGACTACCTGACCAAGCTATTAAGAAGCTTGTGGATCACCAGAACTGCTTAGTCAGAGAGGCTATTGCGGAAAATGAATTAGGCCTCCCTTTGAGTGCTCAGGAGCGCTTGGCTACAGATAAGCAAGTGGATGTGGTGTTAGCCCTGTCATTAAATAAAAAGATTGACCGGGCGGTGGTTGTTCAGTTGCTGGATTGCGCTGATAACAATGTCAGAGTAAACGCATTCTGCCATCCATCATTGGCGGCTGTTGATGTCCTGCGGGCGGCATTGAAAGAAAAAATCCCTCATGTGCTCACTACCGCAATCTCCATATTGAAAAGAAGATCTGAACGTGACCTGGATAATACGCTGGAATCAATTTCCACACTAAACGAGCCTTTGAATACCATGTTGCCAGGTCCTGCCCCCTCTTCCACTCTTGGGGAATGGTTACTTAACCATCGACTTGTTGGCATTTTTCAGGCCTGCCAAGCAATCGATCTTAAGAACTCCATTGAGGAGACTATGAATAACCCCACCACCACAAACTCAACGAGCCAGGAACTTGGAATGCGGAGAGCTCAGACACCCAGGTTGTGAATTCTACGTGACCAGACAGAACAAAAAAGCCCGTGCAATGCGGGCCTTGTTACAATACCTTTTTAAATCAACTCAGGATGCAGGCTCTACAAGCAGAATATGTGAGTCTGCACCGACTACAATGATTTTGTCACCAGCTGACAGAGGCTCGTTGCAACGCACCATCCAGACAGTGTCATCGAGACGCACACGACTTACACCTTGATCCACGTTATCCAACAACACAAGTTGTCGACCGGCATAGCCCTTCATTCGTTCGTTGATTGTGCAGGCGGCATCATGACCCGAGTTGTCATGCTGGTGCTGCCAGCGCCACCAGGCCCAGGTGGTGAGCAGGGATTGCACCGCAAACAGCAGCAACTGAGCTTGCCAGCCAAAGGGCCAGATCAGCAGCAGCAGGCCCACTTCCAGCGCGGCGATACCAGTCCAGAGCAGGAAGCCTACCGAGCCCAGCACCTCGATGGCCAGCAGAATGAAGCCGAGCCCCAGCCAGTGCCAGTGGGTCAACCCCTCAAACAGGGCCATCATTATTTGCTGCCCTTGCCATCTTTGTTGAACAGCTCGGCCATACCCGCTACCGAGCCAATCAGGCTGCCCGCCTCCAGCGGCATCATGATGATCTTGCTGTTGGGGCCTTCACCGATGCGGGCCAGCGCTTCGGTATATTTCTGGGCCACGAAGTAGTTGATGGCCTGCATATCACCCTCTGCGATCGCTTTGGAGACCATGTGAGTAGCCTTTGCTTCCGCTTCGGCGGCCCGTTCCCGTGCTTCTGCGGCGAGGAAAGCGGCTTGACGCTCCCCTTCTGCTTTCAGGATCTGAGACTGTTTCTCACCCTCGGCTTTAAGGATCTTGGACTGGCGCGACCCTTCGGCTTCCAATACCTCAGCCCGTTTCTGGCGTTCGGCCTTCATCTGAGCGTTCATAGCTTCGACCAGCGCATGCGGCGGGCGCACATCTTTAATCTCGATGCGGGTCACCTTGATACCCCAGGGGGCGGTGGCGGCATCCATGGTGCGTAGCAGCTTCTCATTGATGGTGTCGCGCTGGGAGAGCATCTCGTCCAACTCCATGGCGCCTAACACGGTTCGCATGGTGGTCAAACATAAATTACGGACGGCACTGATGAGATCATTGACTTCGTAACCTGCTTTGCGGGCATCTACCACCTGCACAAAGCTGATGGCGTCGATGGTGACGTTGGCGTTGTCGCGGGAGATCACCTCTTGTGCCGGGATGTCCAGCACCTGCTCCATCATGATGATCTTATGGCCAATTCGATCAATGAAAGGGATAAGTAGATTCAATCCTGGTGTAAGCGTGTAGGTATAACGACCAAAGCGTTCAACAGTCCAATTGTAACCCTGGGGCACAATCTTGATGCCAGCACTCAGGGTGGCTAGCGCCAAAAAAACCAAAATTCCTAGCACAATCAATGATGCACTCATTAAAACATCTCCAAAAAATGTATGGGACCCCATTAAAGACAATCTATCTGCATAGTTGATGTTAAAAAACTTGTATTCAATGGGTTGTGTGAATGTCACTTTTAGAACGACACCGCAAAGCATAAACATTGTACAAGCCACATTCAACATCATAGAGAAGCTAACGCTGGCTATCTTTAATTGATACATTAAAACATTGAACGCAAGATTTTCATCATCTTGACTTGACATTAATCAATAGGGCTGGTCTCTCGTACATCATGCTAATATTGATAGCATCCAACATGCCGATAAGAACCAATACCGCATGATTGTTTAGGTAGTACACCGACAATTTAATTTAGATGAACTCGCCTAGGAGGTGATTTTTCTCACAAAAAAGTTATTTCTTGTGTTGACAGCGATTGGCTGCAAGATCATAATCCTGGTTAATGAAGATGACGACGGAGATAGGTTGTGAAAAAACATGGAACCCTGATGCTCACTTTACTTATGTCGATGCCACAGATGGCATCTGCTGCTCAGATGCCATCGCCGGGATCAGTCTTGGAACTGCTTATGGCGAAACCGTCATCGCAATCGTCACAGCTGACATTTCGTGAAGCAAAAGTCGAGCTTTACAAGATGACAAGAAATCACCCTTATACGATTTATTGTGGGTGTGAGCTCAAATACTCTGGAAGTAAAAATAAGCCCCCGAAGCCTGATTTCCAAAAATGCGGATTTACTCCACGAAAAGAGGACTCCAGAGCATACCGGGTTGAAGCTGAGCACGTGGTTCCCGCCTACACATTGGGACATCAACGCCTGTGTTGGCAGAATGGTGGAAGAGAAAACTGTTCAAAAACAGACCGTGTTTACGCCTATATGGAAGGCGATCTGCACAACCTTTTTCCTGCGATCGGTCAAGTAAACCAAGACCGTTCGAATTACAGGTTCACCGACATGGGGGGCAAGCCCTACCAATACGGTCAATGTCAAATGCTGGTGGATTTCAAGTTGAGGCAGGTCCAGCCACCACGTAATGAGGTCCGAGGCACCATTGCCAGAGCGTACCTTTACATGCGTGACCGGTATTCTTTGCGTATGAATGAGCGCGAACAAGCAATGATGGAGGCTTGGGCAAATCAATACCCCCCTCAACCTTGGGAGTGCGAACGAAGTAAGCTGATTAAAAGCATTCAAGGTAACGGGAATATCTACATCGATTCCCGATGCACCAAATAATGGCAATTTAGTTTATTGCCACATCCTGAAGCAAGAAGCGGAGTAACAACCAAATACTTTTCACATACATTTAAACATTGATTGCCATTGAAGTAAGCTGATGTATTATATTGGCGAAAAATAGTTAACTTTAAATCAAACAGTCTCAGGTCAATTTACGAGGAATTAAGGATGAACAAACTCAAGATCGCTTTCGCAGTATCCGCCATCATGTCTGGCCATGCCTTTGCAGCGGGTTCCAGCTTTGATGCCCGCAATGATGCTATGGGTGGTGTTGGTGTCGCCAGCAGCCACTACAGTGTCGCCGCGCCGGTAAACCCTGCATTGGTAGCCAAGTACAAGAGCGAAGATGATTTCGCTGTAGTTCTGCCCTCCATCGGTGCTCAAGTTTCTGACAAAGACAACCTTGTCGATGTCTTTGACGACATCGACAACCACTACAAGCAGTACAACGATGTGGTGAACAGTGGCGGCAATGCGCAAGCCGCAGCTGGTCAGCTTTCCCAAGATTTCAAAAAGGCCCAGGGTAAATATGCGGCGGGTAATGTAGGTGCAAACCTGCAAGTCGCGATCCCTAACGAGCTCGTGTCTGTATCAATGTTTGGTAATGCGTATGCGGCAGGCCTTGTTGGGAGCAACGTAACTCAGTCTGACCTGGACTACCTCGACGGAGTTGCCTCTGGTGCTCTGGCCGTTGATCCTGCGCACAAATTCAACTCTACTGCAGTTGGAGTGGTTGCAGTTGTTCAGGACTACGGTGTTGCCCTGGCCCATAAATTCGATCTGTCTGGCATGCCTCTGTATGTCGGCGTTACACCCAAGGTCCAGAAAATTGAGACCTTCAACTACAGCGCCAACATCTACGATTACAAGATCGATGACGTGACTGACGATAAATATCGCAGCAGCGAATCTCACGTTAACGCTGATCTGGGTGCCGCACTGGATGTCGGTTCCTTTACCTACGGGGCAACAGTTCGTAACATTATCAGCAAAGACGTGACCACCAAAGATGTTGCTGGTTCACAGTATATTTACCAGATCGCACCGGTCGGAACTATCGGTGCTGCCTACTCAAATGATTGGGTTACTGTCGCAGCTGATGTTGATGTGAACAAAACCAAAACATTCAAGGGCGTGAAGGATTCCCAATACGCAAGCATTGGCACCGAGCTGGATATCGCCAAATGGCTTCAAGTTCGTGCGGGATATCGTGCAGACATCAGTGGTGAAATGCCAAATGTGTTCACCGCAGGCTTGGGTGTTTCACCATGGGATGTCTTCCATATCGACCTGGCAGGCCAGATCGGCTCAGATAACGCTGTCGGTGCGATGCTGACCACTCGCCTGACATTCTGATTAAGAAATCATGAATGTAAAGAAAGCGGCCATCAGGCCGCTTTTTTACATTCTCACACAAGATTTGGATAGGCGATCGCTCTCGCTCCATAGCGAGGCTGGTCGCGCATAGAAGCACAACACTGTTTCTCTTGTGCAGACCCCTTCAGTTCCCACCTTGCTACAACCTGTCTACTTTCCTGCATTCATAACGCTCCATCAGCTTTGACATCTGCCCGTAGGCGTCATGAAGCCCCCACACTAGACCGGCACCATTCACACACTCACTGACCGTTCATCCTACATCTTAGATGGCTTGGCTCTGGTTTGATGCCACTGCAAGGTGGCTGCTATGATCAGCAATAACAGTAAATGTTCCAGGAAAGCATGTGAGTAAAATAAATGAAGGGTTCGTTAAACGAAATCAGAACTCATGGGTAGCTGTCTATTTGGATTATCGAGTTGCGTACAGTGAAAATAGATTCGGGGCGATGGCGGAGCATTTGGCGAATAGAGCATTGACCAGGCTTAAATCAGGCACTTATGACCCTGACCGAGAGGATATGATGTTAAGGCACTCTTGGCCCATGCGAGACGCCATTGTGCCGCTAGGCATATCAATAGGTCAGCTACGCCATTGGATGTTGACAGGAACTATTGAGGGCAAGCCTATCACTCCACCGCGCCGGGACACTAAAGGGGTAGACAGGATTTCTGGATGCGAACTCATAATGGCCATGGAGAGACTTACCATTGCCAGAGCTAAATAACCCACAAACAGCAACACCCCCCTCCTCTCTTCGTTGCATCGTAACAGGCTGTTACTCCAAGATCTCAAAACAAGAGCAAAAAAACACCCTGTCAGCGCAGAGCTGACAGGGTGTTGCAACCATCTTCCTTTGGCCGACCTGTTTAAAGTGGCGCTTGAGGAATAAGCAGATCAGCTATTGATTGCATCCTTCAGTGCCTTCCCAGGCTTAAAGGTCGGGATGTCACTTGCCGCCACAGTCATAGTGGCACCAGTTTGCGGATTACGCCCTTGGCGTTCGGCGCGATGACGTACAGTAAAGGCACCAAAGCCAACCAGGGAGACCTCCTCGCGCTTGGAAAGTGCTTCGGTAATGCCTGCGAGCATCGCATCCAGGGCCTTTTTGGCATCCTGTTTGGAGATGTCAGCTTGTTCAGCAATGTTGTTGATCAGTTCTTGTTTATTCATCAGATTGGCCTCTCGGGGTCTTGGTAAAATTAGTTACAAATTCATTATGAATTTGCTTGATTATTTCCATACGTTCTTCAAAAAAACTCTGGAACATTTTGGCTTCAGCAGCACACTTCGAAACGGATTCGCCATCAATCAATGCCTTTTTATAAGCATCGGTTGATCGTGCTCCGTGATTGCATATTTTGCAGATAAAGCGCAATCGTTCTTCAGTGAGTTGATCGCTCCCACCAGGTGGATAGCATGCTTGGACAAGGTCGAAACTGCGCTTTATATGCAATTTAATTCGAGAGATTGCTTGGCGTGTCAGCACCTGGGAAAATGCTTTTGACACCAAACTACTTTCTTCCCCATTCACTAAAATTGATTTTGCCGCTTTTTGTGCGGTATCAGATTGACGAGTGAAGTGCTCGCAAATTGACTTGAATTGCGCCTCGGTCATGCAGCCGTTTTGCGGTTGTTGCATATGAACCCCATACCTAATATTGCAATAAATATATTATCAATGTTCAATGCATTTGCGTCAACATATGAAAATATAATCCAATTTGACAATTGCGTCTAATTTTAGTTAAATTGTCATGGCTGTGGATTAGACAACCCTTTTGGCTAAAACAGCACCACAGTCATTTTTAATCCGGCTGGCGCATATCGCGTCAGCCATTTTTTTGGCCTAAATTTTGGTGGATAATTGCATTTTTAGAAGTCTTTCCGTGAGCCACGTTAATATCGTCCTCTGCCTCGATTACGGGAAAATGGATTTCTTGGCAGATTGTACATAGAGCGTTTTCTGGATGTCGTTTTAGCTGATGCGCCCATTCCAGATGAAAAAAGCTCCTCGCGCCGCTCAAAAATTGAGACCTCTTCATTGTGTAATGAAAGCAACACTTGGATTTGTGTGTTTAGCTCCAAAACGTTGATAGCACGTGTTACGGCAACATAGGCAAGGTTGAGCTCATCTATGACTTTGAGATCTCCAAGATCTGCATTGAACAGCTCGAGAAAATCATCAGATAACCGCACTACTGGCCACTCCATACCTTTGGCCCGGTGAACTGTAGTCAAAATAACATCTGCATCTCGGGCGCTGGGAACGGTAAACCGATGAATAGTCTCAATGTCAGCCTGAAGGTTTGGATAGTCATCAATGATACGCACATTGCGTCCCATCTCATGATCTCCAGATTCTGAAGCGGCAACTCTATATTGATAAAAATTGCTGTACTCCTTCAAAATCCTCTTATTCTTAATACTGCTATGCTCGTCTTTGCTAAGGAAATAAATATCCAACATATCATCAATGTTATAGCTTTTTATCCCCCCGACCCAGTGCATAGTCTTTTGTGATTTAGCACACGCCAAAGCAGCCTCTATAGTCCCGGCAACAGTGCGTTGCAAACAGGTATAGTGTGATGGCAGCGGATCTAGCCTGCTGACTACCATGCTATTGATGCTCGGCAATCCTTTTAGCGGGTGTTCATTACCCAGGTGCCAAAGTAGTTTATTTGCAAGGTCCGCAATTGCCGGGCCAAAGCGATATGATGTCGTTAAATGATGGAAAGATGGGTTGAGGTGTTCAATCAGCCCAACTGCGTTAACTGCACCTCTAAACCGGTACATCTGCTGGAACTGATCTCCAACAAGGCGCAGTTTGCATTTCGTCTGATTCAGCACAATACGAGCGGTTACAGGATTGGTGTCCTGGAACTCATCCAGTAAAACCGTATCGAAAAGAACACTTAAGTCGAGGTTCTGAAGCTGAAATTGCTTCAAATAGACATCATGGGTAGCAGGGAAGCTAGACCTTGGATCAGCCATCGCCTTCCATACTCGAAAGACCAATTCCACGATACCGGCATTTCCATCACAGTGTTGATCAGATGGCGCATCATCAGCGGAGGCCATAAATGCCTGCACGCCCTCCATGACCTTTTTCACAACGCCCCAGTCACCGATGCCAAGAAAGTCTTTGATGTCACGTAAACGCAAGCTGGCACTCAGCTTATGTTGTATCTCGTGGCCACAATACTGGAACGCAAGCTGATTACATGTAAGGACTGTTGTGTTGTCAGGGAACTTGCGAATAGCTTCATCACGATTGGCACGACCGAAGACCAAGTAGAGGATCCGTTCTTGAGGATTATGTTTCGCATACCCTCGAAGCACAGTTGTTTTGCCAGACCCAGCTTTGCAGTTACCTACGACGACGCGAGAGCGATCTTTTATGAATCCAATTTGTTCAGCTGAATATCGTGCCATCCTGCCCCCTTAAATTTTCAATTTTTGCCTTGTGGGCAAAAACCCTTTTTCCTGCAAAACTCGCTGGCGCTCCACAAGGACCTGCTGGGTCTCCTCATGTTCAATCTGGGCTAACTGTTCTATGAAGTCGTCGGTGAATTTGATAACACCGTCTTTAGATAACCACTGAGGGAAGGATGTCAGTGAATACTTGAAGTGATCTTTGCTAATGCAAACATCTGGCCACTGCTCGTTAATAACGAGAATGGAAGAGGCAACGGTAGTGCGCCGGAAACCAAGTTTTTCCGATATGTCAGTCACACTTGCGGCCCCAACTTTCAAGAGATATCCCATGATAAGAAGGGACCGATTGTATGGATTAACTTTCATGATTCACACCAACGCTTAAAAAGTACCATTAAAATAAAGGTAACAGGGGGCGCTCTATGTGTCAACACATGAAATAAATTTGACGATTACTGATCCCAGCTTAGCTCGCGATTGATTGTGCCATCAGCATTGATGGTAAGAGTACCGGATGCACCATCATGTTGTGATGGATGCGAAGCGGTGCTGTCAGGGCTGGAAAGCTGTGGTAGCAAGACCCCGGCATCATAGCCAAGAGCGAACAATCGTAGTTGATCAGCATTCGGTGATGGCAGTAACTGAACAGCTTGTTGGTAAATGTTCGCTTTAGCCTTGGTCAAAATGGGCGTTGTGAGTGTGAGCACATCATCCCAGGGTGGGATCTGGCTACTTTCATTCGCTTTGCTGCCGAGATAAAAGATTGGACCTTGAACTCGAGGGTCAACATAAAGCGTGATGAAATCATGTATGCGAGTGACATCACTAGCACTACCATCCACGAAGATAGCGTCAAACAGGCTTGGCAATGGGTCTGAGGGTGGCTGGCCAGTTATCATCATTTGCTGTCGACGGCGATCGGGATCGATGATCGCTAATAACCGGGATGGATCCGAATCGTCTTGCTGTAGCCACTCCACTGTCACAGCTAGGTCTGTGCTACGTTGACTCACAGCCTGCATGAACAAATCATGATAACGATGTCCGTTGGCGGTGTCAGGAAGCAACAGCAAGACCTTGTTATGGTGTTGCGCAATCATCTGCCCAACGATCTGTGAAATCTCATCCGCTGGATCTAGCCCCATAAAATAGGTGTTAGATTGCTGACTATGATCGATGTGATTCAGAGCAAGCCATATACGAGGACTAGAACCTGCTTGTGCAAAAGCAGCCACATCAGGTTTGAGCAATGGTCCGATAATCGTGCTACCAGGCGGTAAGGTCGCAGCAACTTGGCTAGGAGCCATCATGTTGGTGTCAATAAAGGTCAATTGCGCAGCAGAGCCCAATGCAGCTTCAATTCCTGATTTTACTGCGCTTGCCATAGCTGAATATTGGCCGCTTAGTGGCAGCAGGACAAAGATAGCTTCAGGATTTGACAGCTCGCCTAATTGATAATCGAGAGATGAATGCTCACCAACCTGGACTGTCGAGTTTGCCTCTTGTGGTTGCAACTGCACCTCAAATATCGCGGTCCCCTGTGGTCGCCAATACTGCCAAGCCGGATGTTCAGGGTTAGCCTGCAACCAGCTGGTAAGAGATGACACATCGTAGACTCCTGACAGGTCTACCTGTTGCTGCCACTGAGAAAGCTTCAGCCAGCCTTCAAATGAAGATCCTTTATACTGAACAGCTGCTGCACGTAACGTTTCCAGCGGCGTAGCCAGCAACAATTGCCATGCTCTTAACTGCAACCTCCC
Organism: Aeromonas sp. SER; assembly: GCF_038739615.1. Classification (NCBI taxonomy): domain Bacteria; kingdom Pseudomonadati; phylum Pseudomonadota; class Gammaproteobacteria; order Aeromonadales; family Aeromonadaceae; genus Aeromonas; species Aeromonas sp. SER. Next base: position 221,763 of record NZ_JBCGFC010000004.1, on the reverse strand, counting down.
CCGTTGTTCAGCATCAGTGATTTCACTAGCACTTAAGATGCTGCGCGATGCTGATATTGGATCACGACTCGCAAGTGAGATTTCCGCATAAGTCAGGTAGTAAAGTTGTTTTGCAGGTATGGAGGTGCTGGTAGGGTCAAGCAGCTTAAGGTCTGCTAAACCTTGTTTAGGGGATTGTTGGGCTGATTGCCACGCACTGAGTAATGCGGCTACAAATTGCTCATCAGATTTTGAGCTGGCTTTATAAATTAGCGCTCTATCATTTAACCAGCCTTCATCTCTGGCTTGCATAGCATCTTCAATGCGCTGTACTTCATCCTTTTTAATTGATGAGTGCTGAGAGGAACTACATCCGGCCATCAGTAGCGCCCCAAGGAGCACAGAGTGATGGAATTTAAAGTTCATAGAGATATGTCCAGGGCTGATTGAGCAAGCAACACGGTATTGTTACATGCTGGATAACATTTTTCGCATTTCTTCGGCAGGGTTATATTGAGATGATTCCGGTTTTTGTTTTATCTGGTGGTCAATTTTACGTTTGATCCCGATCTGGGTTGTATCAAAAGCTTGCTGGCAGCGATCTAGTGCGACTTCTATATTTATCAACTCTTGAGTTAGCTCTTTATCTGAAAAGTTGAGCTTCGCGTTATTGCAAGCTCCTTTGTACATCACATCAAGAGTATCCTCAGATTTTGCTCTTTTAAAACGGCTTTCATATTCATCAGCTGACTGAGAGACAACCTTAATTGGTTGGGGTAGTTGCTTTTTCATAGTATCCCGATGTCAAGTATGTTACCAACACTCACTAAGTGTCACGTATTTAGTCATGAGAGCTAAATCGGTTGGAAGTAAATACTGCAGGTTACTTGTGTCATTAATATTGATATTCCGCATCAAGTAACCACACAAGACAACCTTGTCACTCAACCTAACATTAGCCTGTTCAGTACCACGCATCAAGACGATACCATGTTGGTAAAAGGTTTCAACAAGCGCGGGCTCCGGAATACAAGAATAAAAACCGCAATCCTCAATCATGAGCGCAGATTTGCTAGACTCGAAGTCTTGAGAGGGACTAGGAGGATGACTGAAGGACTCTTGCCAGTCAGCATTAGGCATAAACAACAGCTCATGGCCATCCTCGGGCTCCTTCCATTCACCTTGCATAACATGAAAGCCAGATGCTTCAATTGCCTGTAAGGCCATGGTGACATCATAACGGGTTGTATGGGGGTGCGTTGCAGTTAAATCACGGTAGTGTGCGATTCCCTGATAAATCCGATCAAATAACTTGGTGGCTGAAGAGCCATTTCGATCGTTAACAAGTAGCTTTTCATAGGTCAACATGACTTCAGAAAGAGCGATTCCAAATCGACGCGAACGAGTGCGCTTACGTAGCCAGTTTAGAATAAAATTTCGCTTGGCAGTATCAGACCATGTCTCTGCCTGGTTTAATCGAGCTTGTTCGGCAGCAATTAGCATTGCTGTGAGCAATGTTTCAAGTCTGTCAATATATGTCATGATTTGAGAAAGATCCACGAGGATTGCAGTCGTGCCGACCGGAGTTAAACGAAAATGGAGTCCCTTCCATTGAACAAAAATCAGATCACTGCATTATGGTTACAGATGCCGGTGTGTGCTCATGACAATTAAGAGCTAAATCAACGGCAACAGAAACATTATTTGGCATGACCTGGTAATGTCGTCTGCATGGTTCAATGCAACCACTTGACGATATGTGATAGCAATACCACGCTTGAGTTTCAATGGAATAGCAAAGCATTCTATCGGAAACTCTATTTTGTGGTAATTGAGCCCGAGTTATTTTATATAAAAACTGAATGAATCCGTCGTCAAAAAAACCTTCATAAGGTATGTCAGTTTGAACAACAATTACGGATTTGTTTTGCTGATTCAGCTCAAAGACGTAGAGTGGCGCATCAACCCCTGGAACTAAGGGCTCCCTCGCCTTAAATAAATCATCAGACAATAATTCCATTACTGTATCCCCCGCCAAGGCGAGCCTTGAGGCCCGCCTTATAGATGCATGGACTAGAGCGCAGCCTATACGCTATGAGACCGGAGCCAAGGCAGGCTCATTACCATTAGGGCCTGCGTCACTTGATGATGGTTTCCCACTTGCTCCAGGGGGTTCAACAGCGGGGGCTGCCACAGGCACTTCGCGGGGTTTGCGCGGTTTGCGCGGTTTTTTTCCGGTGCATGCGGCCAATGCCTTTTCGACATCCTCTTTCCGGTCAACCAATGCCATCGCAATGTCTTCCTGCATGCGCTCATCCAGAGCTGCCATTGCAGGAATAGTGGAAATTACTGCCATGATTTTTTCCATGGCGGCAATTTTTTTATCGTGCGCGTCGGCCTCATTAGCATCAGTAAATGTGCCCACTTCATTCCCCTTGGAATCGGTTACAACGTACTTAACAGTGATCATATAGATTCTCTCTTAAATTGGCTTGCAATGTGTGGTTGGTCATTGCAAGGCAATGATAACGCCAAAGCGCGTTACGGACAATGCAAAAAGATTGCAATTGCAAAGTGTTTGTTCTCGGCATCAATTGGCATTGTTATATCAATCCTTTTCAGCCAAATAGTTACTGACATTGTCAATGCGAGATTGCATGAAAGTCATCACCTGGCTAGATTCGCTAACCAAGGGAATGATGCGGTCAATGTCTGGCATTTTATTGCCATTCATTGACTGTAGTTCCTCCAAGTTTTTGTTGAGAATTTCAGTCGCTTGAGCGTAGGTCATGCCAGGAAGTGAGAAACGAGCCTGGTGGAGATTGTTGATAGCTACGCAGAGTTTCGCCTCAGCATCAGCAACGGTATCCGTTGCAGCCATATCATTAATCAGTTGGCCGAGTTCAGCAATGCATTCGCTGATCAGATCAGCTGCCTGTTGTTTTGGTTTTGATTCATTCATTAACTACCTCCTGCAACATAACTTTGGCATTAATGGTCCCATCCTTAACTAGGATGTGAATTTCATCGTTTGAATTGACTTGCTCCGGGCTTGTAACCAGCACTCCACTAGAGTCCTGCACAAAAGCATACCCTCTGGCCAAGATTGCCAAGGGGTTGTTAATTAATAACTCTTGGGCTTGATGACGTAGCATTACAATCCCTTGCTGAAGTGGCTGCATTGCTATACTCGGCATTAGTTCTCGGCTACGGATCAGTGCCTGGCAAGCTTGCTCTGTGATTGTAATGGCCTGTTGATGTATCACGTCGCCACAGTGGCTTAGTTGCTGACCTTGCTGTTGACAAATTTTCGATGCTTGCGTTTCAAATGCGTATCTCGATGCCATCAGCTGTTGCTGCACTTTATTGAGTAAACCTGTCCTGCATGCAGCTATCATATGCTGTACGCTCACTAAATGCTGCTCAGCCTGGATATGTAATGATTTTGACTGCTGAGCTGTCAAATGGTGTGCAGTGGCTGCAGCTTGCGCTGTAGAGATAATGACATCGCTGATGTGAGCTGCAGCCAAGCTTGGGGTCGGGCATCTTACGCAAGCAAGCTCGTCTAAGATTGTGTTATCCCGGTCATGTCCTATCCCTACCAGTACCGGCACCGGAAACTTGCTGGCTAAATTGGCAACATCAAACCTGTTGAGCTCATTAAGTCCATTCGCATCTCCTCCACCCCGTATAACAACTAAGGCATCAAGCTTTTCACCGCTGGCTAATAGCTGATTGTGAAGCTCAAACGCAGATATGAATGCAGCCTTCATGGAAGGATAAAGGTTGGATCCTTGGAATACGGCTGGAAAGTAATGAAACTCACACAGCCGATGCTTTGCTAACCGATCTGCAACAGTATTAAAATCACCAAGGCCCGCCGCGTTATCAGGAGATATCACCGCCACATGTTTGAAGTCTGACGGTGGAATTAGCGATCGATTCAATGTGAGCAACCCACGCTGCTCAAGCTGCAACCGGAGTTCACGCAGTCTTCTTTCAGCCTCACCCAGGGTGAAGCTGGGGTCTAATTGCTCCAGAATGAGTGTCAACCCAAACTCAGGTTTGAAGTTGCAAGAAAGCTTTCCAAGCACAGACATACCAATGGCCAGCTGTAATCCTGTTTCATTGTAAAACCGTTGGAGCATCACCCTCTTCCCGCCCCAAAGAGCTGCACGAGCTTTGGCAATGCTTTTCCCGTTAGAATCTTTTTCTATCAACTCCAGATAGAGATGGCCACCCGCATTAGGGGTGGCGTTCCCAGTTATATTGGCGATCTCAAATCTCACCCATGCAGAAGACACGTGTGACTCAATAGCCGATTGCACCCTGCCAAGGTATTCGCCCAGGCCCTCGCTTGACGGTGCATGTATCTGTGTATCCCCGGTGGACATGAATACCTCTCGCTCGTTTTCGCCACGCAATATTGCTGTATTAGATCAGCGATTTACCATAGCTTCAATCAGTCTCGCTAGCTCAGCATCAGGGACATCAATGAGAGCCATCATCTTATCGGCAGTGTCGGCCCTTACTGTGGTTGTAAGATGCGATTGATATACTCGAATTGACTGTCCATTGCTTCCTTTAAAGGTCGCGGCTGCTACCTCATCATTCAAAAACTCGGTCAAATGAGCTTCTGGGTTGCCTTCTTCCATGAGTCTATAAGCTAATCTGACAATCTTTTCGAAAGCAGAGATCTGCTCTTTAGGCCCACCATTAACGATTCGGAATGAAAGTTTTACTGGCTTGTCTTGCTCATAAGCTCGATTATCCAGACCATGAAAAAAAACATTTCGCAGCTCACTCTTGAACTTTTCTGCTGCCAGAATTGCACCATTAGCTTTGACATCATCAAGCGCAGCCTTAATCTTTTCAGGAAAAAAGACATGCGCCAGCATAAAGTGATGAAATCCAAAAACCCATTCACCAATAGTCCCATCACGATACCCGAAGATGTGTTCTTTGAATTCAGAAATTAGCTCAGGGGTCAATTCAAAATAGCGACGAAGAGCATCCATGGCGGGCTTAATCGCATCTCTACTGCCAAGAATGGGATACTGATTTTTGAACGCATCATAATCGTTATCAAATAACGCTTTTTTTAGCAATGCTCGGCTGTCATCGTCCAATAAGTGATAATGTCGAACAGATACTGTAAATCGAGGGAGTATCGCTATTTCATCAGACACTTTTGCCAATGATGAAATTGCACTCGGATCGTGTAAAATAAAATCACCATACCGAACGTTAAGCTCTGCAGTCGTTTTGATCACAACATTATCAATGCATTCACCCAAAAATGAAATCAAGGCATTCATTGAAATAATATGCGGCTCACTTACCAATGTTACATTGGAGCGGAAAGCTGGCATAATTTTACGACTAAGCTTATTGACTTCAAGGGCATACCGCATGCCCGCTATGTAGTTATCAGCCCATTGCTTTGCCGCAGCCTGGGCATTCGGGTTTCGCTCAAACGGGTTTTCCGGATAATCAATTTCACTCAAGCGAAGATGACTGTTTCGACGAAGTGAGGTGAATGTGTTTGCGTTGCTCATCTCATATCCCCTTTAAACCGAAGGTCTTGCATGGTCACGGACCATATCCACCAGCAGATCACTGGGGGCATCAAGTAGTGCAAGCAATTTATCTACTGAATCTGCACTCAAAGTTGTTTTAACCACTTCTTTGAACACTCTAACGGACTGTCCATTACTCCCTTTGATGTTTGTTCCAGCTGAGTCATCAGCAGCACTCAGGAACTGAAGCAAATGCTGATTAGGGTTATGCTCCCCCATAATCAGGTAAGCGCACTCAATCAGCCGATGAAGGTTTTTTATTTCTTTGCTTGCAGGATTATTCCAGAGTTTAAATTCAATTCTAACCGGCTTTCCTTGCTCTTGACCGGCTTGAGATATTTTAGACTTGAACTTATCTTGAAGACCTTCTTTAAGCTTTGAGACAATATGCAATGGGGTGGCATCACTGGCCTCTTCAATCAACTCTTTGATTTTTTCAGGATAAAATGCATGCTCAATAGCAAATGAAAACCATTGGAGGTTTCCTTCCATGTTTTTACTCTCAGTCAGAGAGTGAAGCTCCAACATTTTTTCTCGGACTTGATCATCTAACGAGATGTATCGACGAATGGCCAATAAAACCTTGTTGCGCTCTTCATAGGCAATAAAATTGTGAATTCGATGGTTGTCTAGGGCCGAAAGGTCGTTCGCGATTGCAATGGAAAATATTTGTTCCATTTCGCTTGGAGTAGACTCCGCCACTATCATCATGGCAAGCCCCATTGATTGAACAACATCAATTTCTTTTGTTAGCCTTTCAAGCAAGCATGCAACTTTGTGAAATTCCATTCTTGTCACTTCATAAATATGACCGTACTTCTCATTTATTCTGACGATCTCTTTATCTGTTACCTGTAGCACTCGTTCAATCAAAAAACTGTGAGCAGCTCCGCCCTTAAACAATTGCCAAGAGTCAATGACTTCTACATTGCTATGAAATTTAGCCCACCCAGCCATGAAGCACGGCGAAACACGATCGCAGATAGATTGCGCCTTAATTGCGTACATTCCCATCCTGGTGAATTCAGCAGCCCACTCGGTGGCAACGGCGATGGCTTGGGGTGACCGCTCTTTCGATGGGATGATTTGATTGATGGGGGTGGCTGCATTCATGGCGAATCCTCCTAGATCCATAATGGAACTGAAGATAACAGCCACCCCAATAAATGTCAACATAAGGAATAAATAACAACAAGATTACGGATAGAATGGTGGCGGTTGATCACCATTCATCCATCAAATCACCTTCAATAGCCGCTGACTGCTAAGCTTGTAAACAGATTCGCAAAATTCCTCAAGGATCGTATCCATATGTAAGAACTCATCAGCATTGCTCATGCCATCGCCATAATCGAGACCAGCATTGGCTGTTGATGTTTTAAAATCGGCCATTTGTCCAATGTAGTCATCAATACTGCCAGCCAGATGTATACGCTCAACCTGGACTTGTTTTTTTTGCCCCGGACGCGTAGTCCGTTGGATCATTTGCTCTTCCTTTGCGCCGCTCCAGTCGCGATCATATTGCAATATGTAGTCAGCTTGTTCGATGTTCAGCCCGCGTTGAGTAACGCCAGAGGTAGCCAACAAGACAGGACTAGGCCCGAAGCGAAATTCGCTATCTAAGGAGTCAGTCCGCTCTCTAACGCTAATCCCCCCATGGAAGAGCACTGATGGGATGTGACGAGCATTCAATTCCCCCTGAAGACGCTCTGTGACCGCTGGATATTTTGTATAAACAATAATTTTATGTCCTTTGGCAACCAGGCTAGAGATTCGGTCCAGCGTCCAGCGCATCTTTGATGTCAGCGGAGAGTAAACAGCCATGCTGTTCTCTCGTGCGACGAAAGGCACATTTACCGCTGCATTACATGCCTCCAGTCGAGCCAGCACGGTGATCAGGCTCCCCCCCTTCTCCCCTGCAAGTAACTGAAGTCGATTTTGTGTATACCAATCGGCAAAGGTCAGGCTGACTTGCAAATAATGACGAAGATGGTCAGGATCCCAAGAGACATTGGAAATCGGATGATAAATAGGATCCTTGCAACCAGCAAAGGCGATGCAATCAGGTTCATTGCGGACGCGACGTTTAATGAGAGGGGTTAACCAGTCGCGAAATTTAGCCAGATCTTTGATCACCGGGATCTCACGTTTGGCCCCTTTCCGTAACCCATCGGCAAACTCAGCTGTAACCCATTCAAATACGACAAAATCTTCCACAAACGCATCAATGCCACGACGAGCTAGCTCCATACTGTTAATGAGTCGCGGTTCCAAATACGTACCATGCTGCTGATATGGGTGGTGAGCTCGATGGCCATGGCTGAGTTGTACCAGAGGCAAAATATCTCTCGGATAGTTACGGATCGGTGTGCCATCTAGCACATAGAGCTTGCGTGGTGACAATGCCTTGATTGCAGATGTTTGTTTACTGTATCCGTTGCAAAGCATTGAACCTTCGTCAACCACAACAGTATGCAGGTGACGGCGAAGGGCTTTAGCGAATGTCTTGCTTTTGTGGTCCGGCAACACGCTCCGTAATAACGCGACACTGATCAGGTTTACTGTCCGAAGGTCTCGTAATTGGTCTTGGCGCTGAATGTGTTGCCAAACGTCAGCATCCAACCCAATTTTGGCAAGCTCTCGTTTCATTTCTGGGATTAAACCAGGCTCAACCACAATCAAGTTATGCTGCCCACCAGCCAGCGCTAGAGCGATCGCCAATCTGGCTTTCCCAACCCCCATCCCCCAACCAACAATACAACCGGTAGGATGCGAAAGAATTTCTTGGAGATCATCTTGCTGGTAACTCCAAAGCGGAACCTTGGTCTGCTTGTGTACACCACGCCCCCGATTTGGTTTGGCCTGGAACAGCTTTTCCCATTCAAAAGCTGGTGCGTGCTCAGGGTCAGTGTTGATGAATGTGCGAGCGAACGCTTCCGCATGAAAGAGTTGTTCAACATTATTTTTGAAAACATAGTGGTTGCCATCTTCATAGCGATATGACAACGACTCGCCCTTAAAGTAACTAGCGGTTACAGAGCCTTGGCGGAGTAATCCAAAACTGCGAGCAGTCACAGTTTGAGGTATTGCATTTTGAATCAGAGCGACACGAGAGAAGGGGAGATTTGCCTGAGAATGCTCCTTTACACAGCGTTTAAAGAATCTGGCGAAAGTCATGCTGACGTCTGGGGTGCCGCCAGCATTACGGATAATCGCCATCGTGTCTTCGAGTGCTCCATAGGGGTCTTTTTGAAGCAGATACAGATCAATCATAAGACGCCCTTGCCCTTCATACTTGATCCCTTTCGGGTAGCGATGGGCAATTGAACGATCGAGTTTTTCTCGTAAGATTGCATTCATCACTCGCGCCTCTGTCAGGCCACAAAAAAAGCGCAAAACGATATTGCGGTTATGATGATGGATGCCGACTCGAGTATCCCCAGTAACCGGTAGAGTGATCTTGGGACAGCTTGAAGTATCGTCTTTGAAATAAAATGATGGTTCTTGCCCCCGCCGCTTCAGTCTTAACTGTGGAAGAACAAGTACACCGCTCATTTCACCATTTTTACTAACCTTCAGGCGCTGAGGCGCATCGTCATCGTCGCGAGTGCGCTGGCTATCCAGGATGAAGATACTGGTGCTTACATTGGCCCCTTCGTCTTTGAACGTGTCTGCAGGCAACAATATCTCAGCCACCATTTGTGCTGGCCAATGCGTCATTAAAAAATCTCGAGAAGATACAGGCAGGATGGCAAAGACTAAATTTGCGGCCTTCATGGCTTGCTCAATCGCATATTCATCACTTGTTGCTGATGTGTTGGCTCCATGCAGGCCATATCTGGTCGTTACACCAGGGGTGAGGAATGGAGATGACAGGGTTAGCGAGAATGCTGGGTTAATTGTGGCAAAGTCAATTCCGCTTGCATGCAGATCAGCCATTGAACCTGTGAGAAATTGCGCATTAATCTTGGCCACAGCAGCATCAGCATTAAGCGCAGCGATGCAGGCAGGATCAATATCCAACCCAAACAACTGATACTGTGAAGGGTCAGCATAGGCGAGCAGACGACCAGAGCCAACGCTGTTATCCATGACGGAAAACATCTGGCGGCTCACCGAGTCTTGTGCGGTGTCTTTTATTGTGTCAATCCATGACCAAATCAATTTTGAAACCCAGAGTGGAGTGAAAAACTGTCCATCAGTCAATTGTCGGCGAGCATGAAGGTCTGCTAAGCGAGATGCTTTTTTAACGTTCAATCCTTTTGAACGGAGAGTTTCTGATTCCACACGCCAACTATTCATTTTCAGTACCATTCCCATCCAATTTATTGTCAACATAATGAAACAACGACAAACATCTGTCAACACAAGGAATAAAGTTGTTTTTGCCACATCCGAACGGGGTGGTTTTTGAGCCCAGTATGATCGTCGGTCATCCGTGGTAACCACCTGCTGCCGCAACACTTTTACGCGCCCAAAGTACCATGCAGTCTTGCCCGCAGATGCTTATATGATACTATTAAAACATATTTGACACCGCTAGCTGGGGTACAGTGATGAAGTGGATTAACCTTGAGAAGCACGGACTGCATCTATGTCCGCACCGTCTGAATAGTGGCAAGCTAATCTTGTTGATGGTTGGGGAGAATGCGGGTGCAAACTCCCAGTACGCAAAACAACTCAGTGAGTTGCATTTCCGCCCTCTTGCTCAAGAGGGATACTGGTTTACCAGTCATTACAGTAAGGACGACGGCTCTATCGCCGGACTGAAGCAAAAAGAGTTTCTACACCGCTTCCCTCAGATGGTGGTGCAGGAAATGAGCATTGAGCAGCTATCAAGTATCATTGTCACTCATGTGAGCAAACATCAAAATCAACTACGAGACTCATCGCAGTTGGCCGCTGATGCTGCAGAACTCAAGGCTCAACAATCTGGATCGGATGAAAATGGAGCCAATGAGCCAGCCCCCTCCCCCGCAGCCTTTCAGAACGTAACTCAGCTCACAACTCAGCTTTCGCAGAAAAACCTTATTGGTTTTAATTTGGACGGGCAGCGAGTCTACCAAACTGTTGAAGGCCGGTTCATTGAACGTGATGACAATCAAATTGAAGTCGAGCCTGCAGAAGGGGATGACCCTCGATTCTTGCGGGGAATGAGCGATGGAGTCCCAAGCATATCCAAGTTTTCCGCTTGTGCAGAAGGCCTTGTGCAGGCTGCCAAGAACGGCATCAACCTGGATATGGCAATGATTGAACAATCACTTGCCTATGCTCTGGATGGGCAAGTTCCTGCAAATCATGACTTCCCTCAAGACATGCTGCTTGATGTCTATACCAACGCAGTACATAACGGCACAAACCGAGCGCTGTTTAATGAAGCGGCCAATGCTGGGTCCATTCAGCCCTCGCTGATCCAGGCCGCTCAGTCACTATATGACCGTAGACCAACAGCACTCGATGATGACTTGCACCCAATAGCATCCCTCGTGGCTAGCAAATTCATGACTAGCTCACACAAAACAGTGTTGCTGGCCTCTGCTCGAAATAACTCAGCGCTGCTTGCATTGCCACTCGGCGATAGCAGCGGCATGAAGCTCCGCGTCAACACCTATGATGAAGAGAGCGGGATTCAGCTGGAGTACGAGATTGAGAAAACTCTCGGCCACAAAAAGGCAAGCGTGCAAACGCTGCATGAAGCGTCTCAGAATAGCCAGATCCAGAGCCATAGTAGTGATTTTCTGCTTGGCCATTTCACTGGAGGAAGACTAAGTCAATCCGTCAGCCTTTTCGGGACACCAGTTCATTACGCATCCCATTTGCGAGCAATGGATCACTTGAACTCACTACGTGAAAGTGGTGTAGGTATCGTTACCCTGGCAGCAGATAACGATCTGAATGATGGCGATACGACTCAATCACACGATTTTCTGTCCTGGGTGTATACAAACTTCAATGTAGTTGATGCCTTCGACGTAAACGCTTTGGCTTATCGTGGCCGAGCTGAAGCAGCGACCAGAATGTTGATTATCGCTGGGCGCAATCTTTTGCCTGACCCTACTTCTGCACCACAGCGCCTCCCGGTGTGTGAATCTATTGCTGCCATGATGCAGCGGATGTCACTTGCTCAACTCAAAATTTACGACCCTGATGCTGCGGCGATGTTGGATGGTGAACTGTCGAGTGTTGAAGACTCCTTGGCGAGGATGAAAGATACTCATAGCGACATACAGATGAATGAGTACCAGTCTCGCTATGTCCCTATGGCCAAAGTTGGCGACCCTACCTCATTAGTCCCTATTAATCTCCAGTACCCACAGCAAATCGCATTCATGCGTTACCAGGCAGATCCTGTTAATCGTGAGGTGATTGAAGACGAAAATGGTGAGCGCAAAATCAAGCTGATCACTGTTGAAGATAATTTGGCGAAAAAGCTGAATTACAGCCTGGAACAGGTCAATCGCTTCTTTGCCCCAGAGCAAAAAGATGCGATCGCTATGGCCATATGGCGTCACGAAAACAATAAGCCGTTCATTATTGGGGATGCTACTGGTGTGGGGAAAGGCCGAGTCCTTGCTGCAATGGCCCGGTACTTCCATCTGAACCAACTCAAAGTGATGTTTGTCACGAAAAATGACGACCTGTTTAATGATTTCTGGCGTGATGTTCGTGATATCGAGGCTGATGTAGGTAAAGACGCATTGGTGCCGTATGTAGTGAACGACGGAGCTGAAATTCAGGACGCCACTGGCAATGTTCTGTACAGCGGTACAGAAAAAATGAACAACATGCATATCAAGCAAGGGAAGTTCCCCGAGTATGCAAACTGCATGATGTTCACGTACACCCAAATTAACCGTTATTCGACTGAGGGGCTTCGCCAGAAAGGCTTTTACGACCCTCAGGGTCATTGGATGATGCCCAAGCGATATGTGAACCAAAAACCAAGCCCACGGATCGATTGGTTGATGGAAATGGCTAAGCAATCAGTGATCATTTCAGATGAGAGCCACGAAGCATCTGGATTAACATCCAACATGGGGGCCAATATGCGCCTCATGTTAGAGCGCTCTATTTCATCTGTCTTTTCCTCTGCAACATTTGCAGCTAACGAGAAGAAGCTGACTCTCTACAAAGAAATTTTCCCCCGCAGCATGAACATTGATGAGCTATCAAAAACTCTCCGGCGTGGTGGTGAGCATCTACAAGAAGTAATGGCTGCGAATTTGGTATCTGACGGTGCGATGACAGTGCGTAACAACGACTTGTCTACCATGCAACGCACAATGAAGGTCAGCGATGATCAAGAGCGCAACCGGGACCTTAATGACCGCTTCTCTGGCATTATGATGACCGTAAACCGCTTGTTGCAGGATGTTGATGTCAAGCGCGATACGTTCAATCAGCAGTTGCTTAATGCCCAGCAGCAGCAGGCCAATACAACTCAACAAGCTGTAAGCTCCACGCTCAAAGGTGTGAGCGTGAGGGGTACAAAATCCCTGGGCTTGCAAAGCACCGGTATTGGTTCTGTTCTGCAGAATATCTGTCGTCAATTCGTTCTTGCTGTTAACGCAGATTCTGTTGCGCGTGACGCTATCGATGCAGTTCGAAATGGTCAAAAACCAGTGATTTACATGGGGCAGACTGGGGAAACCCTTCTGAAACAGTTGATCACAAATCGGGACGATATCGATGATGATGACGATTCCGAGATCGACTACAACCCGAATGAGGTCAACATGCCGATGTTTCGGGATGCACTTCATCGCATGCTGGACAACACTCTAGTGATGAATAGAACTTTGGCTGATGGGACCAAAGTCAAAGTAAGTGCTCTCACACTCTTCACCGATAAGACAGAGCTGCAGCAATTTAATAACGCTTTACTTGAAGTACGAGCACTGATCGATAGTTTTCCAGATCTGCCCTTCTCTCCTCTGGACACAATTCGTCACTCGCTCGAGAAGAAAGGTGTGTTTGCCGGTGAACTGTCTGGACGCAAATTTGGCCTGACTGAGGATGTTGCTGGTGGATTTAACTTTTACTCCCGAGATTCTGCAAAACTGCAGTTGAAGAATAATCGTTCGATCTCTTGCAATAACAACATCGAATTAGTCAGAGCATTCAATGCTGGAGATTTGGATGCTTTGTTAATCACGAACTCTGGTGCAACTGGTTTAAGTATGCACTCGAGTGAGACGTTCGAAGACCAGAACCAGCGACTACTTATGCTGGCTGAGCCACCGACAAGTGTCATTGCATTGATGCAAGTTTTTGGACGTGTTTGGCGCCGTGGCCAAATGAATAACCCGGAGATCCGATTCAATTGCGCAGGCATTCCCGCAGAATACCGGACTGCAGCCTCACTAAATTACAACCTGGGTAAGATGTCTTCCCAGACATCAGCCAATCGAGATTCTTTTGCCAAATTAGACACTAAGTTCGATTTGCTCAACCCACTGGGTGATCGGGTTGTTCATAGTTACTTAGAATCTCGACCAGACCTCATTAAAGCCCTGAACTTTACTGCAAAAGACATGGGCGAATATGGTGAGTCAAATGAGGTCCGTACAAGCACTATTGATAGTTTGAGTCGTCGTTTCTCCGGGCGCTTGATCATGCTGTCAACTGAGGAACAAGAAGCTATCTACGCGGACCTGGATCTCATGTACAAATCAGCGTTGAACGAAATGGAGCTCCAGGGCCTTTCGCCACGTAAAGGATCCCGTTACGACTGGCAAGCTGTAGAGCTTTACAGAGAGCTGATTATGGGCACCGAGCAGGCAAACTATACCTCCGAGTTCGATCGCCCCATCTATCTGGCTAAATTGCAATATAAGCAACCATTAGTTCAACTCAACAGCTCGCAAGTTATGACCTTGATCGACGCTGGTATGAAGTCGTTGATGATGGATGGTCGTTCCAAGGATGCGGAACTGGAGCAGCCTCTTCATGGTATTCATAAACTGATGGAGAATGAGTTTCCACGGTATATGGAAGACAAGTTTCTGTACTACAAATCTTCCCGCCGTGAAAGTGTCAATATGTCCAACATCGGTGCCGAAATGAAGGCCGTGCTGAACGATGTAAATAATCGCTTTACCAAGGATTATTTGGCCATTCAGGACATTGTTAATTTGGTCGGTCGACTTGCACCCGGTAGCGTGTTTGAGTTGGGTGGACACGAAAATGTAATCACAAAAATCACCCCCCCACGACCGGGGCATGAAATGAATAGCTCTATGTGGATGATCACGTATTGCTCCCCAGGTGATGAGCCTTCAACTCGATCGCTCGACGCGCTGCTGTATTCCAACTCAAATTTCAAAGCTGATCGATTTGATGATTTCCATCCTCTCTATGATGAGTTCAATAGCATCAAAAAGGGGGCCTTCAGCATAGAGAATCGCTACATTTTAGCTGGCAACTTATTCATGGCCGCAGACCTGTGCGTGAAGCTGAAGAAAGGCAAGCCATGTGCTTACAGTGATGTAACGGGTGCATATCATCAAGCTATGCTGATGCCTGAAGATTTTTCACCTAAAACTCTTTTCAACCACCCAGTCAGACTGCAAACCGCGTCATCAGCAATCGCTTATTTGCTTGAAAATAAAAATACAAACAAACTGTTTGGTAATGATGACGAAAAAGGTGGAACTAGCGACTTCAGCATTAGCTATATGCCAAAAAATAAGTGTTTCCAGGTTGTTTTGCCAAAGACACATTTGCATAATGTAACCATGGCTAACATCACCCCTCATGTGACAGCTCCGGGCAAAGACACGGCCAATTACATTTGGTTCCGTGTAGCAGACTCACAAGCTGCAATAGCCGCAGTATTGTCCGAGGCAGTGCAAGCAGGGATCCCAATTTATACAGGTTCTGGTGGTGTAAAATGGTTGCGAGATTACGATGAAAAGCAGCGCCAACTGCAAAACCAATCCTCGCAAACATTGACTGCATAAAATTGAAATGATGGTGCCCTGTAATCAGGGTGCCATTCCTTAAATGGGGAGATTACGATGATTACTTTAGTTGAGATAAACAGTGTTTCAGCACGAATGGAAAAGCTTGCAAAGCTGGTTAATGGTTCCATCAAAGATGATGATGAAGGGGTTGATATCGAGTGTGGAGTAAAAGTTAATGGTGCTCCTTCAAGTATTACTGTTAGCTATCATGAGCTAATTCATGGTGATGGGACCAATCAGGTTACCATCATCGCCAATTGTTCCGCCCCCCACGATAAGGGCGACTCTTGGCTGATGGAGTTAGAGATTGGTGAGCGGAAGGATGATTTTCATGAGCCTGTAATAACGTTGAATCGAGCCGAATATCATGGTTTTCCTGTTGCTGTGGAAGATGCTCATTCAAACATCAATGAGTTGATCAATCAGGCTATGCAACAGGTCTCCGGTTCGATGCTGTCGTGACAGTTAGTCGCTATTTTGTGATATATGGGCTGATGCGGAGACGTTATGACAACGACAAGTAAAAAAAACTTGAGTGAACTCAACGACTCGCTTGCACAAAAACTGCAGTCGTTTGAAAAACGGCATGTAGACTCCCTTGTGCCAAAAGGCTCCATAATTTGGCTGCGTGACGGTGTGTTCAACACCGATGGAGATATTCATCACTTGGTTGTTAAAGAAGATACTCGTTGTAACCATGCAATCGCACTGGATGGAAGTATTTGCTTTACAACATCAAAAGTGATTAAGGAGGCGGTAAAAATCTCCTTGCAAAGCGCAATGAAATTTCTCGAATTGCCAGAACAACTCGATTACTTAGCTCGCATTGAGAAGGACGTCACATCCAGCGATCTCTCCATCATAACTGTGCCTGCAAATCAGTTGGCGTGGCGTGCGATATCTAATGGTAAATCAGAGCTGTCTGCAATTTTGGACGATAAGAACCCTGTGGACTTACATCTCATGACCGTGAGTCCTCTAGGACAGGATTTGATCGCCCTAGTTGGATTTGGCAAACCGGGGAAAGCCGCTCTCAAATCGATTCAGGCTAAATTACAGAGCCATGAATTAACAACTTCATCTAAGACGTCTGCGTCCATGACACACTAATCAAAAGAGGTTGTAATGGATCTGTTTATTGTCGAGTCACCATCAAAAATCAAAAAAATCAAAGAAATTCTTGGAGACAAGGATTTTGATTTCGGAGCGTCCGTTGGTCATGTTGCTCAATTGCCACTTCGCGACCTCGGTGTTGATGTGTCGAATGGTTTTAAACCAAGTTATGAGCTCAGTGAGCGAGGGCGAGAGGTAATTAATAAGCTGAAGCGCCAGGCGGCAAGATGTAGCCGTGTAATTTTGGCAACCGACCTTGATCGTGAGGGGGAGGCAATTGCTTGGCACCTCAAACGCTATCTGGATCTTAAAGACGGTCAGTATGTCCGGGTCGTTTATAACGAGATCACAGCCCCAGCTATCAAAGCGGCAATCGCGAATGCTCGTGACATTGATATGCAAATGGTTGCAGCGCAAGAGTGCCGTGTCGTGCTTGACCGATTGGTAGGATACCCAGTTAGTCAAGCCCTAAATAAGCGTTCAACAATGTTGCTCTCTGCAGGTCGAGTGCAAACAGTGGCCCTTCTCATCATTGTTAAGCGTGAGTTGGAAATTGGTAATTTTTCTCCAACGCCTCATTATGCCCTGCGTACTGATTACCTAACGGATCAAGTAAAGTGGAGTGCATATTGGGATTATCGCGCTTTCGCCACTGCTCTCAATATCAATTTGAATCCAGATAACTCAGCAGCGGATGATGAGGGGGAAAGCCAAGAGGACCCAAAGCAAAAATCTAGCAAGGTAATCTGGACTGATCAGTCTATGCTGAATCAGATCCGTCAGGTTTTGCTGTCAAATCCACAATTTGATGTTATCAGCACAAAATCCAAGATAAATAAACGTTCAGCCCCACCCCCTCTCACCACATCCTTAATGCAGCAAGCTGCAAGTACCAAGCTGGGTTTTGGGTCAGACGAAACAATGAGCCTAGCTCAGAAATTATATGAAGCTGGGATGATTACTTATCATCGAACGGATTCAAAAAATCTATCCGATGAGGCGATTGAAGAGATCCGGGCCTGGATTTCTCAATATGAAGTAGATAAGGGAATTAGCGGCTTGCTTCCAGCAAGTCCACGACACTTTGACAATGGTTCAAATGCTCAAGAAGCCCATGAAGCGATCCGCCCAAGTCATATCAAAAATCTAGGCAATACCATTACAGATCCCAAGCAACGGGCTCTTTACGAACTGATATGGCAACGAGCGGTGGCGTCGCAAATGTCTGCTGCAGAGTACGAGGGAACATCCGTCCGGCTACGTAGTCACGCTATGTTCAATAGCGTGCAGCTTGAATTTGAAGCGAAGGGAAATGTCCAAAAATTTGCCGGGTGGCGGACACTTATCGACGATGATGGCATTGAGGAAAGCGCAAGCAAGGCGGCAGCTCAGTCTCTCCCGGTCATTAACCAAGGACAATCCTATCAATGTGAGACTTTGGATATTGAGCAGCATAAGACATCTCAACCGCCGCGATACACTGAAGCATCCCTGGTCGCAATGCTTGAGCGAAAAGGTGTTGGCCGTCCCTCAACTTATGCCAGCATTATCAAGAAAATTATTGTTCGAAAGTATGTGGCGATAGAGAAGCGTAAATTCCTAGCAACCCCACTTGGAATGGAAATAATAAAAAGTCTTGAGCCAACATTTTCCTTTGTTGATGTTGATTATACCAGTGCGATGGAGTCTCAATTAGACTTGATCGCAAAAGGGCAAAGTAAGTTTGGCGCTGTAATTTCGTCCCTATGGAAGGATCTGAGCGCAGAACTAAACATGTTCGCTAACGAATCAGCCATGTTTAAGTCTACTGGGCCAACGTATACGTGTCATCATTGCCAATCTGTACTCAGAAGGATGCAGAGCAAACAAAAGGAAGGTGAGTTCTATTGGTTGTGCTCAAACAAAGAAAGTTGCGGTCTCAGCCTTCCCGAGATTAATGGTCGCCCACCAAGGATTAATGGTGATTACGGCTGTAAAGAATGTGGTAAGCCATTGATCGTGCGTCGAACTAAAGACAGAGTAATCCGTTTTCGTTGTAGCGATAAGGTTTGCGGTGCTGGGTATGCATATAATGATGGCACACCAGATTTCAGTCAGAATCTGTTTTCAAAAACATCTGACTATAAGTGTCCGACATGCCAGGCCAACAGCAAAGAGGGTTACCTGATACGCAGGATAGGTAAAACATCCCAAAAACCGTTTTGGGCATGCAATACGCCAAATTGTCCGGTTATGTTTCCGGAAATCGCGGATCCAAGCAGTAGTGAAGGCAAACCTAATTTTGACTTTAAGCCGTTGCCAACCACATCAGAGCACGTCTGCCCAGGGTGCCAAAAAGGACGATTAGTCCCTCGCCACAGTACAAAATGGGAGAGAGACTTTTGGGTATGTAACGATGACAAATGCAAGACCTTCGTGGGGGATGTCAATGGTGTGCCAGACCCAAATTTCAAACCACAGCAGACGACATCGGACCACGTATGCCCGCGTTGTTACAAGGGGCGTTTAGTCAAGCGTCATAGCACGACTCACGATAAAGACTTCTGGGTTTGCAACGTTAAAAGCTGCAAGACATTCATAAGCGACGCCAATGGCCAACCAGATCTATCTCAAGACAAGTCCGGTCCTAAATGCCCCCTTTGTGCTGCAGTAGGTCATGAAAACTACCTGGCCCTCAAAAAAACCGGGACTGGGGAGTATTTCCATTGCCAGGGTCTCAACTGTGGTCAGCGCGTTGACAGCGATGGGGGGCAGCCAGACGGGAAATTCATGGCTTGTTTGAACGACATAGGGATGCGTTTTAAGCTTGTTGGTACACGGGAATGCCCAGATTGTAAGGTCGGGGTGATGAAGGTGACAAAAGGTAGTAGGGGGCCATTCCTTGCTTGTAGTAACTATCCAAAGTGTAAGCGCACAGAAAATATCTAACCGGTGATCGTCTGTAGGCCTATAACAAAATGGGTCCGGAAGCTGCAAAGCATCCGGACCCATTGTTTCATATTTAAGTGATTGATTTTAAATTAAATATGCCATGTTTGTATGCGACATTCGCTCATGAAACATGAAAGCATGCTTGCGTGTTTATTCCTGACAGTTACAGCCTCTTGATGCCAGGATCCCCTCCCCTTCTTCTCATGTCACAGATCCGCATCTTCAATCTGTTCTGTCCCGGAAGCTGGGTGGGACTTACTTCCCGCCTTTTGCAGACCGACGTTCAAAAGCCTCGTTTTCTTTCACCTGACGCTTGTAGTCATTGATCGACTCGCGGCTAACCTCATACTGAGAACGGAACCAGGTCGCCATCCCAGGGTCGCTGGCGGCCAGAATCGGAGTTACAAGCCGAGCCTCATAAACGAGCCGGTTTATAGAGCCAAGCACTTTCAATGACATCAGCTGATCGCGTTGAATCGCCTTTCTGACGGCCATGATTTTTGTATGATGAAGGCTGTACCAAGCCGTCGCCGATTGTCGTGTGGTTCTACATGGGATCTCACGAATAAGTGATTCTATTTCAGATGTGGAAGCCTTGCTTGGCTTTGAGGCCAAGCCTACGGCTTGAGGATTCTGGAGGCGAATCGACTCAAATAAGGCAGCTTGAGGATGTCCTGTAGAAGCAAGGATCCGAGCAAATACAGTCAAACGTTGCTGCCTTACTCCACGTAGCTCGTGCCGTGCGGCGACGAGGCTGATTTTGGCGGCTGCTTTAACTGCCTTGACGATGGCGGCCACCGCCTTTTTATTGTCCTCCAGCCAGCGGACATAGTTTCGGTCCATCCCTCTCGGGAACATCAATGAAGCAAAATGTTTCGCAGTCTCCGAATCGCATCCTGCTGTTTGCGTGGGGACTTCCCTAGCAGGCTTCCTGGATATCGGTGTTGATTCGAGATCAAACACATCCTCCATCCCAACTGGTTCATGCTCAATAACGATTGCTTCTTGGGTTGGTTGGGCCTGCTCAAACTTGGTCAGTTTATGTCCAAATCGGTGCCCCAGTAATGTGACGGTACTTTTTGCAGTCAGACGAATGGGTACACCCTTCTTGAAATTTGCATATTCAAGCGAACAGCGTAGCAGACCTTTTTCTTGCATCTCTTTTAAAGCATTAGTCAACATGTCATATGCTGATGTGTCATAACGACGGTCTAACGACGGGAGCGGATGGATTTCACGCAGTATTTTTTCAGCTTTATATGGGGCCAGGTTCAAGACGCGCCAACCATCTGTGTCCAGTTTGCCTTGGTTACCCTGAGAGACGATCCACATTGCTAATAGTCGTGAGAATTGAGTGGTCAGCTGAATAAGGCTAATCCGGTTTACTGGCAGTAGTTTTGTTGTTGAGCGATAGAGGCCCCGGAGCTCTCTCGTCGGCGACATGTGAATGTTCCCGTCCTCCAGCTTGAGCGTGCCTGAAAGGTTAACCATCATCGCTTTAGTGGCTCTGGTGCGGCCCTCAGCCTCTTCGGCTGACGCATAGAACGTCAGGACTACCGACTTGATCCTCTCTAGGGATGCGATAATGCGCCCTATATTATGGCAGTCTGCAGGTAGCTGATCAGGTGGGATCGGTTTATAGAATTCAGCCATAGACATAATCCGAGGCTTAGTGACCATTTGCTCAAATTCGTCCTCACTCATACGTCCAAACCAGTGAACAACGCATAGATAATTAACCAGATCCAACTCAGTATTGAGAGCCGATCCAGACATAGTCATAACGTTATAGTATTTCTGAATTGGCATTGATAAATGATGAATTATCGTCTTATCTAGCGCTGGCGGTTTT
The DNA here is from genome assembly GCF_038739615.1 of Aeromonas sp. SER. NCBI lineage: Bacteria > Pseudomonadati > Pseudomonadota > Gammaproteobacteria > Aeromonadales > Aeromonadaceae > Aeromonas > Aeromonas sp. SER. Next base: position 200,344 of record NZ_JBCGFC010000004.1, on the reverse strand, counting down.
GTCGGATTTCGCATAACACGAAACAAACCTCGTCGCATCGTCATTTCAGTGTGAAGGTCTATTGATGCGGGAGGAATGTATGGGTATAGCGATGTTCCATTGTTTGTTTCAGCATCCTGGTCTCCATAATTATCGTCTTCCAGATCATCATAATGATGATCTGGAAATGAATTTAATGGTCTACTTACAGGCTCTTTGATTGGCTGAAATACTTGTTCTTCTGGGCGTTTTGATACCGGCTCAAGGCTTACACCTTGAAGATTTACTTCGCTGGAAGTGTGCTGTGTCTTACCTGTTGACGATGGGCTATACAATTCACTGAGGCTACGAACCCCTTTCTCCATTTCAGGATCTAACAGCACTCCACCAATTGACGCAAATGTATTCCAAAGAGCGGCAATTGCCCCCTGATAAGACAGACTGCTATTGATCATCATTATCGCAGTAACGGCGTCTACAGCCCTGGGGTTCGGCTGCAAAGTAGGCCGAATGATGGGGTGCAGCGCTTGATTGATGCCCATTCGGTTCAGGTATTCATCCAAAATTGCGGACGAGATCACATCCATATTCACTTCCTGCCTGTTGATAAGGCTGTGTAAATGCTGTTTGTATCGTGTGCATAAGCTGTTAATTCAGCAATACATGCACCCAGTGTAGATAATGCATGCACCCAGTATAACCAATACATGCACCCAGTTAAAGCAATACATGCACCCAGTGTAGATAATGCATGCACCCAGTTAAAGCAATACATGCACCCAGTGTAACCAATACATGCACCCAGTGTAGGCAAAATAAACCCCTTATAAAACAATGTCTTGGTAACGCCTTATCTTTAAAGATCTTTGATCTCTCAGTCCTTCCAGATCTCTAACAGATCGAAAGATGATCCTAAAACATTAAAAAGCGAACTTCGCTCAAGTAGATGTAAAGATCTGGCGCGTAAGGATTTTTTGCTTTAAGATCCATTGGATCCAAAGGATCTCCGTTTTGTGTGTGTGTCCACTGACGCTTTATGCACGCAATCAATAAAAACGTGAAGATCAAGCAAGTAGGATCCAAATGTAGTTTTGGCAGAGAAGCGCGGTCATATGGATCACTAAGCGTAAAAAAATGCCAAAATAATTGGGGTTTATAATTGGTTGTAAAAAAGCATTGCAATTAAGCTTTTAGATGCCCCTTTAAAAACATTTAATTTACCATGTTGCAATTTCCTTGTGCAGGATTGCATCGTGGCATAAGACGACCAATTGATATCAACCAGTTGTGAGTCAAAACATATCTTTTATGTAACCATTGATTGGCTCAAATTGGATCTGAGTGGTGGTGATCACGACAAAGGATAATCGGTGATCACAGGTCGGCTCATTGAAGATCAACAGGCCAGCAGGGCAACATTTTAGAGGAAAAACGGATATGTTTATTAAATGGCTATGGATACTAATGTTCGTCGTTGGGATGGTGATTGCAGCTGTTGTCGTGATCGGTGGAATACAGATTTACTGGGGGATCCTAGGGGGCGTGCTGGTCGCTATAAGCATGCAGATCAGACAATATGCCGAGGGGCATCATAGCGACAAGCTAGTTAGCTGACTTGGCTGTCCGTCAGGCAGGATCGCCATATACTTGACCTGACGGAACGGAGTTACCGCCCCATCTTAAGCCTTTCTTCCACTTACGCTGCCTGACCTGATCAGGTTCTTGATCTAATCAAACCTCCTTAACCAATTTTGATCAGATGCTAGATGCAAGCAAAAGTGTTGCCATCGTATGTGGCGCAACAGAGCCGTGCATCTAATGTTGATGCCAATGGTCCATCTGTGCCGCTGTACAGATGAAGAGCGCACTACCCAATGGGTAAGTAGCGGAAACAAGCACGAGTGCCTACACGCGTTGCTAGGAGGCCTTCTGCATTAGAAGGCTACAGCCATTTGACCTGAGTTGTTGTTTTTGCAGTTAGGTCTCTTGCAACCCCTTATTCGGTCGTTACATTCACCAGGCCATATTTTCATGCAGCCACCATGATCCCACCAACCACTTAGGCATTCATGAATAAATGTCAGCGCTTGGCGAATGTCGCACACAATGAGGTTAGGCATGGCGCATGTATGCTCGTTTTGGCCACCGGGTCAGAATGGCCTGACTGTGTAGCTTGGTTGATGCAAGAGCTTCTCCATAATCATCGAGTGCTCTTGCAAAACACTTTTGGGAGCTCGTGCTCTACTGAAGGTATGAGGTTACCAAAGCAACAGCTAGAGTAAGGTCTCCCCCTCCCCTCCCCTCCCCTCCACCCTTCCTGCCAGGAATACACTGGCAAGCTCACATTTCACTCATGCTTGCTTGACAAGCTAATGTGCTGGTGCAATCCTTTGCATGAAGTTTATATAGGTGTAAATAAACATTTAGTGATCTAGCAAGAGTTACATACTCTCAATCAAGACAGGAACATAGTTATGGAACTGAACATTTTTGAAACCCTTGAGGCTGAAGTAGCCTTAGCCAGTGAGTCTAATGAATCTCGCAATATCGCGCTGGAAGTTGAACGGTACGAAGAGATCAATGGTGAGATGTGCGTTATCGGGATTGATATGCTGACCGGTAAGCAGACCCAGGTTGCCCTTTATGAGGATAAAGGTGCTGATGGTCGTTCTTATCCGCGCACCTCTTTGGATGTCCGTGCTGATGGCGGTACAAATCGTCACATCCCTGCTGGAGGGATCATGATTCTGGAGCGAGCTTATGAGCAGCCAGAATCAACAGATGACATGGTGATTGCCAAGGCTGGCTGGACCCATACCGGAACTAGCAGTTTCGACGATGGCATGTATTTCTCCAAGTTCATGACCGTTCAGCTGATCCCGGCAAAACATGGCAAGAAGTGTGGTGCATTCGTTGAGTGGGTGGGTAACTCCGAGGAAGAAACCCGACTCTGTCAAACGATGGAAGATGTGAAAAAAGGTGTTACTGAACTAATCGTTGACAGTGACATCGACTCGATCCGCCCCCATGTTCATGTTCGCCTCATCGATACTGGGAGCAGCAAAAGCATGGTGTTAGCCGATCTGGTTCGTCACAACGGAAATGCGTCTAACAACTTCGCGCGTGAAAGTGTAGAGGCTTACATCAACCGCGTCTTCAATCAGCCCCAGTCTGGCGACAAGTTCGTAAAAATCATTCAGGGCCTCTTTGATCGCTTCAATGGTACGTTGCCACCTCAATTCAAGATGGAACTGCTGCGTGGCGGTTCTATGCCCATGACCAACAACCGTAAAGCGAAGCTGTTCGATAAAAACGGACAGATCCCGATGTTGAAGGGCGATGGTGGAAAACCGGTCGGCCAGGTACTCAAAGATCTGTTCAGTGTTGGAAATGAAGGTAAGCGTGATACCCCGATGTTTACTCAAGGGCATATCACTCTCAAGAACAGTCTGAAACACGAGGGCGTTATGTTCTTGAGCTATGCGAACCCGGTAAAGAGTTATGCTGAGTTTGTTGAGTTGAAGGATATTCCGTCAGTCAATTTCCATCCTGAGCCTGCAAACGTTGTGTTCAAAGATGCGACTATGGAGTCTGAGCCTGAGCCCGATGATGAACTGGGAGCCTCTGCTGCAGAGATCGCAGAGATCACTCAATCTGTCAGCGACAGTGTTGCTCGAGCTCAGGAAGGTTCGACCAAAGAGCAGTCTGCACGTTCGATGAAGGTCTAACCCCTCCCCTACTCATAGGGATATCCGGTTTGAAAAAGCTGAGCCTCTGGCTCAGCTTTTTTTTCAATACGGCATTGAACTCCAGGGGGATTTCAAATCTAATTGTTTCTAGATACCAAATAAACATAAACAAGGTGGCGATCAAGATGACTCAGGCGCACATTGAACTGGATCCAACACACCGAGACTATAACAATGACGAGGATGTTGATATCGACCAGGTCATTGCGAGGTCTCTGTTGAAAGCTGCGGGCTGGACTGGTAGTGAAGCTGTAGATGGAAGTATCTTTGATTGTGATGCCGTCTATTTTTATTGCGCCCAAACTGGCCGTGCCTCTGCTCAGTTTGTGTCGCATTCTTCGCTTCGAGGTGCCGGACATGAACATTTGGTCAAGCGCCAGAGCATTCCCCTTGGAAAGGATGGGTTTGTCCAGATTGATGCTGCTTGCCACAGAGAGCTTGCTCGCGATCTGTTAGTTCAACAGTGGGCATCGCTGCAGAAAGCAAGGCCTTGTGCGTCTGTTGAAGGTGATCGAATGCATGTCGTAGTTCGCTTTGATAAGCGAAAAAAGAACGAGATCGTGGCAAGCGTCAAAGTCTTTACGAATAACGAAACCGTGCTGCCATATTGGGAATTCATTCAAATGGTTGGAACTAATCCCGAATTAAAGCAATTGCGTCACAGTGTAAAAAGCAAAGATGTTTTCGCTCATCAATAGCTTTCCTTAGCTTTTAATTATTCCTTGTGTTGACGTTAATTATTTGGTTGTGTATGCTGCATCTATAGTCAAGGAGCGCAGAATGACAACCACAATCAACACCAAGTTAGGTACAAACAAAAACACTGTTCCTCGTATCTGGATTGAAGGCTATAAACTGCTGCGTGAAGGTATTCATCCCTGCATGAAGTACGTCATGCGGCACGACAGAGAGATAGATAGTTTTGTGGTGACTGTCCATGCTGACGGGGTCCCCATCAATACATCCCATCATGTAAAACAAGGTTCTGTTAGCCGCAGGAAAGTGCGTGGAACAGACGATACTTACCTGCCGTTACTCGAGATCGCGACCCAGGAATTTCGGGATGTTTTTGCGAACAATCCTATTCGCGTCGTGATTACGGGAACAAGGATCACGATCTCAATCGCCAGAGTGGCAAAAGACTTGCTGGAACGTCTTACACGATTCCGGAGCCGCATTTCCAATGGTGAGCCGATGCGAGTCATGAGCCAATTCCATGGCGGTGGAGTCATGGATTTAGCTGCTCATTATGGGATGGCCAAGCACAAGATTGCTTCCTATGTGCGGATGGCGTTTGAGCTCGATGGTAGATACCTTGACTCGTCGTTACAAAACAACCCGGAACTATGGCGAGATGACTCCCTGATTTTTGAAGGATCGATCGAAAATTTCAATCCTGCTGGAGCAAATGTCCCCAAATGTGAATTGCTGATTGTCGGTTTGCCATGTACAGCTATAAGCCTTGCCGGGCGCGCAAAGACTCCGATGATCAATGCTGAGGATCATCAGGATGTTGGTCATATGCTGTTTTATTTTTTGAATGGAGCTCTCGCATCTAACCCAGCAATGATCCTTATCGAAAATGTCCCACAAATGCGCACCAGCCCAACTATGTCGATTATCCGCAACACGCTGCGTAGTCGCGGCTATGTGCTCTCCGAGCGGATTTTGAATGGCAATGACTTCGGTGCCCTTGAATGCAGGGACCGCTTCTTCTGTGTGGCTGTGAGTGAAGGAATGCCAGAGCCCAATTTGGCATTTGTAGCTGGCGAACGTGCTATGCCTGCGAGTTTGGCTGAGGTGCTTGAAGATCTTGGTGAGGAACACTTCCTCGATGTTGGCTACTTGCTTAAAAAAGAAGAGCGTGACAAGAAAAAAGGTTCGCACTTCGAAGCTGTTCTTGTTGGACCTGAAGTTACTTCAGTACCGACCATCTGCAAAGGTTATTCAAAGGTCCGCAGCGGTGAGCCTTACCTGTTGCATCCAGACCGTTCGCTTGTTGGGTTTGCACGCAAATTTTCAGCTGTAGAGCACGCAAGAATCAAAACTATCCCTACCGATATTGTGCGCGGACGTTCACAGACTGTAGCGCACGAGATTATGGGGCAATCTGTAATTTTTGAAGTGGTTCGTTGTTTGATGGGGCACTTGGCCAAGCAGTGGCGCATCTGGATTGACTGGGGACTGGATGGGATTGTTCGCCCCTGTGATTATCTCAAGGCCGATGAGTCTTTGGCTGCGTGAGTACATAAAAAGCACCACTGCAGTGGGCTGATTTGGAGGAGTAAATCATGGAAAATGTAGAAGTTAAAAGTACAAAAACAGCTGACTTTCTGGACAAAGACCTAGCTGAAGTTGTGATACAAAATGCTAACGTCCGCCTGATAGTTAAGGATCATGCTGTCCACGCTGGCTTTGCGGTCCCCCATGAACAATTGAGTGAGTAAAAAATAATGGCGCAGGAATGGATTGTTTTTTTTGTGGTCGTTTCAGTGATTGTTATCTGCTGCTGGCGGCTTAAGCGTAATGGCAAAACCCAAGAGCAACCTACTCATGTTGATGATGAACATTATCAGTTGGGTTGGGAACATGCGTTAGCCGGTAAAAAGCCATCATTGGAAACTGAGGCTTATCAAGACGGCTATAGTGATGGGCGAAAAGCCCTTAAGAAAAAGAATTAAGGGAAGGATCATGCAGTTGACAGCAGAAGGCCAGCTAGCCAACGGGGACAAGATTCAGATTATCGGAAAGTCTAAAAGGGACAGCCAGACCATCACTGTCAAAGAAGTGATAGAAGTTGATGGTCATGAAGAGGTGATTATCAACAAGCACCGGAATTTCTACTTCATCACATCCATGGTGATCAATGGCACTTCTTGGGCCAAATCTGTCACGAAGATTAGTTAAGGGAAGAGTATGGGGTTTGCAACAAAGAAAAATGCTGAAAATTGGGCCAATGAGTACCTAGAGAAGACCGACATTGCCGGGCACTACGTTGACCCGATCTGCGCTGGCACCGTCGAGATTGTGAAGGGACGTCGTTCCTGGACTTTCCCTGGCGGAGATGACTGGATTGATAAAGTTGAGGTGCTTCGGGAAACCCAGACAAAAACAGCCTAAGTAAGGGGATGTACTCAGTGGAATCAGTGAATGTAGTGTGGGAACCGTACTGGAAATGCCCGAAGTGTGGTGAGCGTGCCGAAGGAGACGAAGTTTTGGCAACCCAAGTCACCGACTTCTTGCGCTTGCCAAAAGCAGAGCGTGAAGCTGTGATCGCTGCAATGCAGGATGAAGTGATTGCTCAGCAACATGGTTTTGACCCCTACTAGCTATGGTGTCCAGCCAAACGCTGTTTAAGTAATGGAGATGTATTGTGGTTCATCAACGAGAGCAATTTGAAACGGCAGTTTTACGGTCAGCGTATGCTCTGCTTGCTGAGCCAGAGCAACTGCTCGCGCGAGGTAATGATGACGATTACAAATTTAGCGTCATTCAAGCCGCTTGGTGGGGATGGCAGGTGTCTAAGGCTGGAGATGTCCGTTACGCTGAGTCAGGGATCGATGTGGACTCAGAAGTTGACGTAGACAGTTTGTAGTTGGTCTTCAACATGAATGAGCCACCTAGCTGATCAGTTAGGTGGCTTTTTTTGTTAATCAATCATGCCGAATTCTGCGCAACGTTCGGGCATCACCTCCCCCTCTTTCAGTTCCTGGTACTGAAGTATCACAGTTAACGCATCAAGAGCACTGTAACAGATGGGGCAGTAGTAGCCTTCGCTCGTCAGGAGGTCCAAGTACGCAACTTGTCCGGTCGTGGCTGTGCCATGTTTCTGAGTAGTTGTTTCTGGACGTTTCATTTCTATCTTCAACCCATGATAGATCCCCCGAGCTCTGTCATGGGTTATGTCTGGGTAGCTACTTTTCCCTCCCTCAGCCCGGACTCTGCCTGCTGCTGCCAGTGACCGATACTCCCCCATTGGTACTGCCGATGTGAGTCGATACAGCTCTGGGTGATGCACCTCAAGAAGCCAGAAGAGCAGAGTTTGCTGATAATGTTCAGTGGCCTGGTTTGCCGGGTCTTTATCTAGCCGGTCAAGCTCCCTACGATGAGGGGACCGTTCTTTGTTGGTGATTTTTTTATTTTTGGAACAACGGCGTCTTGCTTTGGCTGTGTCGCTAGTTCGCGCTACAGTGCCATTAGACAGTGCTTGGTCCATCTGAATAGGCTTGCCCACCACTCTGATCTCGAATGGCTTTCCTGAGCCGCTGGTGAGCCCTGCCTCATTCCAGCGTCGCTGCTTAGCCAATCGATCATTCAGAAAACTCTCATCGAAGCATCGTGAACTGGTCATTGCCCTAATTCCCTTTAACTACTTGTTGCTGCACGTCATGGCGGACCCCAGTTTGAACCATATGAGGAACTGTAAGTAATTCCGACAATTTTGGTCCGCTGATGATCTGTACCGTGCTGCCATGAATTGCCTCGAAAGCAGCTTTTGGTGTGCGACCTGTGTGAATGAACAATCCAACGCAATGTTGTTTCTGGCACAATTCAACAAAGTCTCGGATGTGTTCTGTGCTGACAAAGTTTTGATAGCGTTTTGCTTGGATCAGCATTGGGATACCGTCTAAGTATGCGCGGCCATCAATACCTCCGTCATTTGAGTACCGCTTATTGCGCTTGACTTTGACCCCCTGGGCATCGAGCGCGGTAAGGATCACTTCTTCGAAGGTATAGGCGTTGATCTTGCGCAGGTACGCGATCTGTTGTTGCCATGTATCCAGCTGGTGGATTTTTTTCAACACTGTTTTCGACTGATTGATCCGATATTTGTGACGACTGCTATGGCGTGTTCGAGATAAAAGCACTCGGACCAAGTTAATCACAAACGCCGATCCTAATAACACTGTCACTGCTTGCACTGGTTGAGACATATTGACCCACAGGTTAACCACCGAGCCTGTGAAATCAGTAATTGGATTACTCATGCTTAGTCCTTGATATCAATCGTTCCCTAGTGGGTACAGTTCCTTCAGCGAGGAAGGATGGAAGTGGTCTGTTGGGATGTGTTCCAGACGATAAAATGGGTCGTGGTATGCGACAGGTTTTGCGTAGTGATAGAACCGGTTTTTATTGGGAGATTGGCGGATGCCAATGATGCTTTTGCAAAAAAGTCCGCTGCTGTGCTGTCCGTAAGTTTTGCGCAACAGAGAGGCTTGATGTTCATGCCCACCCGTAGTTAGCAGTCTGATTTTTCCTTGAGTGTCGAACAGGTGCTCATTGCTTTCTTTTGTGAAGTACCCAATCCCGGATCTGATTACTTCAAGTTGATAAAGGCCATCTGGTGATGCCAGTACGCGTTGCACTATTTTGCCTTGTTCACTCTGCCAAAATCGGGTCAGCGTGGAATTGACTGATTCGAAGATATAGTCATTGCCATCGCTTGGAGCCAGCTGTTGACGCCACTCGATGGCAAGAGCGTTGCTATCTTGATCAAAAGCTCTGATCACAAATCCAGGTGTTGTAATGGGGCACTGAGCTGTTGTGGTGAGAAATTCTGCGATTGTCTGTTCTAAGGCTGCTAGGCCATCAACTAATCGAGAATTTCGAGTGTCAAGCCAATAGACCTCGCGTACAGGCTTTGTCCTGTTTTCGTTCGTCTCGTAAAGTTTGACTGTTGCAAAGTCGATAATGATATTGCCCATATCAGCACTGCTGAACAGGCTGGTGGCCCAGTTGGCACTTAAAGCCCCATCTGAAGTCTCTATGCATTGTTCAAATACAAGTACGCCACCAGGTCGCACTTGTTTGGGTCCGTCTAAGAAACGTTCTGATAGTTCTGTACGCATTTTTTCAGTCGATGATGATGGCTGTCGAGGAGATAAAGAGGCTTGGATTTCTTTGGCTGGAGTAAGTAAAAGATTGATCCCCAACGTGACAGTGTTTGGGCCATCATTCAGGTAACGGGTCACTTGAACTGGAATGTTGCGAGGCTTGTTACTTGATTTGGCAATTTTAAGCTCGACCTCTAATTCCTCTAGTAATGATAAACCGTTATTTTTTTCATGCATGAGATTGACTCCTGTGTTGGGTGTTTGTGTGCAATCTTGCGTTTTGTGTTTAATTGGTATTAAATTAACAATACACCACGCCGTGTGGAATTGGAATTTTTGGAGTTGCCAATGCTGGTCAATGTAATTGGAAATGTGGTTACGATATCTTCTGGGCAGAAAAAGCTGGTGGGCAACGCTCTACATGTAGGCACTAATGAGTCTGGCCAAGTTAGCCACATTATCTTTGACCGCGATCTTGGACGAGCGTTGGCGGGGATGATGATCGGACCGGAATGGGCGACTCATGATTCTTTCGTGACAGAAATGTGGCGCGTACATGCAGCGGCGTGAGTTCTTGAATAAGAGCATATGCCTTGGCTTAGGGGCCATGGCGTCTATCTCTACACCATTGACCGCTGCGTCAGGCTTTGCGCTCCCCAAAAACTATGCCAGCAAATCTGAGGCTGAGGCTTTTTGGACAATGCCCCGGACACTCAAGCTGCATCGCCCAGATAGTGGTGATGAGGTGACGGCTTGCTACTGGCGAGATGGCGAGCTTGACAAGCATGGTTATCAAGAAATTTGCCAGTTGATGCGTGATGTTCGTTTCAACGAGGCTCACGATATTGACATAAGATTGTTGAATCTTCTTCGCGGTGGCATGGGGTGGTTAAGCCTGAACTACGGTATTGATACTCCTTTTGTCATTACTAGCGGTTACCGGACAAAGGCTCACAATGATCGCCTCGAGGGGGCGGCCAAGAACTCCGCACACTTAAAAGGACAAGCGGTTGATGGGTACATCAAGGGCATCCCAGTTGAATTTATAGGTCGGCTATTTGCGGCTTTTCAGGGGGGCGGGGTCGGTTTTTATCTGAAACAGAATTTTGTACATGTGGATGTTGCTGGTATTCGGTACTGGGTTCGTGGTGCTGGACAATCTAAAAAGTAGTTTTTATCTATCCCCTCCCCTCCCCTTCAGTTGTTAACTAACTCCATCAAAATAGATGGCTGCTGCCAGGGGGTCTGCTTTGATGAGCGGCTCCCAATTAGGAACCCTAACCTGTAGGTGGTGGCAGAGTTTCGCCGCCTCGATAGGTGAACGTTCCGGTAGTCGCAAGTCTATCCCCAGCTGCTTGTCTTGAGCGTTTTTGTGATACAGCACCAAGTGTTCAGGTTCGTGGAGTAGAGATCGTAAGGCTGGATCTGCAATGCTTGCATTGGCAAGTAATGCATCAATGCCTCCGAGCTGTATAAATCTACACATTACGGACCAAGGCATTATGGTCCTATACCTTTTACCCAGCTCGCTAACCACATTCGGATTGCACATCAGAGCGGGGAGCATCTCCACGGTTAGCGGTAACTCACGCTGTAGAATTGGCTTGTACAATTGAGAGGGCTGAAAGAATTTTTGAAAATCATGGAAGGCAGAACCGGCAGGTGCTTCAGCGTTAAATAAATCCGATGGGTAGATCATTACTTCGGTCCAGGGGCTTTAATTTTTGGCGTCAGTTCATTTTCCAGCAACGATTCTGTTGGTTGAGGTTGAGATAGAAAATCCTGACCCAAAAAATTGACATTAAACTTTCTTGCAACCACGTCAAATAGTTCTGAGCCGTCATTTTTCAAATTTTTTGATTTATTTAGATCTGATTGCACCTCGTAAAGCACATGATGATTAAGAACTGCATGAAGATCTTCATGGAACTGATCTAGCTCACCAGAAAAACACAACTCCATCAGGGGGCGTTCACATGCCCCCCTGATGTTGGCTGCTTTGATGTCCAAATCAACCGGTGTGAGTTTCATAGTTAGACTAAAACCGCTTTATTTTTCAAAGTTGGGATTCAGATAATCTTCAATGCTCCCACCTTCATTCTGGATCTTGCTGACCCACTGAGGTTTACGGCCAGCACCACCATTCCACCCTTCTTTTTCGCCTCGTTCATTGGTAAATACATAACGACATTGGGCGGGATCAACTTTTTTACGGATGCGAGAGGACTTATTTTTTTGAGTCATCGCTGGAGCTGCTACACCAGTGAGCTCTTCAACAGAGACCCCTGTCTTTTTGAGCAGTTCATTGAATTCATTGCGAGCTTGTTCGAGTCGAGCCTGTTGCTCTTTTTCAGCTTTTACTTGCTCTTCGAAATGCTCACGAACCTCTGCTTCAATGCTCGCCAGGTTGGATGTGATGTGATCCATGATGGCCGGATCGCCATAACTTTTAAGTGCTTTGGCAAGGCGACGTTTATTTAAGAACAACTGGATCAGGTCATTAGATGTTGGGGCTGGAGCGCTCATATCAGTACCTTTGGTTATTGGCTCATTACAATGCCAGTCTACTGATGGCAAAACCAATTTGCAATTTTTGGCATGATGAATTTGCCATTTTTTACAATGATTAACACGGATATAACTGGCGTTCGAGTTAAAATAGTAGTATATAAGCGTAATTGTGGTGTTAGGCTCATAGATAATGGAGGATGCTAGTGAATAACTACAACTATCGCAATGAAGCAACTCAGCTCTCCAACGCGTCAGTTAGCATGGCAAATGACATGCGAAAGCTCGAGGCTAGTTCAAAAGACCTGAGTGCTGAACTGAAGATCTGGCAAAAAAATGCATTCGCGATGGAGCATTCCATTGCTAAGAGTGCTGATATATCACAGCCGCTATGGCTCCGGACTTTACACAATGTACGTAAAGAGTCGGCAATGATCATGTGGAGATACGGGCTCGCCCTGGGATTTTACAAAACAAAACAAGAAAAGCCCAATTTTGATGGTATGACACTCGGCCATTGCCGCGAATACAACGTGATGGCGTTGGCGTCATTTATCGTCGCATACAACAACAACGTGACAACGAAAGTCATTACATTGCTTTTGAATCAGTTGGGTGTTGACTCGTCACGATATGTGAATGGTTTTGAGACGCCAGAACAAGCTGGAGAACGTCTTCGTAGCGCTTTAGTTATGCATAAGACAATGGACGACCATATTAAGTCCATTAGCTATCAAATTGATGGAAGTATGACCCATTTCGATGCGGCGCTGAAACTATCACGTGAAATAAGATCAAGTTCGGGTTCAGAGTTGTTTAATGGAAGCTCAGGGCTTCGTTTTAAATCTGAGCAGCTTGCACGGTTGCTTCAGCGGTACATTCCTACTTATCTAAAATCCAGTGAGTTTTACGATTATATCGGAGCTAATAGCTCGAACCTGAAGTGGACGTTTTTTAATTATAATGATCGCGCTCATGTCGGGTTTTCTTTAAAGGATTCAGATTACAATCAGTCTAATTTTTTATTTGGTATTATTGATGGATTGATGATTGCTGGTGATTATCCAAATATAATTCATGATTTACCAATGACTGGTGAGCTGGATTTGAATGGCACATCTACACTTGAAAAAGAAAAGATGATAGAAAATGATTATCTGACTGTGAAGGGGTGGCTCAAATGAGTGGCTGGGATGGTTTTATTGAAGGCGCAGAATCCATGCGTCCGCATGTTCAAAATGCGCATTTGAGTCAGTTGTCAGCGCAGTATAATCGTCTTTCAGCAGACTTGGTCGCTTGGCAAGAGCATGTCAACAACTTGGCTGGCCAAGTTAATGAAAAGCACGGTATGTACACTGGCTTGGCATCTGTCGATCGCTCTATGCATTGCGAGAGCGCAAGCCTGGAAGAGAATGCCAAGGCAAAGATCATTAAAATGTGCGCATTGATGTGCCAACAAAGTTTTCAGCATTTCACCAGAACGCGAGATGCTCAAAATCGGATCACGATAGATATGATTCGAGAGTATAACTTAAAAGCAATTTTGGCTTTTTTCCTTGCACATCGAGAAGTGCTTTCATCACATAATCGCGTGTTATTTAGCCGCCATTTAATGCAGGCTAATGGAATCGATATAGAACAAATTAAATCACTGGATCCTGAATCGCTTATTAATAAAAGTAGCCGCGTTTTAAATGTGACCAGTCGTTTGTTTTCTGTTAACGATGACGGTTGTATCGAGGAGGCAGCAGTTTATGCAAATAAGCTTGGGGAGTCTTTATTAGAAAGCACAAAGCTAAATACTTTGCGTTATCTAGCTAATCAAGGTTTTAGTGATGGCTTTTACTCCAAGGATTCACAAATTTGGCCTAATGTTAGAGTGATTCAGGAAATTGCTAGCACATTCAACTTCTTTAAAAATATTGAGCCGCAAGACATGGCCGGATTTAAAGGGGTGTATCCAATCGCGGATATTGGAGTGGATGCTAACAATTGCAATTTTTTTAACTATGAAACTGGTATGCTGAAACCAAATGATGACAATTTTTTCCAGGCGGTCATGTCTCACATGCTAATGCATATTGGTTCAGATGGTTGCGTCAAAATGCCTCAAGGTTCTGAATATAGAATGTTGATGCGAAAAGTATGATTCTAGACTGGGAATAAAAAAGACAACCTGCATCGCAGGTTGTCTTTTTTTTATCAGGTAATTCCACCTGGTGTTTTCGGTGGTGTAGGAGCTCCATTATCCCCCGGAGCACCAGGCGTTTTAATCGCCTCAGGACGCACTGTCCGGTTCATACCCTGCGTCAGCTTACCTGCGATCATCATTGTCGATCTCTGCCCTTCCCCTTCGCCGAGATCGGCATGGTGTGTACCCACACCCATCCACTTTAAGATGGCGTTTGGCAGCTCATACGTGAGTGCATAGGACTTACTGATAATTGCAGCCATTAACGCTGCATAGACAGCTAAATGCCCCAGAACCGATGTTACGTTGAACCCGCCAACGTTAATGATCTCTACAGTGCCAAAAACTGTTTGTTTGAGGAACCAGCCCATGATACGGACGATGGTCATTGCAAATAACAGACCTACAACGATTAACACCGGCCTAAGCACCAAGGTTAACAAGATCGGGTAACCAGATGCCCCTTGCCCTGTGATGCTATGACCCTCAGGAGTGCCATGCATTGCAACCCAAAATGGTGCGGCAAAGTAAGCCTCATATAGGTAAATGAGGTAACCCATGATGGCCATTGAGTACATAATGAATGGAATGGCAGGGACAATGTTTGAAAGCAAAAAGCCAAACAGAAATATGTAGGGGAGAATTGACCCAAACACGGTGTCAACTACCGCACTTACCGTTCTAGTTAGGAATCCAATTGGAAGTTTGCTGACCATGTTGTCCATCCATGATCTTTCCCCATCTTTACTCGTGAGTGCAGCCTGGATCACAACGCCTGCTAAATAGGCAGCCTGAAGTCTGTTACCTAAATGTTTGATTTCCATTAAGGGGTCTGGCATGTCATCACTGTTGTTGGTCCCAACCGTACCGGCCCCGGTAGTGATTTCTGCCAGTTTGGCAGAAACAAATGAAAGTGCTTGGCTTAACTCCCATTCTCCTGCGTTATTTGATGCCACCTCCTGGACACGCTCCAAAGAGTCCTGAGGTGCCTCATATACTGCATAGTCGCTGAGCATTTTGTCTAAAGCCTGCATGCTTCGCGAAAACTCATTTTCTGCGCCATCCATTGTGGCTGCTCTGGTCGCTAAAAAACGTTCAGTCGTTAGTGAGAGTTGGGGGCGAGATTGTTCGATTCCACCATAGATTTGGTCTTGGTGTGCCTGCAACACGTAGAAGAAAGATCCAGCCATTGCAAAGCCAAGTTTTTTGACATCCTTTAATAAGGCTTCATTTGATTTGGCAATGTCAGTGTTTTTGATCACATCACGACCGCTTTGCAGTAGCGCATTATTGTAAGTATTTACAGCAGCAGCATACTTGCTCGAAAGAGCTCTTTTTTGGTCAAGGGTCTTGTTGTCATCGACGATCGTTGGTACTAACCCAGCTAAGGTCCCGTACAGTGCTACATAAGCATCACGTTGAGCGGGCCCCATCTGCTTCATCACGTTTTGGAACACTTCGGTGCTGTTTTGGAAAAAGCTGAATTCTGATTCAGAGCCTTTAAACGGAACGGGGAATGATACTGTACCGCACGATCCGATACGTAAAACACTTTCCACCTTGGTTGTAATCACCGGATTGTTATAATAGCCAGATGAAACCGTCGCCCCTCCAGTGCCAGTTGTGGGTGGCACTGTAGCCTTACCGGTTAGATTTCGGTTTTCAATTGCAGCACAGACTTGTGCCTTCAATGTGTCAGCCGCCAAAGAGCCGATAGATGCAGGCTGGGGAATGATGATTGGAGTGGTGAGTAGCTTCTCAGCACTATATAGCCAAAGGGCTGATCCCATACCAATCCCCAGTAAGCTCAATGCTAATACCACAACTTGTATGTTGGCGAGACCACCAAATCCAGGGGCTGGCAATATTGATGCAGTTGAAATTCCTACTCTAAATGGGGTGTACCATGAATCCCATTTCTGCCCTAGAAACTCGCCATCTCGACCAGTATTGAGTAACCCACCAAAAATGAAATAGAGCCCAAGAATCCCCCCCACTGCTAACGCTATTGATGGCGCAACAGCTAAGACCTCAGCCATTACAGTCATCGACCCTACTGGGCCTTCTGATCCAGGGAGAGGTGTCGCTAAATATCGAGACGCTTTGGCCACCGGGTCGCCCAGTGACATCTGGAGCATCCTGACCATAAGGTCGTCATTGCCTGGCCCTTGCCAAAACCCTGGGATTTGCTTCATCCCCGAGTCTGTGACTGTGCCATCCGGCATCACTATGGGCATCTCATTGCCGTTAGGCAGCGTAGGTGATTTCCCGGCAGCGAATGTGGCGCTTGACGTAAGTAATAACACGCTTAAGCACATGACTGGCCGTACAAGTCGGCTCCAAGCCCGTATCTTATGCCATGACATGGCGAACTGTTGATTGCCCATATAGACCTCTTTGTTGATCCTTGGCGACGTTGAGTGGGTTTTGCTTTTATAGTATCTTAAAACAATTACACTGAAATGGTGAGAGCTGATGATAACTAATGATGATGTGGAGAAATTTCGAGATTCGATCACTCCAAATAGTGATGCTGTCTTACAGGCCATGGTCGAACTTGAAGACTGGGTTGTAGATGGTGAAGATGCTCCACAAATCAGGATTAACGTGCTTTCTGGGCTCCTACGAGAAGATGAGGGGCTTGCTCGCTTCAACGGCATTGATCCAGCCTTACGCTTGCAGGCACTGCTTCACATGAACGCACATAGATTCACAATGCTGTTAAAGGCAATGAGTGAAAGCGACACATCTTCAATTGCAACATTGCTCGAGGACCAACCTGCCCCTAACGGGATCTACGTCTTACGGTATTTGATGCGTTTTATCATGATGCTTCGTCACCAAATGGTTTCGGACATTTTTGGTGTTGAGCGATTGTCTGAAATTAGGCACATGCTGGAGTTGACAACGAATAAAATCACACTGGCCCCGCCGACCAATCAGGATGCAACAATGTCAAATGACATTGGCGTCGAGCCTGACCCTTATGAGGAGAGTGATTCACCATGGCAGTAATAAACCGAAAAGTATTTTTACTCACAGCATTGCTTTGTCAAATGCCAAGCATTGCTCACGCCACTTTAGTTGATTCTGGTGGTAAAGAATCGTGCCCTTCCAGAAGTGAAGAATGGGAGAAGCGCTACAAAAGCGTAGCGATGGAAAGAGCGCCGAGCATGTTTGATAAATGCAATCCGTTTAGTGATATTTTTGTTTCTGATTTCTGGGGGGATTTATTAGATAAAATCGGAATACCTGATTTTGAATTGTGTGGATATGGAAAGGATGAAATATTTGAGGATACGATCGGAAAGTCAGAAAATGGCATCCGTGAATCAGCGAGTAGCGCGATAAAAGGAGAGATTGAAGACACTATCAACAAGGCCATCAAGCCAGTCACAGGGAAGGGTTCTACTGGGTCAGATATCATGAATGGTGGCTCTAATGATGCCATCAAGGACATAATTTTCAATTGACCAATAATTACCTATCCCCATAAGGACTAATAATGGCCAGGAAGATATATGGTGTCTCTGATGAAGCGATAGTTAAAAAGACGCGAACAACACGAGACATTAAAACACCATTTGAACTTATTGCCGAGTTCATAATGCATGAGAACCTCCCGCAAGTTGCGCTTGTTTCGTACATTGCGGGTTTTTTTGTACCTCTGCTCGTTTACTTCAACCTTGTTATCTTGACGCCTATAATGATCTACCGGTACAGAAAGCCAGTAGAGCTGCCAATGTATGTTCCAAAGGGATTTGGGATAGCCAAGGATGCGCATGAGGTTGATTTGACCACTCCTGAAAAAGGTGCTGGAGAACCAAAAGGCATTCACTACTTTGGTTTCGATACAGTCAGAAAAAAACAGGTTTGGTCTACCGATAACGTATTGCGGCAACACCATTTTTATGCGGCAACCACTGGTGGCGGTAAAACTGAATCTATTGCCGGTATTTGTGCAAATTTTTATATATATGGAAGTGGTTTTATATTAATTGACGGCAAGGCTGATCTTAACTTGCCGGTTAAGCTGTTCAGTCTTGCGTACCGTTTTATGAGGGTCAACGATCTACTGCTGGTCAACTACATCCGTGGTGGCCTCGTAATGTGGGAACCGGATGAGCAGCTAATCTCAAATAGATTCAATCAGTTCATGGATTCCACTGAATCGTCAATAGCAGAGCTTATGAAGTCATTGCTATCTGGTGATGGTGATATATGGTCTAAGCGGGCCGATGACTATATCGGCGGCCTGACGCGCCCTCTCACATACTTACGGGACATGGGGCGCTTACAATTTTCAATTCGCTCATACGTTGAGTATATGGAGTTGGAGAGAGTAGGGAAAGATATTGTTGGTAACAAAAACATCCCAGATGAAATAAAAGCATCAACAACCAACTTTGTTCGGACATTGCCAGGCATGGATGGACCTGCATTTGAGGTAATTAAATCAGGCCAATCATTGAAGCAAAATCCACAGGTTTACGAACAGTTTGGTTTCATTACAATGCAAATCATCCCTGTCCTTAATATGATTAAGGGGGATTATGGTCATATATTTAACTGCGTGTATGGTCATATTAATATGAGGGATGTTGTTACATCACGCAGGTCATTGGTTACTCTTTTGCCTGCATTGGAAAAGTCAGCATCAGCTTTGCAGTCATTAGGGCGCGTAGTTATTACTGCGACAAAAGATATGATGTCAATGGGCACTGGCTATCAGCTGGAGGGTGAGAGTCATAAGTTGCTAGCGAAGCGCTTTAGTTCATGCTATTCACCTTATGCCGCAATTTTTGATGAGGCTGCTTATTATGCCGTTGAATTTGCTTTTGCACCTATTTTCGCGCAGGCTCGCGGCCTTGGTTTTGCCGCATTCATTGCGCTCCAAGACATTAACGCTGTAAAGATTGTCAGTGATAAGATATATCATGAAATTAAAACGACAGCTGCGAATGCGGTAACCAAAATTGCCGGTCGTATTGAAGACGTTGATGATACCTTAGAAATGTTTACAAAGCGAGGTGGTAAGAAGCAGGTTGCAGCCATGGATGGTTTAGATCACGACTATGATCCAGTAATAAGTCGCCAAGTGGAGAATAGAATTAGCATTAAAGAAGAAGACCTCCTTACCTTGCATGATTTTACTGCAATGGTTGAGGGTGAGGTTATTATCCTCCACAAGGATTATCGTATTTATTGCGATATGTTTTCTGTGTTGGGTAAATCCAAAGTAAATGTTTTTGAAAAAGCTTTGGTAAAACTCGGATTGTCCAGTAAAACATGGGACGACATAAAACCCATAGATTTGGTCCCTGTTTTACGTGGGCTGCAGTTAAATGACTTTACCCCGGTTGGCAGGTTGGATGAGAAAGAAATTGCCAGGTTAAAAGAGCTTCCTTTGCGATTGACTGCAAACTTGAGGAGAATAATCAACTCAAAAGAGCCTTTTTCCATTGATGATCGCAATCGTGATTGCATCGAGTTCAATGAACGCATCGTGCTAAGGGAGGGCGGAAAACTTGTTCCAATGAAAAAAGCTTGGCAAACAGTTATCAGTGCCAGTGAGGCTCATCGGGATAAGATGCAGGCAGGCTTCAGCCAGCTGACAGGGTCACCCTCCCCCGTAGCAAGTGCCGTGAGCAATGCTGATACTATCAACCAACGGTTATACACGGATGAACAGGACATTGCCTTCGATGATGAAGATGATGACTATGAAATTGACGATGATGAGATGATCTTGGCAACTGGGGCAAACGGTGAAGATGTACCTGTTGCAAAGCGCACAATTGAAAATAGACAACGTAAATTTGATGCGGCCTGGGTTGGTGTTTTAGAAAAAACAGGGTTGTCAGAATCAGACTTTGTTCCTAATATGGTCGCAATAGACAAAGCGCTTGAAAATTGCGTGGAGTTAGATAGATCCGATTCGGCAACTGTTGCAAGAGAAGAGAAATATTCAATCAGTGCCAAATCAACATATGAAGCCATACGTCGCTCTGCAGACTATCCGGGATCATCAATCTTGCTTCCGAAGTCGGTAGAAACAACGACAACATTGTTGGAAAATATTTTGCAGCAAATGGACTCTGATGGCATAACAAGTTAACGAGGATTTGTATATGAACCCAAAAGCTTTGGAATACTCTGTTGGTGGTGCTGAGTTGTTTCAATTCCCGATGACAGTTCAAGAGGAAATTGTGCAAGAACATGAATCGTTGGATGAGGCAGCATCAACTCCGCAAGGTTTTACACAGCAAGGGTCTCACAGCGGCGCTAAGGCTGATTATGCCCAGAAACACCCCCTCCCCATTAACTCTTTCACGTACCGTGAAGAACTGCCACAGGATGGGGTTATGCGTATTCCTTCTGCTATTGGTTATCGTCGAAATCTAGACGAAGAGGCTATAAAGAGCATCAGAGAGGAGGTGCGGCGTTATGCTGAGGAGCTTGCGAAGCGGTATGGGATGCGTTGTAACAGCGTAGGCTACAATCAGGGTGAAGGCTCGCGGTATGGCAGTGACTCCACGTCACTGAATGTTGTCATGTCCTTGAGCCTTGTTAATCCGTTAGGTCTGGATAAATATGCCCGAGACTTTCTGGCTCATGCCCCAGATTTTGGTTTGGCCGCGTCCTTGTACTCGACCATCATTGAATATGAAAGCGTCGAGTATTTTATCTCTGGTCTTGACGTTGATCGTGCAAAAGTTCGCCTCACCAGTACGGATAAGTCTGTTCTCATGACACCAGAGCTTCTGATTGACCTAATGAAAACAGTCCAGGGATAGTTTGTTGATGTAAAAAGGCCCCATTGCGATGGGGCCTTTTTTGTGAGTGCGATACGAGAGTTCACATTTTTGGTTTTGGTATGCCGAAGGCATCCATTTCAGTTTTTATGCGAAGCTGCTGACTGTTTTGGTCTTGAGCAATTGCATTGTTCAACTGATCCAGGAAGTCGCTTTCGCTAAAGCCGATCATTTGAATGGCCTTGCGAGCATCTTCGTCACTTAGTGTCCCCTTCGCTGTCGATGAAAAAAGATGATCTACCTGCTCCCGGTATTTGCGGACTGATTCGGTATTGATACCATAGTGTTCAGTCATCCGTTCCGTGTTGACGGCTAAGCCGCCTTGTCCTTTGATCGTGCAGAACTCATTTCTAGCCATAACTAAAAAATCTTTCTGAAGCTTGACTTGGTTCTCGTCCTTAAAATGCAATGGGTGACTTTTATCCACAAGAGCCTGGCTCAGATCATCAACTTCACCGCCATCGAGACTACATAAAATACGCATGGTAGTTCTCCTTTAACTTCGGTTGATTGCTGCAGCTGTGTGGATTAATCCCCGCTCTATCGGAACTAAGTGAGATGCATCCGGATTATCGCGCACTCCTAGCGTCAGATAGTTAGGATTAATATCACAAAGTCTTTGATAAATTAGGTTGTCAAGATGAAATGCCATCGCAAAAGGCGTCCCGTCAAGGTAGAACATGCACAAACAGCAAGTACCATGTTCAGCATTGTCCTCATAAGCAATTTTCAGCCACTCCATTTCCGCAAGCCAGTTCAATTCAGATGGAAAGAGTATCCCTGGGTTTTTTAAGTCATCCTCTGCATAAGCAAAAGCTCGACTAATGGAGCGATCACAAAAAAACACACGTTCAAATCCATTGATCGCTTGCCAACGTCCGCTGTTGACACTTAGGAGGCGTGAAATCCATTGTGACAGCCGCTCGATGTGATAACGGCGGCGTTTTATGTTGCTATCGATCTGTGAGCCGACGTTACTGGGCCCAGACTGGGTCTGCGTCATGACTACCTTACCCCCTAATCCGCCCGTGTTTGCCTGACCTGAGATCTCTGCTAACGGAGATTGCATATATGTTCTCCAAAAACATTTTTGCCCAACATGATGATAACGACTTCACCATTCAAAATCTAGGTGAGTCCCTTGCCTAGTTCTGCTTTTGATACGATTACCCAACCATAATGCTAGATAAAGCTAGTCTTCTTTGCTTAAATGTATCTATAAAAACATCGTGAGGCATGCTATGGATTTTTGTGTTTTAACACCGGATCAATTGTTGATCCCCGCAATCCGTTGCGCATTGCAACTTAACGACATTGACACGGATTACTATGTCATGGATGGTGAAACCTTTCCGATAGACTCACTTATGAATGAGACGATCATTCGTAGTTATGCGTTCGGGATTGCAGACATCAAAAGTCACATGACACTAGGACGTGAAGCTTTCATTTGCACCCAGGTGGCGACAGATGATGGGGTCGTGATTTCAGATGACGTGAAGTGCCACTCGGGTTCAGAGGCATTAGTCTTAATGACTTCTGTTTGGAGGGATACTCTCCTCTGTGCTGAGTACACACCTGAAAACATTGTTGATCTTACTAGCACTCGCGATCTCTGGTTGAACTACCTTAAGTCCCAATCGGGGACCGTCCTCGATTTTCATAAAATGGGCTACATGTGTTTTATGCAAGAAATATTTAATTGTGAGCTGATCCCGAATTGCGTAATTGATGTCCTGCCATCCGTCCTGAACAGCTTAACGGCTGCCATGGAGGTCACAGCAGAAGGTGTACGGTCGAAAAACGCGAACACGATTTAAAGTTCGTTGGGGGTAAATTTATGGGTGAACTGTTTAGTTCATTGGCACAAGAGGTCAAGCAAGCTCAGCGGCAGAGTGCATTAGACCGTGCAGAGCAGGAGCATCTTGATAGTGTCGGTTTTGATCTCAATAGATGGATGACAGCCTTTAAGTCACTTTTACCCATCATTCAGGCCGCTATTCGTCATGGTAATGTGCAAAGTCTGAGTTATGAAAAAGATATAAATATGGCTGTTGCCAACTACGTCAAATCGGCGATGAAGTTAATGAATGCTTTGCTGAACGATCTTGATGGTGCTGGCGTTGATACAGATTCCTGGGTTAACCGCTGGTCTGTTAGAAAGTTGTTTTCTGCTAGCTGCGCTTTGACGGATATCTATCTCAGTAGGCATCCCGTACTGGATTCTGATGCGTTAGTGCGCTTTGGCTGTTCAGTAATGAGTGTGGCTACGCGAACTGCTTCAGCCACCTTAGTTGATGAGGATAAACGCAATCAGCCATTTTTGAATTCTCTTGCCAAAACATTCCATGGATATCCAGAGATCATGAGCATCCTGGAAGAGGATGAACAGTGGGATGCAAATAATTTCGAATATCAATTGTTCACATCAGAGACCGATGCGCTATTGCGTATGGTGCCGCTTGTGATGGAATACCCTATGGGCATGACTGTTGAGCAGGGGATTGATATTGCGCTTGAGCTGACCCAGGCTGGGGTGGCACATATTTTAGAAAATACGATTTTGGAGCACCAAGTTAAGGTTCCTGAAGAACAATTTCGCATGTTCATGATGTCATCATTTGATAAATCATCGAGAATTTTAGCCTCCGTTTGGCAAACCGCTGCTGAGAAGTCGATAAGGCAGCATGGACCTGATTCAGTTCGCACTATGTCAGCAGCAGAGGGGGCGGAGGCAGTTACCGACATGTACCACACTACGTTAGCTGCATTCCTTGCAGCATGTGGACGTTGTAAGGAGATGGTCGAGCGTTTGACTCAAACATCCATGATCAGCATCCAGAAGACACCCTCGTGATGAAATTTACTAATCCAATCAGTCGGCGCTCATGTATTTACTATGGTGTCATAGGCTCTTTTGTGGTTGCCTCTTTTCTTGATGCAAGGCCTGCACAGGCTGCGTCTCTTCAAGACATTGTAAGAAAAGCATTGGAAAAGGGGATCGCTAAGATTGCTGAATATTACGCTAGGCGATTTGTACATCTAGCAGAAGGAGCAATTAAAGACTGGTCAAAATCAGTCAAGGCCAATGGTGTCAAAAATGCAGATAAGACTGCAGCAGCTATTGGTTCTATGACTGATATGGTAGCAAAGTCCATCCAAGATGCAGAATTGCATAGGCAGAAGCTTGAAAGCATGCCAGCAGTATTGGCGAGGCCATTCACTGGGGGTTTTTTTCATGCAGAAATGGTGGCTGAAAAGGGTGTTCGCGAGCAACTTGCCACTGATACGACTGCTTATTTGGAAGAACTGAATAAAGTGAAGTTTGAAGACATTAAACCAAATATAACGTCATTCCATTCCGTCTTACGTCAACGTACCGCATCTAATGCTATAGCGCGAGATTTAGATCTATCATCACTATTGATGGATGAAGGTTACAAAGGCTTGGAAGAAATGGATTCTGCTAAGTTTCATATTTATTTTCAGCTAGTTGAACTATATGGTTTATTCCCGTTAGCCAAACAAGAAGATCAGCTTGCTTTGATCAGTAAAATTGCAGTTGTCTATGAGGCTTTGCATATAGCTCAAATGAATAGGATTCGTAGTAAGGAGCTTTATAAAGAGTGTGTGAAATCACTGCCTGAAGATACTGGTGAAAGAATTATTTTAAGTCATGATATGGGCGGCGAGCTGCATGGAATTAGCTTGCATGATCTCCGTCGATTCGAGGTTGAGAGACGATGGCTAAATCAAAATTGGCACAATGCTATGGATACACAAACAGGCTTCACAGGATTGATGCAAGAGCTCCTTGAGCAAACAGCCTATGAATCTAGGCTTAATCTTTTGCTTTTGGAGTCGCAGGAGCGCCTTAACCAGCTAGAGGGGATCATAGGCCTTAATGAGATTGAAACTGGACGAAGAGATAGTTTACGGCATGAGGCAACGCAATAATGAGTACACTACCAGGTTCACCAGTGAAATGGGATTCCTCTATTTGGGGTGAGTCTTGGCCAGACGTTACTTTCCCACCTATGCCCCCTACTGACTGGTTCACTGCAATTGGAGACGCCATAGGTGAGCTTTCAGGCCAGGTTTTTGATGCAGCAATGAAGGATGTAACTAGCATTTTCGAGGATGGTGGAACCTCATCCAACGATAAAACCGTGATTTCTATCGGTAGCGCATCCGATATGATCGGGAAAGTTATTGGCAAGAAGAGCGATAGTGACACTCAGCGTAGAACACAGCCCTCCCCTTCTAATTGTATTTCTGGGCAAGTTGCAAGCAGGCAGTTGGGTGCAAAGAAAGCTGGTTCTGAAATTGGTGTCGGTATAAGCGAGGGAATGCGACATCAAGCTATTAAGGCAAATAGCGATCAACAATCATACCTCAGTGAGAGGCTTAAAAAATTTGCATCCTATCAAGCATCTTTCCCTTCAGGGGGAGCTGGAAGTAGCATAACACAACAACTTACAGGTGTTTTTGATGCAAATGCTGCGAGCATTGCATTGTTATTGAACCCATATCATGTTCTTTCTGGTGCCGAGTATGTCAATGCCACAATGGCTGCGGAGTCAATGGTCGGATTTAGTGTCAATAATGGCGCTGGGTCATTAATGAAGTACGCAACAAGCGATAAATTTGATGAGGCAACTAAGGCTGGTCACTCAGTACGAGTGATGACAACACTTCTTGCCGCGCAGCTTCCTTTAACAAAGACGATAGCTTCACATATGGCTACGTTGGACAAGAAAACGAGTTCAAATACACTTCTTTTTGATGAGGTTGAACGTACTTATGGCGCCGAGAGCCAACAATACAGAGACTTAATAAAGTCACTAACACATGAAGTTCCATTGGCAATTGAACTGAATAAGCTTAAGGCATTTGGAAACTACTTACGCTATCTGCAGCTGCAGCAACGTGAAAGACTTGTGATCCTCAAGAGCATAGAGGCTTTGGAGTCTATTCGCTTATTTGCCATGCAAAAATCAAGCAAGTCGGGGGTGAGTTAATGGCGAGACCAGGTTTTTTGGGCAGAATTGCCAAAGCTTGTAAAGGTAATATAGATGAGGCGCGTACAACGGCTCAAAAGGAAGCGTTGATTGCACAGTTACATGCCATTGACGCCGATGAGGTTGAGGTGGATGGACGCAAAGTGAACAAGGCGGCATTAATTGCAGCTATTGCCGGGGCTGGGCTGTTGTTACCAAGGACTGCTTTTGCCGGATGGATGGATGACTTGGCAAATAAGCTAATGAGCGGTATCACCTCTGCAATAAAGCCTATTTTTGATACTTTCGGGAAGGTGTTGGCTGGCGATTTTGGAGCGATTTTTGATAAAACTAGCGAGAAGGTAACGATTGCCATTGGTGGCATGACGGACGTGTTAGGCACTGTTATAACTGACGCTGAAAATAATCGAGTTAAACAAGACACGAAACCAGCACCAGATGAGTGTGCTAGTGATCTTATTGGCAAAGAGTCTACCCAGGCTCAGAATAGAGCTACCGTCCACGCTGTTCAGGAGTCTGTATCAGTTTCTAACAGGATTATGACATCAAGTGCTGGCGCTGGTCGTGCTACGTTACAGCAAATACAAGGCAGGTATGGTGAAATACCCAAGGAAAGCATTAATCCAACGTTGGCGCTAAGTAAACATAACATTGTTGATAAGGCTGAGCTCGATAAGCTCAGAGAGAGCAAAAATATTATGGCTGGTGATACTGCATATGTTGGCAGCCAAGAGCTTATTAAAACCACACTGAATCAGTACGGAGAGCGAGCCGGTCTTGATGCGCAAGCTCGGGTGATGGCTAAAAACCTAAGGCTTCAAGTTTGCTTAGATCCTCAAATTCAAATGTTGGCAGCCCGAGATGGAACGCAAGGTGAGTCAAAGATGTCTTTGTTGCAAAAAGAAATAGAACGTACATATGGTTCAGATGAGGACGGTTGGCGCAAGGAAATTAATTTGGCCGCGAGTTCTGTTCCATTGCTTAAAGATTTGGCTAAGCAGATTTCATTGCAAAATAAACTTATGCTCGAGCAGCTAATGTTGAGTGAAAGGCAAGGGCTGCTGACCTCAGTTAGCATTCTTGAGAAAATGGATCAGAATCGTACAGATAATCTCCGGCATGAGGCCGTTTAAGGGGTTGCATGATGAGTAATGAAAATAAGGTTAATGGGATATCTTTTGCTGTTGATGGAAGTCCCTCCCCTGCCAATGATACGACTTCATCGTTTAATTCGGGAGCGCCTCTTACACCACCGCCATCTTATGACGCAGCTCCAGAGCTAGATCCTGTAACCGAAGCTCGCTTAGCTGCAGAGAAGGCTTATGAGGAGAAAGACACTCCCCTTGATGAGCAGCCTGAGGAGCCCCGTAGAACGGTCACAGGCTTCCAGGCCATCCTTGCTATGCTTCTAAATGCTGGACATCGCACAAAGGCCCCGTCGATGCAGGGTGCGACTTCAATACCTAAGGCCCATTTCAATGCCTTAGATGTAGCCAACAAACAGCGAAAATTAGTTGAAGCAAGAGAAGCTCTGGAATCCAGCTCTTCTTTGTTGACTAATATGCTTAAAGAACGTGGTTATCATGAGCGAGTAATGGCGGAGTTGCATAGCGGTGGCGGGACTCAATATATTGAGCAGGTTATTGCAAACGACCCGGAGATTAAAAAATGCCTCAAGACGGTAAATAATGACCTCAATAGCTTTGATGGGTTGTTAAAGGATGCCGTGTTCCTTGCTCAAAGTACCGAAAAGACGGAAATGAATAGGCAGGCCCTTGAGTCATTGGAAGAAACCATTGGTCTGTTTTCAGCTAAAGACATTGAAGATTGCCCTGTAATGGTTAAGGGGAAATTTGAGTCATTGAAAGATAGTTTTAATGAATTGATTGACCAGTTCAAAATTGATTTTAAAGGAATTATGGAAAGCATTTTTAAAGTATTTAGTGGTAATAGTCGAAGTGCAAGTCCTAAGTTTTGATTTTAATGAAAGCCCCGAGTTTTAAATCGGGGCTTTTGCGATATTTTATGGATGGCGAGGAGTGTAATTCCCATATCCCTCTGTTTTGGCAGAGTAGTCATCACAGCCTAACTCTTCACTTAATTTAGCGAAGTCTATCTCCTGCTCTTCACAGGCCAGCGATACCTCAGCAAAGCCTTTGCATCCAGCTTGCCATTTTGATAATTGCTGTTGCAGGAAGTTGGCATTAGTGCCAGCGCCTAAAATGACTATAGGAGGCAATGACTCAGGGAGTTGGCTTCGTTTTGGGGGGGCAACATCCAGATCGGAAATATACAAAATCCCATCGATGCGAACTTCGTGCTCATGGCTCCAAGCTATGGCTTGCTTTATCGGAACCGTAATGTCAGTCCCCCCTCGCCCAAAGATAGGCATTTCATTACAAAGCTTTTCAACGTTATCCTGCGTGACTTCAATAGGATCGCCGCGTAACTCTGTATCAGCAGACCAAAAATAGACTTTGCTTACGCCGTTCTCATCCTCTGCTTGCTGTAGCTGTTGGTGAAGTTCGCTTAGTGCCTGACCAATTTCAAACTTCCCCATAGAACCGGATGAGTCGACAATGTTAATTAGAACTCCGTGTTCTTTTTTTGCTGGAATGAGACTGTCAAGATAAAGCGGTTCAGCAAACCCAATGCTGGTTGGATCCACATAGTAGATTGGGGCTGGCACGTCATCGCATGACATCACATCAACGCTACCATCTCCCAAGTACAACTCACGCAAAGCGCTTTTGTAAGTCTTTTGGGATCGGTTGCGCATTTGCAAATACTCTTTGGCATAACCTTCACTAGGTCCGCTAGCACCACCGTTTGAAGCTAGTTCTTGGCGTTGTTTGTTTAATGCCTGCAAATCTTCGCCTAGCTGTGCGATCGCCTTGTCTTCAGCCATTTTTATACGGGCATCATCATCCGAGTCCGGTAGCTTGAGTGCGTCCTTGACGTGATGCAGACCCGCATCCTCTAACGCCTTAATCACGGCCTTCATGTCAATAACATGTTCTTCAGGTGCTAGCAGGCTTTGCTTGAGTGAATTTTCCAACTCTTGGGATAGTTCGGGTAGCCCACCCTGGCCGCCCTGGTTGCCTGCTTGTGGCTGGCCGCCCTGGTTGCCTGCTTGTGGCTGGCCGCCCTGGTTGCCTGCTTGCGGCTGGCCGCCCTGGTTGCCTGCTTGCGGCTGGCCGCCCTGGTCGCCTGCTTGCGGCTGGCCGCCCTGGTTGCCTGCTTGCGGCTGGCCGCCCTGGTTGCCTGCTTGCGGCTGGCCGCCCTGGTCGCCTGCTTGTGGCTGGCCGCCCTGGTCGCCTGCTTGCGGCTGGCCGCCCTGGTCGCCTGCTTGTGGCTGGCTATTTTGTTTTTGCTCTTCGCGCCATTTCTTTTGCAGAGCTAATAGTTGGTATGCAATCAGTTCTTCTGAACACCCTAGCCATAGGCGCTTTTCCTCATCAGTCAGGCCGCACCCGCGCATAAGGGTTTCGCCTGGTTCGATGGAATAGCGATATTTTAATGTCAGATTTATTTTCTGATCAGTAGCTATTGCTAATACGGACTTTGGGCACTCTCTCATTCGCCCAGCAGTATGGCCATAGGCAATGTGGCTCAGCTCATGGAGCCCTAGGAATACCGATGATGTCACGCCAGAATTTTCACGACGAGCAATGGCGTCATCTCGCAGACATTTACTTATGAAGTCCGCATGGAAGAATACGTAGTTTCCTTCGGTGAATGCAGTGTTACATCCTATCCGCTTAGTGAACTCGGGGTTGTCATACACAATGAACGGAACCCGGTTTGCTATCTTCGCCAAGATATCAAACTTTGGTAGCCCATTTGGTAGCGTTGCAGTTGAAATGTAGAGGCGTAGCCGATCTGCAGTATCAACCAGAGTCCCATAAGCATCGCCTGCAGAAAGCAATTTGGGAGGGATAGGAAGTTCGGTGTTTGTGACCTTTTGCTGCATAAGATAATCTCCTGCTGGAACTAGAAATGCCGACTGACACGTAAGCGTGTGGCGAGCTCAGGTTGTGACTGTTGGATTGATGTAAGAAGGTCGTTCATTTCGGCGGCTTTTAACTCAATCTTTCGATTGAGAACTTCGCCGAGCAGGGACTGGTGCAGTGCTGTATGCCCTTCTTCCAGTATGATATCGAACAACGATCTTCCGTTGATAGGCATAGACGGGTCGATGTGTTGATCAATGCACATCTTTGATAGTTCGCCCATGGAGTATTGAATGAAATCATTACCAAACTGTTCCCCGAGTCCAGCAGTAGCAAGTTTTGTGGGGATGCTGCTCAATACGCATTTTGTTAACAATGCTGTATCAGATGCTAGTCCGGTTGAGAGTAGTTGGTTCACAATGCCGTAGTTTCCGTTACGGGCCAGTAGGTATGCGGGGTTGTTGTTTCTGGAACCGTTGAATGGGGTTTTCTTCTGCCATTCCAACAATACTTTTTCAGCTACTTCGTCTGCACCAAACGTGGTGATCGCGTAGTTCGGAAGTGCTTTTGCCAGCACAGCGAATGCACATAGTGAAGAGCCTGCAAGTGGAGCGTTTGGGTCAAAGTGAGGGTAGTGTGGTAGTAGTTCATGCAGTGTTCTGACAAGCATATCTTTGTCATTGGTTGACGAAAAATGCTCTATAGCCAGCAGTGACACCGTAAATGGGTCATAGCTCGCGCCCTCAAAGTCTACGAACTTGCTTCCGCACTTCTGATGCTCGGCTATCAGCTTACAAAGCACCAAAGGACTATTTTCGAGAAAATCCATTTAGACACCTCATTGTTTATAATATAGTATATTAGCAAACGAGATGATTGTGTTCTACAAGGGACGGCATATGGCAGCAAAGATTAATGATAAAGGCATGTTGGAGATGACGACTGAAGATGCGGTCGACTCTATCATGGAAAGCACCTTCCAGGCTCTGCACTCACGTGGGGTGAGCCCTGAGAAGGACCGAATGCTTGAAGCAGCCTATCTAAAATACTCGAATGGTGTGCCAATGCTTGTAGAGCCTGCACATACCGTCCGTTACTGGTATCTCCGTGGACCAACTGGTCAGGGTAAAACTCAAAGCCTGCAGGCTGCGTGTCGACGTATCGCCGACTTGATGGGAGTGAACTTTGTGTTTCGCCCCAGCGACAGCTACACACCGAATGGTAATGATTTTGTGTTCAACGTGCTGGAGCTGGCCGGAGAGGTCAGTAACATGTCAACTGCTGGTCTTGTAAACGTTCAAGAGTTTGAGGTGGAAGGCGAGAAGACAAAATTTATCTCCAAAGTCCCGTTAAAAATGATTGCGGGTATGAAGTACGCTGGATTCAGCTTTTTGTTGCTTGATGACTTTGCTAACGCGTCCATCAATGTCCAGACCTCACTTTTGTCAGCTCTTCTTGATAAAAAATTAGGCGCAATGGATCTCGGTGCCACAAGTTGCTTTGGCTTGGCCGGGAATATGGGGACTTCAGACGGCACAAAGGGGATCAGCGATACATCGTCAATTACGTCACGTCTTTACACCGCCTACATCTACGATACGCTTGAAAATTTCGTCACGCGAAATCTTAAATTTTACCAGGAAAACTATCAGGACGATCTTGGAGATGGGCATTACAGCTCATTTCTTGAGGCATATCCGGATGATTTTTTCCAAATTGAAAAAACAAAAGTTGCGGGAGTTCCCTTCCCTACTTCACGGATGCATGAGGCTGTGATTTCAGGATGTCGTCAAGCTCTCCATCTTGTCAAACACCATACTGCCGCTGGGGCTGCTGACCCGTATTCAGACGCGTTGGATAAGCTGTTCAAAAGAGCAGCAGCAGCTGTCGGCGGCGATGTCGCCAACAACCTTAAATCATTTTTCACATGCATGCTTCATTACAAAGCTGCCCCACTTGCCAGGAGCATTATTCTGGAAGGAAAAATTGATGATGTTAAGGTTTTGAACGAAATCAGAGAGCGTATGGGCAATGGCATTGCTTCTGATGAAATGAACTTTAGCACTCGTTTTGCGCAGGCTTGTGGTGATTATGCTTCTGCAGCGATGACTAGCGCCATCAAAGCAAATGACACAGATTTGCAGAGCAAGATTTTGAAAAACCTCTCCACTGCTGTGTTCGGTGCGCTGGTTCCCAATGAAGACCCCTTGGTTTTGGATGAAGGTCATGCGCGTTCATTGATGTCACATTTTGTTCAGCGGCTCGGCGTTTTGGTTAATGACCGTAAGGTCTGTTTTATCGATCCAGAAAAACGAGCCCCGGTAGTACACAACACGCTAGCGGAGCAAATGCTGAAAGTGTTTATGCAAAATCCACTCTCTCTGATCCCAGATCCTGTGCGTAATCAACAGCCCCGGATCAGCACACTTTTCGCAGACGTTATCACTAACTCGTCCTGGAGTAAGACCGGCAGTTTTGATGTTGGCGAAGATACTTTGAACGACATCGCTGCAGTGTTGAATGATCACAAGCCTCAAGAGCAACATGTAGATCAAGAGCCGCCCCGTCGACCCCGTCAGAACTTCAAACCCTGATACACTCCCTGTCCTGTGCTTTGCCCCTCCATGCGAGGGGCTTTTTTATACCAGAAATTTGCCTGAAATGGTCAATTGTGGGACATTGCGTGCCACAATTGCCGCAGGGATATATTAAGCCCCATTTTGATAAATGAGCGGACGCAGAGTCTTCAAGAGTGGTAAAAAATGACAGTGTCAATTGACGAGAATGGTATGGCGCTCATGACAACAGA
Organism: Aeromonas sp. SER; assembly: GCF_038739615.1. Taxonomy (NCBI): domain Bacteria; kingdom Pseudomonadati; phylum Pseudomonadota; class Gammaproteobacteria; order Aeromonadales; family Aeromonadaceae; genus Aeromonas; species Aeromonas sp. SER. The sequence continues at coordinate 167,485 of NZ_JBCGFC010000004.1, read as the reverse complement.
TGATGCTGTTGAGAGCATTATTGAGAGCACCTTTCAATCGCTGCATACCCGTGGTGTTGAACCGGAAAAGGATGCCAAGATTGAAGAGGCATACCTCAAGTTTACTGGCGGAATCCCTATGTTGGTTGAACCGATCATGTCGGTCAGACATTGGTATTTACGTGGGGCTACAGGCCAGGGTAAGACACAGGCTATGCAGTCTGCCTGCCGTAAAATAGCGGCTTGGCTCGGTGCCAATTTTGTATATCGCCCTTCAGATAACTATACCCCTACTCAAGGTGACTTCGTTTTCAATGTTCTCGAGCTTGCTGGAGAAGTGAGCAACATGAGCACCGCAGGTGTCGTGAACGTTCAAGAATTCGAAGTTAATGATGAGAAAATCAAATTCGTTTCAAAAGTCCCTCTTAAAATGTTGGCTGGGATGAAACTTGCTAGTTATGGTTTTCTGCTGCTTGATGATTTTGCCAACGCAGCAATCAATGTTCAAACGTCACTATTGTCGGCTTTACTCGATAAGAAGCTAGGTGCGTTAGATCTTGGTATATCAAGTTGTTTTGGCTTGGCTGGTAATGTGGGCATCAGTGATGGGACTAAAGGCATTGCCAACACGTCCTCAATTACTTCCCGTGTATTCAGTGCGATCATCTATGACACCCTTGAAAATTTCACAGCTAGAACACTGAATTACTATCAGAATGAGTGTGGTGGTGATTTCGGCGACGCCCATTACTGCTCATTTTTGGAAGCCTATCCTGAACATTTTTTCCAGATAGAAAAAACCCGGCAAGGATGGGTCCCCTTCCCTACCTCGCGTATGCATGAAGCGGTTATTGCAGCCTGTCGTCGATGTTTGCACACGGTTGACGTGCAATTGAAGAACGGAGTAGACGATCCATATTCAAAAGCATTGGATCAGCTCTTTACTCGCGCTGTTTGTGCTGTGGGTGGTGATGTTGCCTCAAGCTTGAAGCACTTTTATACCTGCATGCTGCATTACAAGGCGGCTCCCCTAGCCAGAGATATCATTCTTGAAGGGAAAGTCGATGACGAAAGCGTGCTTGATGATATTCAGACGCGATTGGGTGGCATGACTTCCTCTGATGAGATGTACTTCAGCTCTAGGTTCTCTCAAGCTTGTGGTGACTATGCATCTGCTGCAATGGCTTCCGCTATAAAAAACAACGACATGAAAAGGCAGTCGTTTTTACTTGGCAATTTGGCTGTTGCAGTATTTGGTGCATTGCGTTTAGAACAGGAGCCGTTGGTGATGGATGAGGGGCATTCCAGGGATCTCATGAGTCATTTTATCCGGCGTTTGGCCATTTTAGTCGATGACCGAAAACATTGTTTCATCGATCCGATAGCTCGTAAGCCTGTTGTCCATGACTCGCTAGCTAAGTTGATGGAAAGTGTGTTTTCCCAAAACCAGCTAGCGCTGCGTAAAGACCCTGTTAGGGGGGGGGAGGTTCGTTTGATGACTTTATTCGCAGATGTGATAACTAATTCCACTTGGCGTAAGCATGGGGACTTCAATGTTTCTGATGCAACGTTGAATGAAATCAAAAGCGTGCTTCCATCTGATGGTCATCATCCAAATCATGGTGCTATAAAGCAGTGACTCCTCGAAAAAATGCCCCGCACGGCGAGGGCATTTTTGCAGAGGGCTGTCGGTAGATGGCTTTCACGTGTCCCTTCACAAAATGACCTCTGCACAAGCGGTGTAGAAGCGCTCTAGCTGATGCTGTTCCGTAGGACATAGAGAGGCATAGCTATGAGGATCTCCAACGCACACACCGTCTTCCAGCGCCTTCTGGAGCAACTCTACATCATGACTATAAGTGGGGTGGTGTAGGGTGACTATTGAGTGAGTTGCTCTTTCTGATGAGGCGTTTCTGGTGTGCTCGAGAGAATATGCCCTCCCCTTCCCTACATCACACAGTGACATGACCTGCTCGATCATTTTTTCTTGGTTTGTTTCCGAATCCAATCCATAGAGCGAAACGTGAACAAATAGCTGCTTGTTGTAGGTTGCCAACAAACTTTTGAGGTTGAGCAGCTTAAAGTAGCGGCTTGATTCGAGTAGTGAGGAGTGATCGCAGAGAAGCACAACGTCCATTTCGTCGTCTGAGCCAATTATATGCGCCAGAAGCTCTTCTACTTCCTGTGGAATGAGTGTTGAGTCTTGCGAAAAGATCGAGCGCCGCTCAATCTCTAATGGATCACAAGTACGCAGCAGACTCTGGTTAATTCCTATGTCAATAACTAGGGGGCGCGTCCCAGTCCTGACTCGAAGGAGCTGACACAGTACCCACCCCAACATCGTGTTTTTCGTAATATTTCCATTAGCGGCTTGCTGATAAACCAAATGTACCTTGCTCATACTGGGCCTATTTTTTAAAAAAATTTACCGACGATGTTACCGCATACGAAGGACAGAACTGCCAGTAGTGCCATGATGCCGTAGTGGGAACGGGTCTTTTTTAGGTGTCCAATGATGCCGTTGTTTAATTGCTGCTGAAGCTCGCCGAGAAGGATTCGTTGTTCGTGTTGCCCTAACGCGCGTAGCTGGCTATTCATTGCATCTAACGTGGTTTGGTGAATTGAGATGAAGTCTTGGTTTTGTTGATCAAGTGCCCCCAGGGTAAGTGAGAGCGTCTGCGATAATTTGGATAGCTGCTCTATTTGACCGCTAGTACCTTCGGCAAGACAGTGCATCTCGCCGAGCATTTTTAGCATGACATCTTGATCGGGTGCGTTGTTGCGGAGCTGCTCTAAACGTGTGAGCAGCTCGCCAATGTCACCTAAGAGTGCCTCATAGAGCAGCTGATATTGACGCATGCCAAGTTGTGGCACAGAGCTATCAGCTGCACTCATGTTAGGCCCCTTGATTCTGTTTGGTCAGACCAAGGGCATTCCATGCACGGTCGATGTTTTCCATCAGTGGAATTGCGCACATACGGAGACTTTGCATGGCAGTCAGATGCTCGGTTTCCTTGCGTTTTGGCTCCACACCTTTAGCCCTGGCTTCCAGGACTAAAGCTCGTGCTTCAGCTTTATAGTCTCGTGGGTCATCCAGCACTTTGGTGATCGTCAACCCTTGACGTGACATGGTCTCGATGCCGGGGCTTTCGAAAAGAACACATTCTGGTGACATTTGAATTGTTGTTTCCTTTTTCAGGAAGTTCATAAATAAGCGAAATTCATCGGCATCGTAATGACTTTCTTTTACTAAGTTGAAAATCGGGCGGATCCTGTTGTCACTCACACCGAGGCCTTTGAGGGCTAAAATGGTTTGCATCGCTTCTTCTTGATAACGAGACTCTGATGTGAGCGGAACAACAAAAAAGTCAATTTCATCACAAGATCCGCGATATATTTTGAGACCGTCCAGGAAGTAGCGGACATTACTGGCGCCGACGTCAATAATGCAGGTGTCTTCCAGGAACATGCTATTCAACATTTTCTGGAAACCATTGCTGTCAATTTTTGTGATGTCAACACCTAGGGATTCAGCGCCACGATTAATATCTTCCATTGAAAAGAATGTTGCTTCAGGCATTTTTGATTTGAGCAGGTGTGTTGCAATAACAGTTTTGCCGATACCGCCTGATTTTGATACGACTGCAATTTTCATAAACTACCCCTTAGTCATCGTATTTTGATAAGTCGATCTCTTGATCGATGGTCTTTGATGGAAGAACATGTGCAGAATCTGAATTTAAAGTGGTTGAATTCTGAAGCTGCACTGGTTTTGTTATTGCTTCAATTCTTTCTGGACTTCGCTCCTGGCTTATTACTGTTTGAGTAGATGGTATAGGTGTAGCGGTGACATTGGTGCTCGGTAAAGGCTCTGCCCTCACCAACATCCGAACCTTTCGTACAGTGGCACTTAATTTTTCCGCGCTAACATCAACTCCATACTCATTTAGAAGCTCTGCAATATCGCGGAATTTGTAGCCATTATCCAGGGCATTCTCAATCGCAGGCAATAGCACTTTCACCGCCCCCCTCAAAGATGAGGGTAGCTTCTTTGGCGCATTGAGAGCGGTTATTAAGCTTGCCAGATCATTATTCATAGATAACCAACTCCAAATTGCGAACCTTGGTTTTCATCGAGAGAATTGCACATGAAGACATATAAGTCAAAGTCAGGAGAGGTGTTTTTTAATATATTTTTGATAGGCCGCCTTGGTAAGTGCTCGAACGGGTCTGTTTTGGCCCTTTGGGGTCGGTATTGGAACGGTATTGGTCTTTTGTGGTTCGATAGTGGAACGGTAATGGAACGGTAGCGGGTCGAAGGTGGTGCGATTTAGATATGCTGTTTTATGCTTTAACTCTTGTTTTAGTCAAATTCACATAGCTGTTTGCATAGAGAGGTATGGGGGGCTGATATACCATGCATGATGGTTTAGTATGTTTTTCGCTCTGAAATTGCATGGTTCACGGCAAGGGCTAATGATGCTTTAAATTTGTTAATGATAAAGATTTTGCTGGCCAGGTATCTATGTGAAGATCACTGTGAATTTCATGAGGACGCATGTGCTAATACTAGCGATTAATGCAGTGTATTGCGTTGATGATTGTAGGTGCGCATAATTAAGTTACTTAAGTCTCAATTATAAGGTGCTCTCAAATGAAAATTAAGGGCGCGGCAAGGTTGATCTTCTTAAAAAATCTATCTGTATTGATTTGTAGATTCTGGATAGCTGTTCTTTGATTTAGATTGGGTGTTCTATTTACACCTGCCAAATATGAGTGTTCATACTTTTATTGCTGGTAGGTTTTATCTTGCAGACCTTGACTGAGCTACGGCCTTTACTCAACTGCGCATTCCTTTAATGGAGGTCTGAATCATGATAGCCTAATTGGAATTATTTTCAGTGGAATGTATTTATCTAGGACAAGAAAAAGTTAGAGCCGGAGATAATTAAATTATATATAACCGATGTTTTGTATCATATTGCCATAAATTAATTGAAACTAAATTCATGGGTCAACACATTTGACTACAATCTTCTGTTATCCATGCAAAAGTTTAAATGCTGCTATCACAGATAGCGTGGAAGTAAAAAGCGATAGGATGACTAAATAGCTGGTCCTAATAACGCTATAGTTTTAGGGTTCTTATTGGCATAAGGGATTTGTACAATCTGGTGGTCTTGCTGATCAGGTCAGAAGCTGGATAGGCGCCACTAACTCATTCGGACCATTCAACTAGCTGGCTAAATAACCGATCCTAATAGCGCGACATCTTGCCGAAAGCCTTTTGGTGTAAAGCATCTCTACCATCAGGTGGCAGGGCCTGACGTGACAAGACTCAGATCTCGATGTGTGCTCAATGCCTCTTGCCGAGGCTGTACGAGTGCAGTGATCTACTATTCGGAACAACTATTTAGCGCACAGGCATACCAAGCCTCATGACTTTCACGTCAATCAGGAGTTCGTCTAAATGAGTTGTTTGAACCGGGACATAGTCGTCTCGGTTATCGAGCGTTGGTGATAGCCTGGATATTTCTTCCATTGCTTCAATACACCTGCTTTGAGCTCTGCAACCGCTTCGTTGTAGGGATGGCCATCCTCCCACATCGCCGCATTATTTCTCAACGGTATGAGGACGTTGGCTCCCTTCTTTTGCAGTAGTGTATGGCTGCGACAACAGCATGGGGCGTCGCATCTACAGCCAGATGGAGCTTGCGCCACACTCGGTGTTTCTCTTTACCATGCTTGCGAATTTTCTATTCGCCTTCGCTATAGACCTTCAGTCCCTGTGGCGTCAATGATCAGAATTATCGGGTATTGCCTAGATAAGCGGTATTTGATGTTGACGGTCTTGGCTTGCTTGCTGATGCAGCTATAGTCTGGCGACTGCAATAGCACCGCCATCAGCTTGAACAACCTTTTGAGCATTAGGGGTCTCGATGGCAGTGTCACCATAGTGTAAACCCCGGCCTCGACGACCATAGTCGGTCTGGCAATGCCACGGCTTAATAGCCTGCTTGTCCATCCAAATGGTCAGCGAACCACGTTGCACCTGGGCTTAGTTGTACTGTTCTTGTGTTTGGATTTGCCCATCAGGCTCTCTCGGGGTTGGTTCTATAAGATCAGAAAGTATATGAGTTATAGCCAATGCTCCCCCTTGTATGTTTGATGCACCCTGACCTATACAATTAACAATGCTGTTACTTCGTGGTAGGTATTGATTTCCGGTATGAAAATATCAATTGGTACGGACAATAAAGCCTGGCCAAAGCGCTCGACTTAGCCCTCTGGGGCTGGATCAGCGCATTGCGTCACAATCACTGCAAACTGTGTTTGCATAAACCAGAGCTGTCCTCATAGATTGCGAAAGACCGAGCACAGAGAGGGCGATTTAACTATGATCTTACCTTCTGCCAAGCAGACATCTGCTACTGAGCACACATAATCCCCCATTTTCTTGTTTCTTTAAGATCATGCAACCTATCAGGCGATGCAATAGAAGACTCACAGGAAAGTGCCTTTATCAGTTCTAAGTGGTTAGGGTGTCCATAGTAACAGGCTGTTACTGCCCTCTTGCTATTGCCCTATGGCTGGTCTGAGGTAGCAGCAAGGCGTTGTACACCCCCTTGGGGATCTAAGGTGGTTCAGATCAAGCTTTGATTGATATGGCCAGGAGGAGTTATCGTGGTAACAGGCTGTTACTAGCCGTGATCCCTATCTAGGATGTTTACTCGAGGCATTCCCGGAGAATTGGATACACCAACAAAACCAATAATCCAAGGTGCTTGAGTGAACAACCATAAAAAGGTCCGATTAACAGTCTTTGGTCGACAGCTTCTTGTCCAGCGTATTCTTGAGCAGGATCTGCGCGTTGAGGAGGGCGCTCACACTGCCGGGGTCAGTACCCGAACAGCTTACAAGTGGCTCACTCGATATCGCCAGAGTGGTGAGCATCAAAAAGTTGGAGCGTTTCCGTCGTCTCGGTCATCGGGTGATCGGTGACCGCCTCTAGGATTTTTTTGGCGCGTGGCTATTGATGAACATTTCCGTGTAGCATTCCGCGTCCTGTATCCTGATGAAGCTGGACGCTGTGCCTGCCTAGTGCTGTTACAAGCGTTTCGCGATTACGCCGAGTTCTGTCGGCTACTTACTGACAATGGAACCTGTTATCGGTTGATACGCTTCCAGAAGCTGTATCGTCGCTTGGGGCTCAAGCACCAGCGCACCAAGCCTTACACACCCCAAACGAATGGCAAAGCAGAGTGCTTCATTCAGACAGCGCTACGCGAATGGGCTTATTCACGGAGCTATGACTCGCAATAGCAACGGGCAGAACACTTGCAACCGTGTCTGCATGAGTACAACTGGCATCGTCCTCATACCAGTCGGAGCTACCAGTCCCCAACCAGTCGTCTTCAATCTGTGAACAACCAGGTGGGTTTACACAACAAGTCCTGGATGACAGTCCCAAGTCGGCTTTGACAGATCTAGGCGGGCAGGGGCCGTAGTAACAGGCTGTTACAGCCTTCAGGCTTGCTGGTTGGTGTTGCTTGGACAGTTGCAGTCAGGCGCTGTGACAGCCCATTCAGGAGGCGTTGTCGTGGAAACAGGCTGTTACTAGCCTGGCTGACATCCTCAGACGGTACAGGTAAGGTCTTTGGTAGATCTAGGCGGGCAGGGGCCGTAGTAACAGGCTGTTACAGCCTTCAGGCTTGCTGGTTGGTGTTGCTTGGACAGTTACAGTCAGGCGCTGTGGCAGCCCATTCAGGAGGCGTTGTCGTGGAAACAGGCTGTTACTAGCCTGGCTGACATCCTCAGACGGTACAGGAAAGGTCTTTGGCAGATCTAGGCGGGTAGGGGCCGTAGTAACAGGCTGTTACTGCCATCAGGCGGTAGTCTTAGGATGGGTTTGGGGTTGGGTGCTTTTACCCGCTTGTAGAAATGAAAAGAGAGGCCAAAGGACCTCTCTTTATTTACTGATAGAAATACGATCATGTCGTAATAGGTGATTTAATCTGAGAGACAAGAGCTTCAATTCCTTTGATTAAAAGATCTCGCTCATTGTCTGTGAGATCAGTGCCTTTGAGCTGGATGCTGTGGTTACCGGCCTTTGACGTAGTAGATTGTAGAGAAATTACTTTAGAACCCTGTGCTAAAAGTGGTTTTGGTGCTGGTCTTCCGCCTCTGCTTTTTCCGGGAACTAGGTTCTCTGGTGGCAACTTCTCAGCAACTGAAACAATATCAGCAACGATGACGTCGGTAAGCTCGTCGTTCTCAACATTATTAAGCGGCCTCTGACTGTTGTTCGAATTTACAATGGCAGCAACTTCATCAATCTGTTTGCTACTTAACTTGCTAGATGCCTGTGTTAGTTTTGACACAATTGTGTGCGTCAGACAGGAGACATCGGGCAGCAATGAAATCCACTGAGGTGGCAGATTGGCAGCTTTCAACGCTCTGCTGACTGTCATCTTTGTGACACCATAAGCGGCGGCCAATGCAGACCGATCTTTATTAAACGTGCTTTCAAGTAGTTCAGCCCATCGTAACCCGACATCCAAGATGGACAATGGTTTCTGATAATTTGACGCAGAGGAGAGGAACTCTATGTCTGCTGGCTGAAGCATGACTGGGCTTATAAGCACATCGTAAGGATGTTTTGCGACAATACATGCTCGTCTACGGCGTGAACCGGCCAGAATGAGTACCCGCCCATCCTCGGAGCGAACACCGATTGCCGCATAAATCTGTCCACCGAGCCCCAAGCTGTTGACAATATCTGCTACAGAGGATGCAGTGACAAATCGTTGGTCACGGCCATTCAGGTGATTCACAAAGGTTTGTGATTCAATTTCATGTGGTTCAAAACGAACCCGTTCAAAAACAACTTCTCTTCCCTCAAGCAATTTGAGGGTTACCAGGTTCGCATTCCCATTACGAAGCAATGCTTCGTTTTGTGCTTGCAGCTCAACGAGCTTGTTCCTAAGCTGACGGTTATCTTCACGTTCGCGCGCTTGCTGGGCGATCTTTACGGAGATGCTGCTTTGCCCCGTATTCCCATCTTTGGCGCCCTCACCGTTTCCTTTTCCAAAATCTGGAAGAGGGCGATGTTGAATTGAGAGGGTTCTGTCGATTTTTTTAACCACGGATACGCTCCAATTTCCATTCGTGAGATACGGCCAATTCATCAAACACAGAAGATGAAAAACTCTGTGCAGCATGAATAGCTGTCTTCAGTGAGCCTGATGTGTCTCCCTTGTATGCAGAGGGGGGGACAGAAAAAACAGTATCGTAGGTATCGCCGCATTTTCTGAACGGGACGATATCAGGGAGACACTCACGGAGAAAGTCAGCCCCAAAGATGTGTCGAATCAACTTTCGACTGCTCTTGGCGCTATCTGTATCAACAAATTTTGACATAAAACCGATGCAGCTTTGCAGCCTCATCTCGCTGAGATATTCCAGATCTACCTGGTTATCGAGTTCATAGGCATGAGAGACAATTTCCGGTAGTCGCATCATGAAACGAAGTGATGAGTCAAAGTCTACGGATACTGGAGTCATTGGAATAAAAAGGTTCTGGGCCGCTCGAACCGCATTGAGCATGAATGAATCAAGGTGTGGGCCAGTATCTATCAGAATGACATCGTAAAGGTCCTCAAGGGGGCGGATTACTCGATCAAGTAATAGCGTTGTAGAGGATACACCTTGCTCACGAGCAAAGCGCTCCAAGCTGCCTGCCATGAAGCCGTCTGCAATAGCTGCAGGAATGATATCTACGTTTGGGATAGCTGTTTTCTGGACGAAATCTTTGAGTAATTCATCTTGCGTCCGTTCGGAGATCATGGCGAGAGCAGCGGTGTTTACCTCATCACCAATCGATGCTTCATGATGTAAAAACAGCGAAGCTGATGATTGAGGGTCAAGGTCTATTACCAAAACACGTAAGCGCAAAGAGATAAGCGGGTCGTGAAGAACTAGACCGTGAGCGAGGGTGCTCAACACTACGCTCTTCCCCACACCGCCCTTAAGGTTGAAGAGATAACACACTGCAGCTTTCTTATCGGGATTCAGGTCATGAAGAGATGGGATACCGATGTTTTCACAGATGGCATGAATCTGATCCAGCCTGAATTGAGTTGAAGTAACGGCTCCAGATGTCAGTTGATCGAATACGTGCCCTTGGGACGTCAGTGCGCTCACAGCTTCATTAACATGGTGCCGGGTCAAGCGACGATGCAGTTTTTGCAGCCCACCTGTTTTCCAAACTCGATGATATGTGTCCCAATGTTCTTCCTGCTTATTTTGTGTGATCCATTCATGGTTGTCATGCAGGACAGTGTTCGAGTGCGATGCCAAAGTAAACAACTTATCGACGATTGAAAGCATGTTGAACCTCCATTTTATGTATATTCATAAAATACAGCAAAAAACATAAAATGAAACGTTATTTGTGAAAAGTGATGAAATTCTTTCCATCTGAGAGTTTTTTGACAGCTACGCACAAAAAACAGGCTTTGTAGAACGCTCTGTGCGTGCGTTTAGTGGTGGTGGCAATGCTGTTGGATGGGGCTAATGTTGCGAGCTGCTATACGCGCTTACGCTGCGTTGTGTTGGCTGGGTATCCGTTTGAGTGTGGCTTCATTTGTTCTGCGCTTCTACTTGAAAGAAAACAGTGTTGCGTACCTTAGTTTCTTCTGAGGGAGAGGGGCGAAGGTGTCGCCATGGCAAAGCGTTATTATTGACATAATGCATTCATGATGATCTTGGTAATTGCAATAGCGCTCAGGACATATACAATTCTTATAGAGTGTCTATAAACATAGGTCTTGATTGATATGATTATTGAACAGACACAAAGTTTAATTGAACTTGGCTCAATGCGATTTTCCGTGTGCGATGATCCAGAGTTACACACCATGCTGGCTTTGGTCATTGAGGCTCTTCGCCAAGTTCAAAGCGTTGCAAAAGAGCGAAAACTGACGGGTCCTGAATTTTTGCAATACCGGGATGTTTTGATTGACGCTAAGCAATTCATTCTGATTGTTGACGAAGCGAAGCACGTCGCTATAAGGGAGACCGCATGTCTACAGCAGCAGTATTGAGTAAAGTCGTTTGCGCTCGAGTATTGGCCTCTTTTTGTGAGGCGGATATTAGTAAAATTGCTGAGCGTGCAGCAAAAATGGTTGGCGATAAAGACAGAGTGCTACAGACACTGGGGAAATTAGGTGTCGCATGCCCGGCTTTTGAAAAGTCAAAGCTACCTACTGAGATGAATGCAGAAGTTAATGCACCTCACGAACACAGGAGTGGACCAAAGCTGTGATAGCAGATCTATTGCGTGTGAATCAGCTTGCCTATGAGCTGTACAAACAACATGTTGCTGAGGTTGCTACCTATATACATTCCCGGCAACTACATCCATCATTTAGAACCAATGGTCAAAACCTATCATTGGGGTATGCCCCTCCGGGAAACAAATTACTGCAACAGATTAAAAAAACGGGTGATCCATCTTTGCTTGAGGCTGCATTAGATGTTGGATTGATAAAGAAGTCTGATGATGGGCGGTTGTACGATTTTTTCCGTGAGCGTCTGATGATCCCAATTCTAACTGGTTCAGACATCATTGGTTTTGGCGGCAGGGTTGTTGATGTTAATAGTGCGCATTCAAAATATATTAACTCGCAAGAGTCACAGCTATTTGACAAAAGTGGAGCGCTGTTTTGTGTAGATCCTGTTAATTCAATATGTGATCTTACTTTGGTTGTTGAAGGGTACATGGATGCGATTACAGTGGCAAAAAATGGTTTTGGTGCAGGGGCTGGTATGGGAACTGCTCTTACAACAAGGCAATTGGCTGCGGCTCTCGATATGGGCAAACCTGTAGTGTTACTGTTTGATGGCGATGCGGCAGGTCAAAAAGCTGCCAAAAAAGCGGCGATTACCGCATTATCAGAAATTAGCCCTTCACGGAAAGTGGAGGTTTGTCTTTTATATGATGGATTTGATCCTGATGAATTCATTCATGAATTTGGCGCTGAGGCCTTATTAACTCATATTGGATTGAACTCTGTAGATGTCGTTGATTTTGTAGTTCACTCTGATTCTGAAGACATTGATCAATCAATTCGTCATTACACATCAATTCTTGAGATTATCAGATCAACTAAGAATCCCTATGCAGCTAATGCAGTTGCTCAGAGAATGGCTGCTGGGTATCCAAGCGAAATGGTTGGTGAGCTTGCAGAAACATCTCACCAAGATTCACCAGTATCGAGGTGTAGATAATGATTCTCGGCAGAAGTAGCATTGGTATGTGCGACATTCCAATAAACGAAGCATTTACTGAACGCAACTATGCTGGGGTAATTGTTCATGCGAAAATTGGAAACCTTAGGTCTATTAATGATCGACTTGGATATCTTGGTGGTAATCAGGCACTTGACCAGTTACAGCAAACTTTGATTAGAGCTATGCCAATCCAAGGGACTGTATCAAAGCATGCTGGAAATGGTTTTTTGTGTCTCTGTACAACATGGTCTGTTGATTTGGCAATTAAATACATAGAGCATGTAACTAAAGTGTTGGGTATGTGCTTACCACAAGTTGAGTTGCATTTCGGATATGCCAGATTACTGGAGGAAAGCTCTGATATTGAGATTTCAAATCAAAAAGTAATTGCTGAAAAAGCATCTTGGTTGGCAAAGAAAAAGGGTGTCAGGTTCTGCTCTGCCAATGATGGTGATCTTGTTGAATCAGTGTATTGGTTGCGGCAAATTGATCGATTGATCAAGGATGAAAAATTCAAAGTGGTTTTTCAGCCAGTGGTCAATTTGTCAACTGGTGCTGAAGTTTACAAGGAAGCACTATTAAGAATAATTGATGAGCGTGGCAATCTGTTGCCGCCGCAAGCAATGTTACAAGCAGCTGAAGAATCATATGATATTCGTAGGATAGATTTATGGGTTTTTAGCTCTGTTATTGACATGCTTTTGAACGGAGCAATTGACTTTGATGTGGCTGTAAATATCTCTGCAATAACACTTTCTGATGCCAGCCTGGTAAAGATCATCTCTGAGAAGATAAAAGCTTCTGGTTTCGCCGATAGAATTGCAGTTGAAATCACAGAGACTGCAATGATGAAAAATTACGCAGAGGTGAAGCGGAACATTTTGGTGCTAAAATCAGTAGGAGTAAGGATAGCAATCGACGATTTTGGGGTCGGTTTCACATCATTTAAAACAATCCTTGATTTACCCATAGATACCATTAAAGTGGATGGCCTATTCATAACAGGCATTGAGTGCGATGAAAGAAAACACGCACTGATCAGCGGACTGAGAGTGATGACAGAGGCCATGAACTTTAAGATTGTTGCAGAACGCATTGAAACTGAGTCTCAACTCGATGTCTGTCGGTCTCTAGGGATTGATTATGGCCAAGGATTTTACTTCGCGGTGCCTGCATGACTTTTCTTGAAAAAAAGATTGGTAATTTTGCTTACACGCACTTGCGCCTTGCTGGTTATTTGCTATTTCTTCCGGTGCTGTCTGTTGAGCTTATAGGTTTCATCGTTAATATCTCACTGGGTGTTCATCTTCATTCAAGCCTGAGGATGGGATTGTACATAAATGGACTTATTAATGGGGTTGTATTGGGGTCGTATATTAGTCTGCATACACCTACAAGGCTTTGGGCATACCGCATTGTTTACGCGCTCTCCTGCCTTAGCATTGCGCTACTTTTTTATAGGTGAACGGCATGAGTCACTTGAATGAATATATGGCAATGATTGATACCGAGATATCAGATATCGACTTGCTAATGAAACAGTTAGCATCGATTGGTAAGAATGCTCAAGGCGATCAGCTTAAAACCGATGCTTTGAATTCACGCGCGGAGCTGCTGATCCTTCTGTCACACCTCGTGGGGGTTAAGAAAATACTTCAGCAAGCAAAATTGAGTGATGTTCTTGAGCCAGAGGTTGATGTCATGGCTGGGGATTTGATTAGACTTGCTGAGGTGGCTGTTGCCGATTACAGAGAGGCTCTTGAAAATGCGTCGGCGTAAACTGATAGCTGTACTATTTTTTGTGTTGGTGTGCTTGTCGCTGGGAGTGGGTGTTCTGTTTAAATCGAAAGATGATGCTGCGCCATCAAAATTTATCGCACAATTGGATAATAGGGTTAGCTTGAAATTTCGTGTACATATATTAAATGCAATGAATGACGATGTGCCTCTTTTAGATGGAGTCTGGGTTTTTGAAAATAAAATCCGCAACTCAGTCGTGGCTTTTAGGGTGAGCGGAGACGAACTGTTACTTCAAGTATTCCAGCGCAATGGGGATGAAGTTAAAACTCTTTACAAGGAGTCTGGTGCGATTAACCAGTTCGGAAGGGTTTTAGACTTAAGTTCCATTAATGGTGTGAGTGGTATATTTTCTGGCGGAGTCGTTTTATACGAAAGGTTAAGCTCTAATGAAATAAGTGTTCGTGCGGATGGTGAGCTTCCTCTGCTTTTTAAAAAGAAGCTATTGAATTAAGCCTGCTTGCTTCCCAATTCCTGCTGCAATATCTGCTTGAAGTTACAAGTTCTTTCCTCTGGCTCCATTAGCTGTATTTTCTCCTTGTCATTGGTTGTGACAATGTATATTGCACGCTTTGCTCTAGTTAGCATTGTGTAAATGAGTTGCTTGTCTAATTCGAAAGTTGTCTCAAAAGAGGAAATATAGACGATAACGTCAGCTTCAGAGCCAATGAATTTATGTATTGATAACACGTATGCAAGAGCAACATCACTTGGCTTAGCTAATGTGGTTCTGTTTTGTAATCTTATTTTAAGGAATCCATTTTGTTCTGAAACTATTTGACCAATTTCCCCGTTTTTGTATTGGTTGGTGTTCTGGGTTAGTTGTATTTTATCGCCAGGCTTGAAATGAGGCGTGCATGCTAAAGGGGGGGCGGGGTTAAGGCATTCTTGGCAAATGACGTTCAATCGATCAATTCCAATTTGGCCAGAGTATGACGGAGCTAGCAATTGATATTGGTGAATAAGGTCTATGTCATATGCTGCTGGTATTCGTCCTGCATAGGTTGTGAGCATGCCTATCAACTCATCATTGTTTTTAGCTCTGATAGTCTGGATTCCTGGATGATCTAGGCAGAGTGTCCCTGACAAACATTGATGGGTTAAGTCATCAAAGTCAGAATGGGATGTTCTATGGTTGTGTTGTAAGGCTATGGATGGGATGCCTGCATCAATAAGTGATTTCAAGACGCACCCCATTTCGATGCTTTCAAGTTGTTTACTATCACCAAGCAACACAATTTTTGGGCGCGGCTCCATAAGTGAAAGGGACAAAATGAGGCGATAAAAAATTAGAATTCCAATTGTTGATACCTCATCGATTATCACCACCCGTACTGGCGGCAATGAATGTTTTGATTGACCCAGTCGATTGTCATCAGCAAAGTGCAATGCGCTGTGAATGGTTGATGATTTTAGTCCAGTGGCTTCACTGAGCCGTTGTGCTGATTTCCCGGCTAAGGCAAGTAGCAAAATGTCATCTGCAGATAAACACATGGCTTCGATGATGATTTTTGTTGTGAATGTTTTCCCTGTTCCTGGGCCTCCGGTAATTATGCTAATTGATTCTTTTAGCACCATCTCAACTGCAGCCTTTTGAGTGTTGTCAAGCGAGCCTGGCAGAGAGGTTGGGTTCGCTATGGCTGCAGTTGTATTCATAAATGATGCCAGGCTGCGGGAGAGGCTTGATATTATGGAGTGTATGATCGTGCGCTGAACCCACACCCCAAAATCGTCAGACCAAATTGTAAAGTAAGCTGGATCTAGGTCTGACCTCTGTAGTTCTCCAACAAATCTTTTGCAATTCGTTGCGGCCTTGTCAAAGCGCATCATTGTGTTACCCATACGCTCATTGTGTCGTAGCACAGCATAAAGATATGCCTGGGCTCGACTTTGTATAGATTTATTCCGGTTCATTGCATGTAATTCGATGTCTTTAATTCGCGGTGCATCTAACCATGATTGAGTCTCAGATAAATACCAGCCATAGAGGTCAGCTAGGAACGTATCTGGGTGCTGATGTCTTGAAATATCTTGAGCCCATTCATCCGGTAGGTCATCAAGTCGACATGACTCAGGAGCGGGGGGGGCTTTAGGTTGCAGGTGCTCCACCGCAGTGTGTGTCGGAGCATTAAGTGTTTCTATGCCTAAGAAATCTTGGAGTGTTGCGAGTTGCTCTGGTGTGGTCAATGACAGCAGGATACGATCACTTCGTTTAATCGCCTCACCTAAGTAAAACCCAAATTGATTGTAGAGTGCTTCAGCGGTGGAGGTTGGTAATGTGTCAAAGCACATGCGCTGAAGGGCAACTCGATCGATGCTGCCTTTTTGACTTAAAGCACAGAAGTGAAACTGTTTGCCGTATTGGTAGTGGCTCTCCCAAGTGCCATGAACGTGATAGAGGACGTTTTCAAACAGTTTTTGGTCATGCGTCTGGCTAAGGCTGCTATGCAGGTGGCCAACAAGACGGACGTTTTCTCCCTCATGCAAGCAATCGAAAATGATAAACCGGTTGCCCGAATTGAAGTATCTGATCCCCCTTATCGTGACATCAATAGACAAGATGTTTGTTGATTTCATTGTCATGGTCAATTGCTTGCAATCCTGTTAGTCAAATCATGATGTTGATGAAGTTCAATCCAAATTCCACCATAAGTTCACAATGATGCTATCACATTAGTAATATGCTTTCAGCCACTCAGTAAACATTGGTGCTGTGATTGCAATGCAAGATTTGTCGCTGGCAGCATTCACACACTTACAAATGAATGCTAAGCTGGATATGTTTTTATGGTAGCAAAAAGAAAGCCTGGTGGCACTTGTGTGCTGCTTGGCTCGACAAAGAGGGCCTTAGGTGATGTTTGGAAGAAAGAAAGGTGCACAAAGATCAGGTGTGACTGGTGCAAAGGTAGTTGAGTCTGAGCAAGCAATTCTTGTCGAACCTACCGCCGAAGCCCTGGAAGCGCGTGTTGTTCGAAAATCAAACATGATTCTAAGCGGATTTTTGCTGGCGTCCATGACTGTGAACGTAAGCATGGGCTTTGGTATCTGGCTACTGTCTAGTCGAGCTCCTGTGGCTGGGGATACATATGCAATGGACCGGGATGGTGGGCGAGTTAAGTTGCTTACGTTCGAAGGATCGGGCAATTCAACTGCTCGGCTTTTGAATTACACGTCTGAAAGTGCAGCCGAGATATTGACATTTAACTTCCTTAATCTTGATGCTCGCCTTGATTTGCTGAAGGATCGATTTACATCGCGAGGTTATCGACAATACCGGAATGCATTGGAACAAGCCAGGGTGAAAAATTATCTTGAGGCTAATCAAGAAGCTTGGTCAACAGCGATAAATGAAACTCCAGTAATTGCAAATGAAAAAGGGTTTCTTGATGGCGGTGCGAAAAAGTGGTTAATGCAAGTCGGTGTGTTAACTACGCGATTGCCAAAGTCTAAGTCCATTAGTTACGAGACGCGTAAAGTGACAATGGAACTTGTTCAAATTGATGGTAGTAACTTCAAGATCGATAGTGTTGGCTGGGAGAAAATATGATGGCTTTACGTGGAGCCTTGTATGGAACCATGCTGATTACTGATCATTACCACCGAATGAATAAGGTGTATTTCTTGCTGGTGTTAATGAGCATTCTTACAGTCATCTTTGGCTGGAGTGGGTGCCTTAACATTATTAAATACAATAGCAGAATGCCAGATAGGAACGTGTTTACCGAAGGGTTGAACGTTATTGACTTGTATCCTTTTGGTGAAAAAATTCATTCTGATGATGTTTATAAAAAAATGTTTGTTGACTGTGCAAGTGGCTCACTCACTCATGATGTTCTCTCATATCGACAATCTTTCGTCGATATGCAAAAAAAATGTTTTACAAGAAAGGGCTTTGATTCATTCATGAATGAGCTGAATGGTCAGTCCGGTGTATTTAAATCAATTAAAAGCGGGAATATTTGGAACGTTGAACGTGTTAGTGACGTTCAAAAATTGAAAGAGGGCTTTTATAAAGATGCTGTCTACTACCAAACTTGGTCTGCAAAAGTGCATGTGCAGAAGGTTAATATGAAGACAGATGTTAACTATGTCAATGATGTTTTGGAGACAACTTACACGTTAAAAGCCATGATTGTTCGACAAAACAATGTGGATTTTGCTGATGGGATTGCAATTGCAAGGCTGGTGCTTGAATGATTAATAAACAAACTATTGCCATCTTGATTGTGACGTCAATTTGCTCATCGCATATGGCTTACGCAAACAGTTCGGTGGTGCAAAAAACAAAAGGCGAGCGAACTGAAACGACTGAGCCTACCGAGGCTCAGCCGTTGAAAAACATTCCTGAGCTACCACCAGAGATTAATGAAAAAATGTATGGCATAGGTGCTTTGGAAGTTGAGCAGCTAAATGATGATGAATATCGAGATCTTTATCAGCGATCTTCAAATACGGCAAAAACAATGGATGAGTTAAGCGCTGGGCAGTTTAAGCAGCGAAATACATCAGAGGTCGTTGATGAAAGGCCTGGTGCGCCAACTAAAATGATGACTCTAGGACTTGGCCTTGATACAAATGTTGTCTTTGTTGATGCCATGGGGGAGCCGTGGCCAATTCAGGCTGCTGATGTTTCTAATTCTGCTTACGAGATATCCCAGATCGGTGAGCATATAGTAAAGATTAAAGTGAAACGCTCATTTGTTACGGCAAACTTGAGTGTCTTGCTGGTGAATAAGACTCTACCCATGACATTTAGGTTGAGCCATGCCAGAAACCTAACCAGTGAAGTCGATGTTACTAAAACATATAGGGTTTCTGGTATTTCTCCAATGTCAGATGCAAAGCCAACACAAATAAAGGGTGAGCCGATCCCTGATCTCCGCCTTGATTTAAACCCCTTCCTAGATGATTTGGCACCGAAAGAAGCGACAGAGGTGCAGGTGAATGGGCCTGGCGATGTGAAGGTTTGGGTCTATCGAGGGAAGTTGGTTGTTCGCACAAAAAAAGAATTGGTAACGCCAGTAGGGTTGCCGGTTTATGGGGTTTCTGGGTGGCGTGTCTATGAGATTGAGAACGCAATGCCAGTCTTGGTTTTAATTGAAGATGGTGAACAGCATTACGCCTATATTCCGGAAGATTCTATTGCAGGTTTGAATAAGGAATTGACACGATGATGGAGTCAGTTAAGAACTCGGCAGCAGTGAAATCATTTGTTCAACTGCCCAAGAAAAATAGAAAGATTGCTGTTGTCACTTTATTGGCAACCATTTCAATAATTGTGTATTTCGGGTATTCAATATTTGCACCTGTGCCGCATATTTCACCAAATGAAGCTGGTGCGAACGCTGTGGGTGAGCCTACGAATCTGCGAGCGCAGCCTGTTGGCGACTCACAAGCTGGATCCGGAAGCAATGTTAACAATCCACAATTGAGGCCGACTTTAGATGCAAGTGAAAAGCAGAGGAAGGAGCAATCAACAACAGAGGGTGACGGGTCCTATGTTGCTGATAATGAGTTAAAAGAATGGTCATCAAAGCGTCAAGGAGCGTTGTTGGATAACAAGGTTCCTAAGGTAACTCAGACAAAAAATGAGACCTCTCAATCAGATGTCGACGCGAATGTGGTTGATGCCAAACCTGAAAAAGAATCAAAAGTTTACCTGACGGTTACGCCTGAACAATTCGAGTCGTTGCAGCAAAATAAACGTGCAGCAATGCAGCGTGCCTACATCTCATTTAGGACTGCCTCCAAAGGTGATGGGGCTACATCATTTAAGGGAAACTGGAAGCCTTCTGGTAAAGGGGATGCAGATAATCCAGTAAATGTTCGGACTGGACTTAGAGATGACGCTAATGGGACCCCCGTGGGTGGTTTTGTGCCAGGAGATACTCTTATCGCATTCACAACAAGCGAGGTTAATTCTGATACCACTACAATTATTATTGCAGAGGTTGGTGCGGGTCCTTTAGCTGGTGCCAAAGTACCTTTAAAGGTTACTAGGGTAGACGGTTATGTTGTTTTTGAATCTACCAGTATCGCTTGGGATCGAAATTCTGCACCGTTTAAAGCAATTGCGTTAGATCCTGGCGTTGTTGCATCAAATGGATTTTCTACTTCGACTGACCGCCACATTATGTTGCGCTATGGGATGCTTTTCTTTAGTGCTTTTGCTGAAGGAGCAGGAGAGTTGTCACAGGCAGCAATAAATGACGTCACAGTTAATGGTGAGACGATAACTAGCCAATCAAATGCAAAGACCAAAGATTATGTCATTGCTGGCGCGGGGAAAGTGGGACAGAAGCTTGGTACTGTTGCGGAAAAGGTTTTTGATACACCGCCAACCGTCCGGGTTAGGAAGGGCCAAGAGATGGCTCTCGTAGTGATAGATACAGCTCATATTCCTTGGCTGCCAGAGCCATATCGAATTAAGCAAACTGTTGGCTCTTGAGTTTGATATTGCAAAGTTTCGTTGATAGTATAAAAGCATTGATACTCAGGGGTTAGGCCATGCACGATAAACCGCTTACAGATGATGATGTGATTGACGCAAAGACAGTTGCAAGTAGTCACCCTTCCGCCTCGGGGGAGGGGGGTTTCGAGCCGGATTTTGAACCTGATTTTGAAGACGAAC
The DNA here is from genome assembly GCF_038739615.1 of Aeromonas sp. SER. Taxonomy (NCBI): domain Bacteria; kingdom Pseudomonadati; phylum Pseudomonadota; class Gammaproteobacteria; order Aeromonadales; family Aeromonadaceae; genus Aeromonas; species Aeromonas sp. SER. The sequence goes on along the minus strand of NZ_JBCGFC010000004.1, from coordinate 146,784 downwards.
AAGATTCCGAGTTTCTTGCGATGATGAATGAGGTGCCAGGCGCTGGCAGCAAGGCGGCTGCCGAGCGTGATATTTCAGATGTCATTGAACAAAGTCACGACAGCAGGTCTAAACCTGAAATCGCTGCTGATCCGCGATCAGCTCGTTCGCGTGGTGCCAGTGGCAAGCCAAAAAGTGCTTTTGTGAAATACATTATCCTTGGCTTGAGTGGTTCAGTATTGGCGTTTGGTATTGTTGTTGGGATGAATTATGCCCTTAGTGGTGGTCGCGGTAGTGATGACTTAGTCGATTTGGTTGATGTAAGCCAGGGAGGGAGCAATATTGAGGTGGCAGGCCCTGTGAAATCAGTGGATCTGGCCCCAGCAGAGGAACCCGTCCAGGTCGTTGAATCTTCTGCGCCCCCACCCGAAAACCTAGGTGAGATCGAGAGACTTAAGAGTCTTTTGAATGAGGCTCAAACTGGTAAGCGGGATGCATTAAGCCGTCTGAGTGTTGCGCAAGGCCGGGAAGCGGAATTAAATCAGTTGCTAGCGGAAACCAATGCAAAGCTTGCCTCAATCAGTGATCAGTATGGCGAGTTGATGTCTGGTGACTATTGCAAAAAACAGGCTGAGTCTAAGGAGTTGACTGTCGGGGCAAAACCTCCAGTTAAGACTGCGGCAGTATCTAGTAAGCCAGCTGTTAATGCAAAGCCATCGCCCAAGGCGCGGCCAAAACCGAGACCTGTTGTAAAGCCGTCAGCCGAATCAGTCCGGTTTGTGAAAACGGCCCCTGCTTTACAAAAGCCAACATATTCCCCTGTTGTAGGTAAAACTTTGAGTGTTATTTCTGTCGTCAACGATCGCGTCGTATTTGTAGATGACTTAAGCGGAAATACCTTTGTCAAAGGTGTCGGAGGCGTTGTTGACGGGAAAGGAAGCATAACCTCAGTGACACCAAATGGGTGTGTAATGTTTAACTCCGGTGCCCGAATCGGTAGATGTAATTAATAAGGTGGTGGTGCCATGGATGTTTTTGAGGCGATAAATTTTTTAACTTTGTTGCCGTCACTAATTCTATCGATGGCTATTGTGACAGGGCTATTTTATGGAATTCAGTTTTTATTCGGAATGAGGTCCTACGGTAGTTCTCAAGCCAGGGGGCAGGGGATTACTACCAAGGAGCTTATAGGTACAATGTTGGGAATGGTTGTAATGATCCAGTTCCCTACGTTTATTCAGGATTCTGTGCTCACTATGACCGGTTCAGCATTGGAGCCGGTTAACCCACTTTCATGGGGTGCAATAGGGAAAACAGATCAAAGTGAAACCTTAATGGCGACATTGTTATATCGATTTTTCCAAGTGTTTGGGATGGTTACCCTATTTAGTTTTGGTACAACTTTGCCAAAACTAAATGATCCACAGCAACGTGGGCAGATAACTTGGGGTAGTTTGTGTGCAAAGTTTGTTGCTGGTGTAATGCTTTTTATGCCATCAGAGACTTCTCAGGCAATAGGAGTGATTTTTCCACTCGTGGGTGCCTTTGGAGAATGGATGTCACAAAACCGCTTGTGACTTCCCAATAAAAACCGGAGAAAATTTTATGGACACCAAAATGGGATTGAAATCAAAAGTGATCGTGGCTGCGATGATGATTATGTCATCACCAGCTATGGCTGCAACTAGCACCACCGGTTTGGGTGGATGGATAGACAACTTGATTGGCTTTATGAAGAAAATCTCTGAAGCGACTATGAATTTCGCTTTTCTGGCGGGGATTATCTTTGGTCTGATTTTTTTGTTCACATGTCGATCTTTGACCAAACCCAATCAGGAGCCTGGTAAAGCAGGCACTGCGTTTGTGTCATTTATTCTGTGCGTGGCACTGATTAGTTACGATCAGTTTGTTAAGGATGGTTCTAAAACGGTCATCGGCACTGATGGCAGTAGTAATAGCAAAGTGGATAAAGGAGATTATGGCCTCTAATGATTATATCCATCTACCGAAACAATGCTGACGGGAGATGGTCGCAGTCAACCGCGCAAGAAGAGCTAACTGATGCGCGGTTGACTGAGTTTCTCTTATTACGCATTCAGCAGCACAAAACAAGGTGTGCATTTTGTGGGTTCAATTCGCCATTGCACCAGAAAGCGATAGATTATAACTGTGGTGTAGGTGAGTTTAAACCAATCATAGTTTGCCCTCTTTGTTATTACTCACAACGGCTTGAAATTGCAGCGAAACATAATGTTGGGCGGCTAATTTTGCTTCCTGGGGTAACGCAAGAAAAATTAAATTTTATTTATCATGGGCTGGAAGGCGTGAGCATTGATGAAACCAGTGCTGAATTGAAAGTCAGCGTGGTTTTGGGGTCGCTAAGAGGTAAATTAAAACAAAGCAACAGCGGGCTTCACGCTATTGGTCCGGGGGCTGATAGTTTAGATGTAATGGCCGAGTCATTAAGGAACCTTTCTGATGGTGAGTATTGCAACCGAGGGAGGGCATTAAAGGATGTACTTTTCTGGCCAGAGCAAGAAAAATTGGGTGAAATCTCCAAATTCTGGAAAGAAAGTATTTACCCTGCTTTGAATAAGTTGGCTCAACAATCACTTTAAAAGGCGCGATATATGGATGGTTTTCCGAACTTTGGGGTCGTTTTTTTTGATAACCCAGAATGCCCTGAGCAAGGCTATGCGTCGGAGGCCGGAGGTATCGTTTTTCGTATTGCCTCAATTGGTGATCTGAAGTCAGATGTGGTCTGGGTTACCAATCTTGAGTATGAACAGATGAGCAGGTTTAATCTTTGGCGTAATCCTAAGCTCAAGAGGTGTTCATTTTTTCGTGAAAATCTTTATCGGGTAGCTAAAGAGTTGGGTTTGTCTGTGAATTCATCCGGGAACGTTCATGTTCGCGTATTGTCTGAATTGGTTGATCGTATTATGCGCATCGCTAGTCGGCATTATCAAATTGATGTTATAGGGAGCACTTTCAAGGACACAGTAAGCCAATCGCTGATTACGCCTCTTGTTGAAGCTGATGCAGGAGGTAGTGGTAACCTGTTGGTCGATGAATGTCTTAATGAAGCACATAATGTCTACCAAATTTGCTATGGGTTGTACCCTTCAGATCACGTCACTGTAAACCTGAAATTCTCAAAAGTGTTTTATGCAAATGAAATTATGGGAATGCCTGTCCCGTTCGGTTCATGGACTGCAGTAAAAGACGCCCCTAGTGGTTGGAGTCCAAGTCATAAGTCTGGCAATAGCCCAGTGTTCGCATTCTTAAGTGAGCTAAGTAAGTCGCGGCCATTATTGTGCAATATCGCAATAAAGAATGTTGATAAAGAATTTGCTGAATTACTTGATATTGCCAATGGCAGCTCGAGGCGTAATTGGGTTACAGGTCAAGAGGCGATGCTTCTAGCATATTACGGTGATATTTGCATAAAAGAGATTTTTTGTGCTGAAGCATATCAAGATCTAACCGAGCGATTGGACTTAAATCTCCCATCGGAAGGCGTTGTGGGGGAATTGTCTGTATCGATGGGAATTCTTGCTGAAAATCATTGGACTTCATTGGCGTCAGAGAGAAAGGTTCAAATACATGGTGTCGAGCGAAAAATAAAACCAGCAAGGGCAGTTTGGATGCGATCTTGGGATCGCTTGATGTGCTGGAAGGCTGCAAAAGCACTCAAGTCTGCAGGCTATTTGGTTAGAGGGTATGGTGTTGGGTCCGTTGACGTATCAGTTTTGCCAGCTCGACTGGGCCCTCTGATGGAGTTTGCTGCGGGCATGGGACTGAGTAGTCCATTATGGCTGATTTCTGCTTATGACCAGTATTTAGAGACCATTAGTGGTGGTGAGATGGGAGGTCTGAATGAACGATTCCGAGTTGAAAAAGCATCATCCAATGGTTGATTTCATCACAAACAGATCTTGCTTCTTTAGTGTCGATGCGCCTAATCGTTGCACGCTCGAAGCTCAAGTCAGATTGAAGGGGTTGGAGATGGTTATTCAGTTTGACCGAGTCATAGAACTTCCACAAGAAATGCGACGGGCAAAAATAACATCCCTTTTTGCGGAGAGTAAAAAATGAGCTTTTTTAATAATTTCTATGGCGCATTAAAGATGTTTATGGGGAAAGACACCCATGATTTTATTGACATCGAATCTCCGGTTAATGAAACCACATTCAAAACCAAAAAAAATAGTTTTGTAACAATAGTCAGAATAGATGGATTTTACAAAATAACAGGTAGAGATGAATATCAGGCGGCAGCATATGCAGTCGGAGAACTGCTGAAGGCAACTTTTGCTAGGCCAGGAAACAGCATCCAGTTTGTTTTTGACTACGATAAGAAATTCACTGAGGTCCATGCTCGTGATAATTTCGCGCCCATTCTGAGCACTTGCAAGCGCTTGGATGTGGATATGGATGATATCTATGAGGAGCAGATAGAGATCACTAAAAAGTGGTGTACATATGAATCATTGCATTTGGCGATTTGGACACACAGCGATGCAATTGATCAAAAGGTTGCGAGTGAAGAAATCAAAGAGATTGAAAAAAAACATGGTGAGTATCACGATATACTTAGACATGTCCCTAGTCCATTCTATATGGAAACGCTTCTAAATGTTCATGAGTCTTCAGTTAGTACCTTTGTTAGCACATTAGAATCTGCTTTTTATAGAATCAAAGTATTAGACTGTCATGAGGCTGCTCATGAAATAAAACGTGAAATAGAGCCAGATTCCTGTAGCCACTATTGGAAGCCCATTCTCTGGGGTGATCGCATTCTCCCTCGTTCTCACCATGATCATGTGGGGAATCTTGGTGCTGCAAACGTAATGGTGCCTCGATTAGATGTCCAAATTAGTAGACAGCCGCATGAGATGAGGTCTGGTGGTACATTCAGAATTGGTGATACGTATTACGCATCACTTTCAGTGGATGTGTTTCCAAGTCGAATTACTTCATTCCAGGATTTTATCTCTAGAGTACATTCTGCTGGGATCCGGCTGCGTGTTTCGTTTACGCTTAATCATGGCTTGGGCCTTGATGTCACAGTTAATGGTCTTCTAAATACATTCCTCGGTTTCGCTCACGGAGATAATAAGCTATTTAAGCAAGCTGTTGAGGATGAGCACACAACAGATGCAAACGGCATAAAAACCGAAATATCCCTTCAAATCATTATGGTGGTTAAACATGACGATGAGAATCGTCTGAGAAAAGATGTTAGTTCGATTATAAAGTTTTACCAGCTGTCGGGTGAGGGGGACTTGGTTCGCGAAATAATTGACCCAAGCGAGTTACATTTGACGTCAGCGGTTGGTACATGTGCAAAAAACGCTGCAGTTTGCGGTTATCCAACATATTATGATGCCGCAAATATGCTCCCGTTAATGCGGAGTGCATCCTTTTGGCCTCAGGGGGGGGTTGTATTCAGAAATAAAGCAGGAAAGGCTTGGTATTGGCAGCCAGGTTCTGGTCAGCAAGAGTCACAGATGGATATGATTATTGCAAAGCCCAGACAAGGTAAGTCGGTTTTGTCCAACTGTATTCAAAAAGCATTTTGTCTGAAAGCTGGTAACGCATCACTACCATATTGCGTCACCTTTGATATCGGTAAAGCAAGCTTTGGATTTGTCGATCTCCTGCGCGATAGTCTGCCAAAAGAGCAAGTGCATTTGACGTTAAGTCATACTTTGACATGGGATGCAGATCATGCAATGAATCAACTTGATATACAGTTGGGGTTGCTTGAGCCACATCCAAAAGAGCGGCAGGACATCATTACATTTCTGATGCTTCTGATTTCAGAGCCTGGAGAAATTAAACCCAAAGAGGGGCTGAGTGACTTGGTGTCAGCCGTTGTTGATGAGGCGTATCGTCATTATGCTGATTATAAAAATGCCAAGCGTTACTCAAGTTATGTTGATCCTAGCGTTGATGAAGTGATTAATGCTGACAGTGATCTTTCGGAGTTGGTAGCTACAGCTGACCCGAGTTGGTACGAACTTAGAGATGCTCTTTTCAAGAAAGGCTACATTGAAATGGCAAACCGAGCTCAATTGCAAGCTGTGCCAGTCATTTTGGATTTGCCTGAGGTTGCTCAAAGTAGTGCATTAATAAACCGTAGCTTCGGAGAGGGTTATGTATCTGGAAACTTGGTTCAGTATTTTGTCACAAAAGTGAATGCTGTAATTCGAGATTATCCTATCTTCCAAGGCGCAACCAAGGTCGATTTTGCTAACGCAAGAGTAATAGCTCTTGATTTGCAATCTGGTTGTGGTGATAACTCCGCAGCGGGAATGAAAAAAACCGCGCTAACGGTTCTTGCCGCACGATATCATGCTACGCGACATCTCTATTTAAAAGTAGATGAAGATATAAGGGCTTTTAATGGGATTTATCGAGGCTATCAAGAGCGTCGATTGCGAGAAATTAATGATGTAGAAAAACGTATCACATATGACGAATTTCATATGTACTCGCCAGTGTGGCAAGTGGTTCAGCAAATTGAACGAGATCAACGTATAGCCGGTAAGGCTAATATGCAGATTTGCGTCATCACTCACATTCTAAAAGATTTGTCAGACTCTATAATCTCAAACTGTACAAATAAGTTCATTTTGGGAGCGGTGCAGGAAAATGACATTACTGAATTTCAGAACAGAATAGGGTTGAGTGAGACTGAGCTCGAGCTGTTACGTGGAAATTATCTCCATGGGCCGAAAAAGGAAGGCTCCTCGCTGTTATACAAATTTGACATTAAGGATGGCAAATATTCTCAGTTCCTACTCTTCTCTGTTGGCCCAATAGAACTATGGGGGTATTCGACCACTAACCAGGACAGGATTATTCGTCAGCATTTGTATGATGCGCTGGGTCGAAAATCGGCTTTGAGGTATTTGGCAAAAAAATTCCCCAATGGTACTGCTATGAAGGAACTTGAGCGCAGAATGTTTGCGCGTGTAGATACAAATGATCTTATTGATGAAGAAGAACGAAAATCACAAGTTGCAACATTACTTGCGCGTGATCTGATAAAGGAATTTAATGGCGGTGCTCTGTGAACCCATTTAAAGTTGCCTGGAGTGTTGTGAGGCCGGGGTTCCCTGGTCTTGCAAAATATTCTGACCCTGCCCAAGGTGCCAAAGAGCTCACTGAAGATATGCGGTCGAAAATCTCTAGTGAGAAAGTGGCTCGCAAGGCGGCCCAAAAAGATAGAGAGTTCATCAAGCAACAGACCCGTGAATTTACTGATGCTGAGATGTACTCGCTGTGGGTTGATGGATTAAATTTAGAACAAGCAGGACTTGAGGTCGGTCTGATACGAAGGTCTACATTTGGCTGGCTATTCATATTTTTTGGTATACTCTTTTTGGGGTATGGTATTGGCCTTGCAAGAGGCCTCTATGTATTGAGTGTTAGTATTTTCCCTGTCTGGTTATGTGCCACGTTCGTTATAACCACATCTATAAGCCTTATCCTCCGGGGGGTAAAATTTCATTATCATGTTTGGTGTATCAAGAATCAAAAGCTACCGAGCTTTTGTAGTTGGATCTCAAAGTTATGGCAAAAATAGTTGTGGTCAAAGGGGGCTTATATGTCTGGTAGAGGAAGTTCTGAGCCGGGGATGCTCGGCCTTAGTGGCCAAGAATGGAATATTGTAATATTCATAATTATTGTTGGTGTCATTCTTTCATTAGAACAGTTTATTCCTGGTGTATATACTGGCGTCTGGGCTTTTGTGAAAAAGCTAGAAATAAAGACTCTTTTGTTGTTCAGTCCAATCCTGACTGACGAGTATGAAACCGCCCTCCGGACTATTCTTGGCCGCCTGGAGGCTGTTGCTCCAGGGACAATTACTATGAATGCCATTACAAGGGTTGAGGCTGAGACGAAGGTCATCACCTCTTTCATATATGGAGCGGTGGGATTCTACTGTGCCCTAAAATTGTTTTTCAGACCAAGGTTTGATAACCCGTTGAACTTGGAAGAGCTGATTGAACAGCAGACCAAAACTGTGTGGCGGTTCAATCGGCACTTGGCAAAAATTAATCCTCTACGATATGGATTAGACATTCGGAAGGGTCCATATCGTATTCGTCAGCGCCCTGCTCATTATTGTCGTGAGCACAACCTGATTAGGCCAAAAGACGAATATGAGCCAAACAGAGGAATGTTTTTCGACCGGGATGCGGCAAAAGTTGTGTTTGAAAGACAGATTGACAAGGAGTTCACATCTTTCGGAGCTTTACCGAGGCACCAGCAATATGTAGCAGCTGGGTTGATCTGCTTCTTATGTGAAGGGTTGAAGCCCGCTGTGGAGTATTTTGGCGATGTGTCATGCTTCATGGCCAAGGAGTTCAGTAAGAAGAAGCTTCATGCAAGAACTGATTTTTTGCTTCAGGAGTATGCGGATCGGGATGAGGTTAAGTTAGCGACCAAATCACATAAGTACGTTTCTGGTGTGCTAAGGCGGCTTCTTAAAGAGGGGAAAAACAATGGTGTTGTTTGCACAGCCCTTTTTACATGGCTTCTGTATACCGATCGATTCCTTTATTTAATGCTGGATGATGATGGCATCCCAGAAACTTCAATTGAATGTGCATACCCTGCAACACATTACAGTGAAGAGCTGCGAGTAGGAAGGCGGCTTGATGATGATAAGATGGAGCATTATATCGATGAGCTTGAAAAAGAGCTGCGCTTCTACAACGTTATAAGTTGATTGTGCAGATTCATGGTCCGGTCATAGGGGGGCATTTTGCAATTGCAATTGCCCCCCTATTTTTCATTTCACCTTCATGAATTGCTCATTTATTGCAATGCATTGCTCCGCAGGAAATGCGATTAGATCTCCGTTTTTAGCACTCGCATAATGATGTCGTTGTGTATCCTCATTGGTATGTCCCATTGCATACTGGATCGCGAGTTTATTAATCTTGCTCCGCTTTAAGTTGGCAGCAAACTGTTGCCTTGTGCTGTATAGACTAACAGAGTCATCACTGCCAAAACATGCCAGTGAGGCTCGGTTGATAAAATTGCGACATCCTGAGTACATTGCCTGGTATTGCACTTGTGATAGATTTGAAAAAGCATCACACAACATTCTAACTGCTGCAAAATCCTCTGAGTTTAGGTGCTGTAACGGGATGTACCTTACCTCCATTGCATCACTGTTTTTAATCACACCTTTGACAATCGTTCTGACCTTTAGAAAAGGCTCACCCAGTTCGTAATGGATTGTTGATGTAAGCCATTCTTGTGGCCTAAGCCCGGTGAGCACACCCGCTCGCAACCACAGTATCGCGATATCTCTATAGCGGGAATTGGATTGGCGCATTTGATCAGTTAGTTGGCGCAATCTAGATGCGTTGCAGTTGTTGCTTCGTTTTCGAGCATTCCGTTTTGGAAGATTTGCCAATGAGACTCCACTCCTGGATATGAGGAGAGAGCTCATAATGTCTCCCAGTGTGTTGGTTACGCTGTAACGATAGGCTCTCCATGTTCTAGGGGCTACTGAGGGGCGCTTAACCTCATTAAGGTACTGAGCAAACACACTAGCGTCATCGATCGTCATGGAATTGATGTTCAAACTCATTGAGTAATGAGAATTGCATTCAGATAGAAGACGCTCAGTTCGATCCTGATAAATTGGTCGATTTGGCGCCAATTCGATGACGTCAGTTGAAGGTTTTTCTACAGGAAGTTCGATTGAAATTGGGTTGAACGACTTGAGTTTGTCCAGATCTATCGTCATAGCTTGTTGCCTTGCTGCAATTTTTATATAGTGTATATTAACACGGAATTAGCCTTGGCAGTGGGAGACAATACGAATGATCCGTCATATTTTGACAATCACGGTAGTAGGGGTGATGTTGGTAGGCTGTCAGGCTAAACCGTCTGTAGATAGCTCCAGCACAACCTCTTTCGAGCCATCACCATATAACGAGCAGACCCAAGAGACGCTCACTGCGATCCAGACCTCATTGAGGGTCCTTGCTGAAACTCAGCGGGAGTCGGTGAAGAGTCATATGACGACAGCGCAGCAGATTGACAAGTACAACGAATCTAGGGCTATGCCGAAAGGGCTCGATGTGACCATCAATGCTGGACGATGGGAAGGTCCAATAGAAAACGCATTGAAATTGATCTCTGAGAAGACCGGGTACAAGTTGCAAGGTCCGCTAGGCAAGCGTCCAGTCACCGATGTAATTGTCACATTCAGTGCAAAAGAGCGCACTGCATACGATGTACTTAGAGACATTGGGGCGCAAGCGGGTGCCAGGGCTAAAGTGTCGGTAATTGTAAATCGCAATGCCAACATGGTTGGCACAATCCAGTTAACGTATCTGTGAAGGGGGTTATATGAAGATAAAGCCCCTGATGCTATTTGTTGTCGCAGTGCTTTCAGCGCCTAGCTTTGCAGACTCAAGTGGTAGATATGAAAAAAAGCATGTTGATGGCAAAGCCGCTTTGCAGTCATTGATGGCTGAAAACATCTCCCGTGATGAAGAGGCTGCTTTGGGATTGGTTGCTGGGAGCGAGTGGGAAAAGGCAATCGAAAGCACTGCATTCACATTGGGCGTGCAATCTGGCGCTCAGTGGCAAGCTAAGAATGTTCAGGACTTCATCACTGCCAATCAGAGAATTTATGATGCAGGTATAAATTTCGATCCTTTGCTCATCAAGCAGAAGAATTACAGTATCCAACCCCCTGTTATCAGTGAAGATAATGGGAGGAATATCATTTCTGAATCGGGTCGAGTTCTTCGTATCTTGGATAAAACGTTCCAGATTAACATTGATTCAAAGTTTGTATATGGAGCTAAATCTTGGCGCGAGTATTTGTATGTTGTACCTGATGAACCAGTTATCCCGAATAGGCAGATGCGGCCAAAAAATGAAAGAGAAAATCAAATTTGGAATGCATCTCTAAAAAGAGGTTGGGAGGTTGGTGTTAAGAGTGTCGAGTACACCATGAAAACTCGTTATGCAAGACTAATTCGTGACTATGTCGGGATGACAAGGTATCACGTGTTGCGTCATTACAATATGGTGTCATTACCTGAAGTAAGTGAGAGCTATAAGGCTGTAACGGGCAATGGTCAGGTAATGAATGTAGGCGATAGGGTTCTTACTATTAAGGCATTGCCTAATCTCAACTTAGATAAACAAGGTTGGATTGCCATCTCTCGATTACCACAAACCGCAGGTTTATTCCCGAGAGGGATTGAAGATCAAAGTATTTCAATGAATGAAATGATTGGCTATGCCGGGCATTTACAGCCAAAACTGTGATGCCATTTAAGGGTGAGATGATTCGATGATTGATAACGATCACAATGGAAAGTTTAGGCTGCAAGCGGTCAAAGGTGCCTTTGGGGGCGATGATATTGATGAAATTCTTCGTCACTGCCACGCTTGTGGTGACTTTTCAGATATATATTTGAGTGATGAAAGTCGGATTGTAGTGAAGTCGCATGGATTGATTTACCCTGTATTTGATCAGCGCCCATTGCGCATGGAAGAGCTAAGCCGTTTTTTTATGAAATTGACGGATGATCCTGCAGCAGCATCTACGGTGTTGCAAGGCAATCCTTACGATGGATCTTATAGCCATCTATCAGTGAAGGACGACAATCGAAGTCGGCCTGTTAGATATCGTGCTAATGCTATTTCATATTTAAATCCTAAGGCGCAAAAAGGAATTCAATTGACCATGCGGACAATTAATTTTGTCCCACCGAAACTGGCTGCCATGGCCTTGGAGAAAGGGATCTTTAATAACATCTCGCCGCGTCAAGGCTTGGTAATTGTGTCTGGAGAAACTGGCTCAGGTAAGACGACACTACTGGCATCTGTTTTACGCTATCGGATGGAAATGAAGAATGGTCATTGCATCATCAATGCTTATGAAGCTCCAATAGAATATTTGCATTCTGAGCTAGCTTATCAAAGTGATCCGACTAACCAGATCTATCAGACGGAAGTTAATCCACTTGGTTGGATTAAGTCATTTGCAGTCGGAATCCGAGCGTCGCTTAGAAGAAATCCAAATGGTTTTTTAATCGGTGAGTGCCGAGATCTTGAAACGATTGAAGCGTCTATTAGGGCCGCATCGAGTGGTCATTTTGTCTATACGACCACTCATGCTAATAGTGTCTCTGATACAATTACTCGTTTTATTAATGAGTTTCCTAGTCATGAACGACAGGCTCGCTACTATGAAATGATCAGCAATCTAAGATTGATTGTTGCACAATATTTGGCTGTGAGTGTCGATGGAAAACGCGTGCCGATTCGTGAGTACCTTGTTTTTTCAAAGGAAGTTCGAGACCAGCTGAAAGCTGTTGAATTCAAAGATTCAGAGAGGATGATAAGAAAGATTATTGACGACCAGGGGCAGTTCGACTCTGAATTTGCGCAATCAACATCACAATCAGCGAAGCATCATCTGGATATCGGTGCAATCAGCCAAGAGACATATGATCTGATAATTTCGGGGGTCTAGTTATGAGTTCATGGCGTAGTTTGAATTTTTACAGCAAAGTTGGTGTTGATAGCCTCAGCATTCCTGCTGCTGCAGTTGCTCCATGGTTTTTCCAGATTTTCATACCGAAACTCTGGGTGGTGTTAGGCCCTTACAGTCTTATTCTGATTTTTTGTCATCTTAAGAAAATTCGGGCCAGGCGATTACTGGCATTAATTAAGAGAAAAATGTTTGTGAGGGAAATAAGAATGGCCAATTCTTCTGGGCATAAAAGTGTACTGGGTATCGTTTTCCTTGTTTCCGGCATTGGATTAGTTGCTGATGATGCGCATGCGGCATTTGAGCTATTGGACGTATCTGGCTCATCCTATACAGCTCCGGCAGCCCATAATGGTGGCGCTACTTACTCAGCAGGTCTTCCTAAAATTCAGGGTAATCGACTCAATGGCTATGGACATCAAACGCCATTGAAAGATGTCATGGTGTTGAGCATACCGGCAACTTGGGATGTTCGTTATAGCAAGCCGGAATTGCGTGACATCAAAATTGATTTTAGAGCTGACAACATATCGACTGACGAGCTACTTCAAGATGTTGCAACTCGTTATGGGGTGACCATCAAAGTAGGGGAGTCGAGTGGTGTAGTGCAGGTTGATTGGACTGGGCAGGCTTGCACATCAGGCAACAACCCCAAGCTAAAGCTTAAAACAATTTGTTAATTTATGCGGTTAGTGAATGCGATCCCAATTGGTCTGCTCGCATTTTCTATGGAAATGGTTATGAACTTACTCGCGAACAATGTTAGGCCGTACATCATTGCATTGGTTATGGCCTTTCTATTGCCTAGCCAGGCTCATGCATCTGTATCATCTCCTGCAGAGTCTTGCCAATTCAGTCATTGGCGAGATAAGGCCTATGACAACAAGATCATGATCCAGTACAAGCCGTATTCACACTGTATAGAGTGGACTGCATGGCAATTTAAGCTTCCAGAGGAGTTGTTGTACTCAGTCATCTATCACGAACGTGGCGATGTGTCAGGTAAAAAATTGACAAACCGGAATGCAACTACTGACTGTGGGCCTGGTGGTATTAATGATGTTCGAATGCCTGAGTTGTCAAAATTTGATTTAACACGGAGTGATATCTGCACAGTGCCATGCAGGAGCATATGGGCGGTTGGTTATCTCCTGCGATATGAAATCGATCGTGCTAAAGGGGATTTCTGGCTTGGAGTTGGGAACTATCATGCAAAACAGCGGCTTAAACCTAAAACACATGCCAGATACGTTAGGGAAATTTATGCTGCTTGGAAGAATCTAATTGGCATTATGAAGCACTGTAGTTAATATGGTATTTAGAAACATTGCGACTTGCTCAGGGAGTCTTATGCGTTATACGAATCTTCTTATCGCGCTCATTGCTGTTCCGTTTGTGACAAACGCATACCTCAGGGCCGACGGAGTTATAGGTGCTGCGGGTCAAGGTGATCTTGGGCGTGTCGCAAGTGAGATTGTGCCGACAGGCTGGAAAGTGAAGTACACAGATCCTTCTCTTGGGCAGGTGCGTGTGGATTTCACTGTCCGTCCTTGGTCTGAGCAGTGGGTATCTATCGCTCGTCAGCATGGGCTCTACGTTTTGCTGGATGGTTATACAAAGACTGCAGTCATCTCCAAAAGTGAGCAAGGTGCTGTCGGCGATGCCTATGTCATAAACAGTAAAAGCCAGGCAGCAAATGATCTTGGTTGGGAAGATCTGTTGGCCAAGTCTTCGGAGTCGAAATTGCCTCCCTTATCAAAATCTGCTGAGCCTAACCCATTTGTGTCCACTGCGACTGCTTCAGATGTTCAGTTGGCAAAGGAAACTGCTAGCGTAAACACACCACGCGCCACGGGTAATTCGCAAGCAATTGTGAAGCAGGACGGTTTTATTCCATTGCGGGATGTGGGTGGAAATGTCCCGACTCTAGGCGCAGTTGCAGCTCCGATAGCTCGTCAGAAAGTTTGGCGTGCCGAAGCTGGTGCAACTCTCAAAGAGGTTTTGACTAAGTGGGGTGCATCCGAAAACATGGTTGTAAAGTGGGAAACAACATCAAATTACAACATTGAAGTCCAATTCGAAAGGACTGGAGATTTTCTTCAGGCAGTAAATGACACGCTTTTTCTTTACAAGAATGCTGAGGTTCCCCTATATGCCGACGCCTTCCCTGGGCAGCGCTTGGTCATAATTTCAGCATCTAAAAAACAGGTCGGGATGAAATGAAAAAAACAATTTTGGCGTTAACGATTTCATCAATTTTCGTTTTGTCCGGTTGCGCTGCTGTCCGGGTCAATGACAGTAATGATGCTGCAAACGGCATCATTGATGACTTGGCTAAGCGCAATGAGGAGGCGGTTAAACCAGCTCCTTCGAGACCTGTTCTTCGAGTTCATCATGATCAGCCGTGGGTGCAAACAAAAGCCATTAAGATTGTACGGCCTGCGGTTGTGGAGCAATATCCCGCCCTGAATTGTGACCTGGTGTATGTAACGGCAAAACCGGCAACACTTGTTGAGTTCGCTCAAAGAGTAACCAGCTTGTGTGGCGTTCCAATTCGACTCACTACGGATGCGCTTACCTATGTGAAAGGTGGGCAGAGCATGGACTCTAGCGGACAGATGGGGGGGGCAATTCCTCCACTGCCTTCATTGCCGGGTATGTCCTCTATGCCAAACTTGCCTTTGCCTGCTACGGCTCCGTCAGTTAGCTCCGGTTACGCAAGCTCAAATGTGGCTTCTCAGTTCATGGTTAACACTAAATTCCAAGGTCAGTTAGCCGGGTTGCTTGATAATGTGACTGCTAATTTGGGCTTGGGGTGGCGGGCTAATGCAACAGGCGTAGAGATTTTCTACCTTGACTCTAAAATCTATACGTTAATGGCGCTCCAGGCGACAACGGAAACCTCATCTGTTGTCCAAGCGAATGTGTCTACTAGCTCTGGAGGCGGCAGTGGTGGTAGTAGCTCATCTACAGGGCAGGGCGGGTCTAATCAATCAACCACAACGTTGATAAAAAATGACCTAATCGCAGATGTTGAGAAAAATCTGCGCAATATGCTAACTCCAGGAGTGGGGCGTCTTAGCATGTCTCCTTCGACTGGTTCTTTGGCCGTTACAGATACCCCACAAGTTCAGACGCGTATTGCGGAGTATATTGCGCGAGAAAACGCGACGATGACTCAGCAGGTGGCATTCCGTGTTGAGGTATATGCAGTTAACTTCCGTGACGATGATTCAGCTAGCCTCGACTTAAATTTAGTCATGAACAAGCTGAAGAAGAATGGATTCACAATTAAAAATTCAAGTGGCATGGCTGCAGAAGCCAGTTCTTCGCTTGGCTGGACAGTTACGGGTGGAGACTTTGACGGTTCAACCGTCTTAGTGAATGCATTGACAGAGCAAGGCAGCGTAAAGGTTGTCAATAAAAGCACTATTTACACAACGAATTTGCAGCCAGCCCCAATACAGGTATCCAAGCAAACCGCGTACCTTGCGTCATCAACTTCAAATAACACTGATTCTGGGGTTTCTACAACAATGGAACCGGCATCCATTACTACCGGTTTTAGTATGACTCTTTTGCCGTATATTTTGCCTGATAGTAATGGCGATATACTTCTTCAGTATGCTGTGAATTTGAGTAACCTGATCCGTCTTGAAACTGTAGAGTCAGGCGATTCTAAAATTCAAACGCCGGAAGTTGATTCACGGATATTTAGCCAGCGCGTCAAGGTTCGTGATGGTGAGATGCTTTTGGTCGGCGGATTTGAGGCCGATGTAGATGATGCAACTGCGCGTGGCACTGGGTCTGCATACAACCCCCTTCTGGGCGGTGGGTTTGCAAGTAAAAAGGGGCGGTCGGTGATTGTTGTTGCCATCACCCCTTCAATGACCTGATCAGGATGGCTGAGCAATGAAAATCAAACATAATCTACAGAGTGCCATCGATTTGGTTTTGCCTAAAATATTTGGCCATAGAAAAAAAAGAGCTGTCATTAAGCGTCAGCAAGAACCTAATATTATTGAAATCAATGGCAAGACTTTTGTTGCAGGACTTGAGTGGATTAACCTGACTCAGCCGTTACATTTTATGGCGGAAGCAAGGAAAATTGGTAAAGAGCGAGGGATGAGTATCGTCGCCATTCGTGAAGGCGACATCATTCAAGCTGGGTATGTTCCTTCGAATAACATTTACGCAGAGAAGGGGATGTACTCTCTGGTTTTGTCGATTGCTTGTTGCCTCCCTGAAAAACACAGAAGGAGTTTTGCAGGCGTATTCCAAATTCCGAATACAAAAAGCTATTTTGTTGCTGCCGTTTATGATGGTGCAGTTGTAACAATGGGAGACTCGATCGTTGAGGGGGAAGTTAGGGCTGCGGAATTAATCCAAGTAGTCAGCAATCTTTATTCATCGGAGTTTTCGGTATTTATTTGCCCGCCAGAAGTCCCTTTCAGTGCAGAAATGCATGTGACGTTAGAGGAACTCCTCAAGCCTGAAATGCTGAGCAAGGATGCACAGCTTAAAAAATTGATGCTAGGTCTATCCCCAAAGGAACTAGCAATGGCAGGAATCATTGGTGCAGGCGCGCTTTCCTTGGCATGGACGTTCAATCAGAAGTACCAAGCAGAGCAAGAAGAAATTAGGCAGCAACAAATTGCCGAAGAAGCGAAAGCCGAAGCATTGAGACGTCAGCTACGAGATGAGGCTATAACGAAAGCGACGCTGGCAAAGCCTTGGATTGAACGGCCTGCATTTCATGATGCGTTGAAAAAATGTGTTAAGCAGCTATCTGGTGCCCCTTTGAGTGTCGCCGGATGGGTATTCATGAACGGTGAATGCTCAGAAAGCAGTGTGATTTGGCGCTTTAAACGAACTGAAGGCGCATCTATAACTGATCTACAGGTCGAATCAGAACTGAATGAACTAGGTCGCCCAAGTATTCACGTTCCTGGTGATGAGGCGGAATTTAATTTCACTTTTCAGTCTATCCATCCTGGTGGGAATGACCCTGTACCAGGTATGAATAAAATGCTTGATTCGCTTATCAGTTATTTTCAGGTGATCAATCATGGACTTAAAGTAGAAGAGGTTAAAAGAGAACCTGTTACTGATTCCAATGGTGAAGTAATTGAACTGCCATGGAAGGTCTACGAATTCAATGTAAAAACTGAATTCACCCCAGATTTCCTCTTTGATCAATTAAGTGGTGTCGGGCTAAGACTTAACTCAATTACAGTAAAGCTGGAAAACCACAAACTAATATGGGAATTAAGTGGAGTCGCATATGCTCAGATTTAAGATTTTTATTTTAACCGTTTTGTTCGCGAGTCCAGTTGCCCCCGTCTTTTCTGCGGAACCATTATGTAATGGGCCCTGTACAGTTGCTGATCTTGCTCGCTTGCAGAGTGAGGTTTTGATGTTGAAGGTTGATGAAGAAAAAAAATCAACAGAAAAACGGATCACTGATTTAGGTAATGGTAAAAGCCCCTCGGTTACAATGCCAAATGAACAAGTGGCAAGCCCGATGTATTCACAACCGTCATTTGGTATGGGTGGGCAAAGCTCGGCACCAAAGCTAGACCCGACACCAAAGCTTGTGAGCATTGTGGGTAAAAGCCAAAATCTATTTGCAGTTATGCGGCTTCCTGATGGTACAGATCTTGAAGCCAAGCGTGGAATGTCGATTGGCGATGGATATACCGTCAAAGAAATATCAGTTGATGGTGTTTTATTGGAAAAAGATGACAAGCTAATCCCGGCTGCTAGCGCGGAATAAATGGTGGACATCATGTTTGACTGCATAAATCCAAATCACCCTCTTTTTATAAAGGATTCTAGTCATCGTGAGCTGTTCGCTTATCACGATGGTGTTATTTTCCTCATTGAAGAGGCGAAGCGCGACTCCGTATTTCAAAAATACTTTCAATTAGCTTGCAAAACTCTTGGTAAAACACCTCGCCTTGAAGAAAAAACACTGCTACAGCTAAAAAATGAGTTTTACAGTGATGACATGTCCTTGCTGGATGATTCATCTATTGAAGATTCATCAAAAATGCAGGAGGAAGTGGTAAATATAATATCTCATGCTGCAAAATCAGGCGCATCGGATGTTCATATTTTAACCAGCAGTCAGGCGCGAGTGACCATTATTTTCAATCGGATAGATGGGGATATGGTACGGGTTAGAGAATTGAACCTGGAGAAAGGGAAGGCTCTTCAGGGGACGCTTTACACAACAATGTGTAGTGAGGGTGAGCCATACCTTATTGAAAAAAAACCTCAAGATGGTCGCATTGGTGCCGAATTCGTTGCTGAATGTGGGCTGAGTGGGTGTCGAGTATCAACAAGGCCAACAGATGATGGCCTTTATATGGTATTGCGGCTGCTTTCCAAGCAAGAGAATAAAAACATATGTTTGACTGATGCTGGTTATTCTATGCAGCAAGAAACGGATCTGTGGTCAATTGCTGATAGACCGTTTGGGCTTATGCTCATGTCAGGGGCTACTGGGTCAGGGAAATCAACCACGATCTCTAATATGCTCAATGCCCAATATCGAAAATATGAAGGAAAGAAAAACATTATCACAATCGAGGACCCTCCTGAATACAAAATTGAAGGCGCAAGGCAAACTCAGATTATCTGCGATAAAAATGATGATGATGCAATAAGCCGTGAATGGGCAAAGTCAATTTCAAGTGTTATGCGGCTGGATCCTGACATCATCTTTATTGGCGAAGTTAGAGACTCATCTTCTGCAATGGGTGCAATTCGTGCTGCTATTACCGGCCACTTTGTGTATACAACATTGCATGTTAACGATGCATTCGGTTGTATCCAAAGGCTTGCCGACATCGGGATTGACGTAGCATTTCTTTATGATCCAAAAGTGCTAACTGGATTGGTAAATCAGTCATTGACAAAGCGTCTTTGCGATAATTGTAAGTTGCCATTTCTTGGGAATGAAGCGCGAGTTTCGGAAGACGTGGTTAGACGTGTAAAACGTTATGCAAATCCAGAGAGTGTTTGCATCATTGGTAACGGGTGTGCTGAGTGCAATAATCGCGGAGTTGTCGGAAGGACCGCTGTTGCTGAAGTTGTCAAAACCAATTCAGCCTTGCTGGAAGTCTACAGACAAAGTGGAAAATTGGCAGCGATGAAGTATTGGGTTGAGCATATGAATGGCATTACAAAATGCCAATCATTAATTGATAAAATCAATAAGGGAATTGTAGACCCATCTATAGGTGAGACCGATGTTTGCCTTCTCGATGAAGATGAAGTGACTCTAGGTGCAATACATCAGGCTGAGCGAGTTGCCAAAGTCAAACAAATATCCAGCGGGGGAGCATCATGATTATCGATGATTTCTTGATGCGTTATCGCGTTAATAGGTTGAAGTCAAAGTTTAACTACGCAGTTAGGCTTGACTTTTATCGTAACCTCCATGTATTGCTTAAAAACAATATGAAAATGGATGCGATTATCAAATCATTTATCGAGGTTTATTCCGGGCGTAGGTTAGGTTCTAATCGGCCTCCTCTTGCTCAGATTATGATGGATGTCAGCGCGAAGATGAATAATGGTAAGTCATTGAGTGAGTCACTTAGTGATTGGATTCCATACTCAGAAATGATGATGATTAAAGCAGGAGAGGGAGCATCAACGCTTACCGCATCAATATCTGATATTATCATTGTCATGAAGAAACAAAAGGCGATCACATCAGCGATAGTGAAGGCTTCGGTGTATCCGACAATACTTATCTTGGGGGCCGCTCAGGTTATAGTGATTATTGCTGAGAAGGTAATACCTAAGCTAGTTAAGGTTTCAGATATTGAAACTTGGCCATTGATTTCCATGATGCTTTACCACATCAGTAATTATGTGAACGAGTACGGAAGAATGACAATGGTGGGCGTAATCCTCTTTTGCATCTTCATCGCATGGACACTTCCAAACTGGAGTAGATACTTACCAATCCTTCGGGTTAGAGCCGAATCCATTCCACCCTATTCGTTGTACCGGATTATTAATGGCGCTACGTTTATGATCAATATCAGCGTCATGCTAAAGGCACAGATTCAGCTTGTTGAGGTGTTAAATGATCTGAAAAATAATGCGTCACCATGGTTGCGTGATAGATTGGCATCTATACAATATAATATTGAGTTGGGCAGTAATCTTGGCCAGGCATTAGAGCGAAGTGGTTATGAATTTCCAGACAAGAGGGCTGTTTTGTTTCTAAAAATGCTTGGTAGCTCAAGTAATTCAGAGACTGCTATTTATCAGTATGCAATGGATTGGCTAGATGATGCTGTCGAGCACGTAAATAAGCTTGCGGCTATCCTGCTAGGTGTAGGTATTTTATTTATTGGTCTTGTCGCCGTCATGATTCTCCTTGGTATTCAGGGGATGAGTGATAGTATTGCAAATATGTAAGGGAGAAAATTCTAATGGTTTCACGTTCTAAAAAATCACGTATTGGGAAGCAAGGTGGCTTTACTCTGATGGAGCTCCTTGTGGTTCTTGCTTTTTTTGCCATGATTTATGCCGCCTTCGGCGATAAGATCACCAGCCTTTTCTCGAATAATGGCGCCCAAGTGGAAACTGATGTGATAACTCAGGCTATCAATGACACCAGGATCAACAAGGGCGCTATGGGATATCCGTCTGGTGAATTGATTACTCCGATCACGAACCAGTGGGGTGGTGTACTCAAATCAACGCAAACCAGTGTTACATCATTCAAGCTAACCGACACCAAGGTCCCAGCAGAAGAGTGTGCGATTATCGTTTCAGCCTTTAGCAAGCAGAGAACTGTCACAAAGGTGTCCATCGGTTCTGCGTCAATCACAGCTCTCCCAGTATCAAAGCCAACAGCTGAGGTGGAATGTAATAAGGCCACAGCGGCAACCGGAAACACGATTGGTTTTGATATAACCGGTTAATAAGGCTTGCGCGTTGTCGTTGCTTTTAATTAATTGTGCAGGCACGAAATAACGTGCCTGCATTTTTTTAGAGGATGAAAAGATGCAGCCTATGGTTGTTGAATCACTGAATTTTATTGATCTATATCTTGTATCAGATGGTCTTGCTGAAGTATGTGACGCTGAAGGGCTTAGGCCTATAAATAGTGAAGAACTGAATGATGATTTAAAAAAGTTGCGAGATGAGTGTATAAAAGCATCTGAAGACATGCAGGAGTTCACGCTATGGCGAAGTGTCGGTGATGAACGTTATATGTATCGTGGAACAAAAATTCAAAGCTCCGAAAGTGAATGTGTGTTTGTTCTTAGGCGAGTAGAGTTAAAAACGCGAGACTTATTATCCATTGGGTTAACAGGCGATATGAGAGCGCTCATAACTGCACCTCAAAGCACAGGCTTGGTTTTAGTCACTGGCCCCATGCAGTCAGGTAAGACTACAACTGCAGCATCCATGCTGAAAGCCAGAATGGATGCGGTTCCTGGTATAAGTTCAGTATTAGAAGATCCACCAGAAACCAGGCTCTCCGGGCGAGTAGGGAAGGGGCGCTGCATCCAAGTGCATGCTGGTCGTCACAACGGTGGTTACAAAGAGCAAATTACGCTTGCATTGAGATCCGGTGCCAACACTATTTTTATTGGAGAGATACGGGACAAATCTACAGCTATAGAGGTCGTTAATGCGGCGTCTTCAGGTCACCTATTGATCAGCACTATTCATGCAGACAGCCTTGGTTCTGCCGTCGAAAGACTTGTTAACTTATCCGGGATGGGGTCTAGTGTTATTGCTGACTGTATTACAGCGGTCACCCATCAAGTCATGCGCAATGCAGGAGTGGGCGCCGCACGCAGATTGGTCCTGAAAGAAGTGATAATAGAGTCCGATATTCGCGCAGCAGTAAAAGATGAAAATTATGAGGCCCTTGATGCAGCATCGGAACAAAAGAGGCGCAATGTTCGTTCATTGGGTGTAGGTAGAGAATAGTCTATAGAGGCGCATGGCCAGGATTGAATGTTACTGTGTAGTCATTCTGGCCATTTGAATTATTTGTAAATTTTCCCATACTTTACGTTGATATATATCATTATATTTTTTTGTCTTTGAATGGTAATTTCCAACGGCCTTCCAAAATTTCTCTGGGTTTGGATTTTCAACCCCCCATTGTCCAGCTCGGATTAAGTGTTTGCTAAGTAACCATGCTGCTGAGCCGATGTTTGTGCATGGGTCGTGTCTTAGCGCGTCTTTGGTTACTCCATGACTTTCTAGCTCCGGGACATTAACGTCGTTGATTTGCCCGTGGCCATAGTCATATGTCCCATTTGACGTATTTTTGTTTCTAGCACCAGCTCCCCCCCCTTCTGTTAGGAGTATTGCTCTAAGCAGATCTGAGTGTATGCGAAATTTGACGGATGCTAACTCTACGCATCTATCAATGACTAAACTGTTTTGCACCGCTCGTGAATTGTCTCGACCTTGAGTAATAGGGCTGGTTGATAGCGCAAGTAAAACGGACAGCGCCACTACAGACTTCATAACACCTCCTAAATGTCACCTAAAAGTTTGAGAACAATCATCCTCATGCTACTGTAGTGGATGTTAAGATGCTATGCTTTAAACAATGTTTTATGGGGGGCGTATGAACTACGCAATGCTATTGGTATTGGCTGGAGTCCTTCTGTTGACTCAAGCTACGCAGGACGATATTGAAGAGCATTACGCAGAACGAAGTAGTGATGAGTTTTATGTCATGGCGGCGAACATGCAATTTTATCATCATACGTTGACCCTATATGCAGAGCGCAACAAATCAATTGTGGGGGCACCCTCTGATGCTGCGTTAAGCCTTCCTTCTTGGTACATAAAACAACCGAGCATTGTGGGGTACGTGGATTCAGGTGCAGCCTTTACTGCTTGTGTAGGCTGTTCCCAGGCTGTTTTGGGCCGACTTATGCAGTTGACAAAAGATAGCTGCTTGGTTGGCACTGTTGAATCAAATGGCAGCATGCGATCAAAAATTCTCGGGACATTAATGAGTTTTCCAGTCTCATCATCATTTCCTGTTGGTTCTGTTGTTTATTTGAGTAAGGGGTACTAAATGAGCGTTCGTGCAATGAATTTGGGGCGAGCCCGTGGCTTTACGCTCATGGAGTTAATAGTTGTTATTGGTTTGCTGGCGATATTGACATCGCAGGCTGTAGGGTTGTTTGCCGATTACACTAGCAAGCAAGTGGCAAGACTAGCAGCCAAACATCATAAAAGTGTTGAGACAGCATCAATTAAGTACCTCGAAGATAATTACAAAACAATCTTGAGTGGTTCACTGCCAAAGACAATTGGAATTGATAGCCTTAAGGGAGACTACCTTCCCCCTTCAATGTTCAATTGTGCTAGTACACCATGTCAATTGTTGAATCAATACGGACAGAATTACAAAATTGTAGTAAGCAAAGCTGGTACTGCACCCAACTTCCGGTTAGACGCAATGCTTTTGACTGAGGGTGGGCAGTCCATTGGACTCCTCGATTCCAAGCTTGTGGCACGAATGATTGGTCCTGCTGGCGGGTATGTGGAGTCTGGCAATGCCACAGGGGCGATGTCCGGCTGGAAGGAGACTGGGATCGTTGCAAAATATGGCGCTGGGGCCAACGTTGGTGATGGCCATTTGGCTAGCATGATGTTTTTTTCAGATGGTCTGAATCAGACTGACTATCTCTATCGCAGCCAGGTCACCGGTAAACCAGAGTTGAATCGAATGAACACTGATCTTGATATGGGGGGGAATTCGATAAATGCCATCGATACTCTAACTGCAACATCAGCAAGTATAGACACATTGAACTCCACTACAGTTAATGCAAAAGATGTTAATGGCGAGCATGGGCATTTCTCACGTGATGGAGCTGGTCAATGTTGCGGAGATAAAGGTTCAATCTCACTGGCTGAAAATACATCAGTAACAGGTCGTTCAGCCTCTATTAGTCTGCATAATGGGGGTGTTTCAGCAGGAACTATCGAGCTTGCAACTAGCGGTGAACGTCGTGTCTTATTCAAAGACAATCAAGGTTCCAAGATTGGGGTGGAAGCAACAGGCAACGTTAGAGCGCAGGGAGACGTTTTTGCATCTGTATTTCGCTCTAATGTCGGCGGTTATATTTACGACAACGGTAGCTACTTTGAAGTAAGTAAGAGAATCCATTCATTGGGAGATGTAACGGCGAATGGCAACATCAGTGGTAACGCGGTCTATGGCAATCTCGTACAGTCGAACGGGAGATTGGTTGCTGGTGAGTATGCTCAGATCAATGGTGTGGCTACTGAGGGGGCTGGGTGCTCACCGAATGGCCTCGTAGGTCGAGATCCGGCAGGCGCACTACTTTCTTGCCAATCCGGTATGTGGAAGAAGGGGGGCTCAGGCAGCTATGTGATCACCGGATTGTTGAGCCACGGCCAGCAGATCCCCCTTCCTCCGGGGTTCAGTCCATCACAGTGTCAATGGAGTGTAGCCAACGCCACAACTTACCATCACGGAAAGCCTTTTTATTACGGAGGGGGGGTAGCGTACTTTGATGGCAACAGGATTGTCACCTGTGGGTTTAGAGACGATTGGAACTTTTACCCATCAGGCCAATGCTCGTATGTAACAACATGCCGTTAGGCTAGTTTCTACACAATGATCTCAAGACTAATATCCTACTGCAAACCATCTAGATGCCTGGGGGTTGCGGTTTCGAAGGGAGTGCAAGTTCATGGAGTCATATTTTAATATGTGCGGTTGTCAACTGATTTTATCATGTGCTCAATAAACAAAGATGCGGAGTTAAAGTAGTTTACGGCAAAGGAAATGGAAATAGTCATCAGCTGAGGTTCTGTATAGCCCAACTATCACTTGACCATCAGGGCATCTAACTGGCCCATCAAAACCATTCCACATGTAGTTATAGCTAACGCCATTTACCATTGTTTCAGGGCCGAACGTCACGGATCCGCCTTGCTTTTTCCACATACCGGATTGGCAATTGCCAATCCGGTAGCTGGGCTAAGCAGTCAGTCGGAAGCTATATATCTGATTTGTGCTATGTTGATGGCGCTCGAATAGCATATAGAGCGCCAACATTATCTGAGGCCACAAACCTATGCAGAGCCATGTGCTCAGCGTCTGCTCCTGGGGTGTGGTATGCGATATATGGTGTCGATGGTGACGAATTTGGAGGAAGAGGATTCGGCAGCGTTGGAGGTAAAGGTGTTGGTAATGGTTCGTGGGAACATGGTAGCGATGACACAGCGGTGTTATGTGCAAAAAAAACATAGCTCTTAATACGATCTATTCATAACTCACGTAACAGCAGTTGTGACTCGCCTCCAGCTGATTATTGTTTTTTAAGGCATATTGCATATGCCTTAGCCGGTAAGTCTGATGAACCAGGAACACCAAAGCAGTTTATTACCCAACCATTCATTTGTGGCTGTGAATGATGGATGAAATGCCTGGCAGGATCCATGCATTCACCACCACCACCCACCACGATTTCATCACTCTCACAACTTTGAAAATCAGAATCAGGGCCGAATAACCCATCGTCACGTATAACAGGTTGCTCAATTTTTTGAGGCTTCTTCCAACTACCGGATTGGCAATTGCCAATCCGGTATGTGGAAAAAACAGTATTCGAGTAAAGGTGGCTTCGGTGTCCTATGGACTTCTGGAACGTGCCTTTATCCAAACCCTGTTACTGGGTCATGCTCATGCCCTGCTGGAAGTTCAGGCTCGACAATCATCATTGCATGCACGAATTTAGGGCCATGTGTAAGTGGAGCATATGTTGATGCGCGTGTTTGCAATTAATGCCCTTGTCAATTGCCGTGGCCTTTCATTAAGAGATCTTAAATCATTTAGAAGAACAAAAATTAGGAAGTACGAAGGGGTTTTGATATGTCATAAAAGATCCAGAGCAACCTACGCCCAACATATTCCACCCTCCGAAATCACCAACCTTTATGGCGGAACCAGAATATACTGGCCAGCGCCCACCACAACTAACGCAAAGTCTTACACCGCCTTCACTTGCTCCTTGCTTTTTCCACATACCGGATTGGCAATTGCCAATCCGGTATGTGGAAGGGGCAGGGTTCTTCTTCTGGAAAATATATCTATTTGGGTGGCTATAGAGGTGATTTTTCAGGATTGAACAGAGGAAGCGGCACTCAGTTTTTGTACGTTAAAGGAGGTAATAGCGGCACTGCAGGAGGGGAATGTGGTAATACTTCACACTTGGAGGGCTATGTTTCTGGTCAGCTTATCAGCGCCAATGCTAGTAACAATCCTGCTTTTGGAAAAATCGCTTTCATCAGCTTTGCCGTGCCCCCTGGAGCGTCATACAAAATTCGATCATACCCAAGGGAGAATAGGCCCTGCGGGCAGGGGGCTTTCACTATCTACGCATATCAGATGTGAAACAATAACATTGCATCGCCTAGCGGCTGGTCATATTTGACACCAATAGTAGTTGCAATCAATAACAAATAGCCTGATTACGACTCCTTGCATATATAACTCCATTGTATATGCCTGACCGTGCAATGCATCGATTATTGCTATAGTCAGATAATCCTAACGCTGTAGGGATCATCTCATTTCTATTCCCAGACTCATATGTCAAACCAACATCAACCCATGAATTGTTTGGCCATGAATCAAAATTTGCAGCTGTTGCAGTTTCACAAGTGACAAGCTTGGTTGGTCTAGGGCAGTTAGAGTAACTTACTCCATTATTTATCATCGGGGAGTATGCAATTTGACCTCGTGATAGTTTTCCTCCTTGCTTCTTCCACATACCGGATTGGCAATTGCCAATCCGGTATGTGGGCCAAGCAGTCAAAATCCTCATACTTTGATTCATTCACAGGTGGATATATCTACACCCCTGGTGGCTGTCTTGTTACCAGCGCTCCTTGTTATGTCAGACTATATACGTTAAAGATAAAATCACCATCAACTGTCATTTCCAGCCTTATAACCAATATCGGCTCAGGGCAGTATGGTTCTTTCGCCACTGCTGGGATCGGAGTTAAAGGGAAACTGTGCGGTTATAATGCAAACATGAGCTATGGTGCGCCTGCACACGTATCATCTGCCTGTGTCATAAACCTTGAACCGGGCGACTATGTTTTTGAGTTTAGTTCAAGATCTGAGTCTGGGTCTCCGTTGGAAAGCTTTAGTGGGTCTATTGCTGTATGGCCTTTATAAGTGGCTATTTTTTCTTCCCAGTTGCCAGCCATCCAAACCGGCTAATTGCCACACTATTCCCTGCAATGCCACAACCGGAACCTCCTGGGCTAGAACCACCGTGCAATCGGAATCCATCCTTTGTAATGTCAGATACGCTATACCCAAACCAATCTAAAACATTTTCGGAGCATGTGGTTGCTGGGAATGGAAGCGAAAGTGATGCTGTTATATTTGGCGGTTCAGAAAAACTTTCATCAAAATAAATGTCCACATAGGGTACGATTTTACAAATGCCTTGTGAGGCATCAAGCCAGCTAACACAATTCGTCGTTGCAAACCCAGTGAGGACAAGACTTTTCTCAACCCCCTTCCAAGTACCGGATTGGCAATTGCCAATCCGGTAGCTGGAAAAAACAGTGGGCTACTAATATGGTTAGGGCTGACGCTCCGTCTTTATCATGTGCCAAGTATTCAACAACCACACATGGCTCACTATCCCAGGCGAACTGCCCAACTGGATATCAGGTCACAGGGGGAGGCGCCAGGATTGAGCATTGGAACCCGGCAAATGAGTGGGCATCTACTTCTCCAGATTCTAGTGTGCCTAACGGAAATGGCTGGGCGGTAATTGCAGGCCCGCAATCAGGTGATTCTTGCTTTAGATCATTTGCTGTATGCGTGAAATGATTAAAATCCATTCATCAAACAGAGTGCTCCAGCAAACACTTTGGCAGTGTCACCAAAGTCTCCACATGCATATCCGTTCAAGCTTGGATTAATGCCCTGTGTATCTATGGCTGCACTCAAATCCGTTCCACAGCTCCCGCTTATAACCTTTTCATTCGAAGCACAATATGCAACGACATAGTCGCCTCCACTTGCAAAACGCCAATTGAATTTGAGTTTATCTTGAGGCTTCCGCCAAGTACCGGATTGGCAATTGCCAATCCGGTATGTGGAAAAAACAGTGGGCTAACAACATGATGAAAGCAGATTCGGTAACATCTTCATGTTCAACTTATGATCCACCAACACAAGGTAACTTAACCGTTGCTACATGTCCGGTTGGTTATCAGGTCACTGGAGGAGGGTACATGATTAGTTCCTGGAACCCAGGAAGCCCATCATCATCAAATGCACCAGATTCAAGCGCCCCTTATGGAAATGGTTGGGCAGTAATTGCGGGCGCTAAAGCTGGTAACTCGTGTTTCCGTGCTTTTGCTGTGTGCGTAAAGTAACTAAATTTATAAAATCATTTTAGGCCATTTTATCACCCCCAAGTATAACAAGTTACATAGCAACTGACAGAGTTGCCGAATGGCTTGATATATATTCGCCATTGTTTACCTGGCATTTCTTGGGCATAACAAGCTCCGTCATCAACAAAAAAGCCTGTTACAACACATGAGTCGTGTGAGCCAATGTTCTTGGTAGCTTCCCCGTATGATGTGAGTCCATCTGTGTAGATTTTTGGTTTGCCGCTTCCCCCCTTCTTCCACGTACCGGATTGGCAATTGCCAATCCGGTAGCTGGAAGGGAGCTGAATCTACCGAGATTATGAGTGGGAGTGTTTACACCAGTAACTGTAGTTCATACTGGTTAAATAAAGATCAATTTATATGCTCAGATTTACCTTATATCGATGTGGTATTTGAAAATAGCATGACATCAATACCCCAGATAATTGTGTCATCATCAAAATTATTTCCTTTCACGCCTTGTACTGCAGGTGCATCAGATGCGATAGATCATGTCGTGGTTAATGTGACAAAAAATGGTTTTAGGCTGTTTGGCGGGGCAAGCCCTTCATCATCAGCTGCGGCAGCATGCGGTTCAACAGCAGTCAATGGACGAGCGGTAAGTGGATTTTCATGGCTTGCGATAAATAAAAAACCGTTAGCGCGGGTGGGTAATTTTTGAGAATTTTAGTTAAAAAACTACCTTAATTCACGCCACCACAAGAGTTGATTTCCACACCAAGAACTAACAGTGTAATTTTTTCCCGCTGCAACAGGGAAAGTAATGGTGCTATACGAAACATTAGTGATGTTAAGCCTGGAAACCTCAACTCCTTCTGAAAAACCTTGGGCGCATACAGTTGGTCCACTTAGTAGTGCGCTCACAAAAATCGTTTTAGATAAATGATTTAGGTAGTCGGTATTTAGCCTTCTTGAGAAGGATACGTCAATCCACGAAGCCGGTTCTGCCCCCAATCCCTTCCAGCTACCGGATTGGCAATTGCCAATCCGGTATGTGGAAGAAGCAAGGGGGAAAGCCATTGCTAGGGCCTGAAGGTGTATTCAATGGCGTGAACTATTACGTCAACATTAATAGTGGAGGAATTGGTCGATGCCCAGATGGATATGTGATGGTTGGGTTGATGGATACTGGTGATGGCCAATTTGGGAGGGGGAAAAGTGACTATCATGAAATTCTTTGCAGACAGCTCTTATAAGCATAATAACAAAGCTGTAGATACAGCATTCTCCCCATTTGATTTTTTACTGCTTTACGCATGTCCTAAACCAGTGTCCATCCGCTGCAAAAACCGCCCGTGGAGCCCAACCGACAGGACAGGATACTGCAGGATTTAGTCCATCACAGTCATGCCATGCACCATGATCTAAATTCGAGTCTCTAACTCCACACATGACCCCGCGAGGTATTCTATCGCCAGATTTTCGCCAACTACCGGATTGGCAATTGCCAATCCGGTAGCTGGAAACGCCAGGGGTCAGCAAACCCCAAGATCAGGCTTTCTACCTACTCTGGAGGGGGTGGGTGCGGAAATAATCCCACAGTGAGTTTAGGCTACCATTCGTGGTGTGTTGTAACGACTAATGAGCCATGTTCTGATCGGGCAACAGGAACATATCTTCAAACCGGTGACTATTCCGTTAATGAAAAAAGGAACTGGTCTATGGTCTCATATCATGTGAATCGGTGGATCGCCACCTGCTATGACTATGAGTAAGCGGAGCCTATTGTTTTGCACATACAGCATAAACCTGTAAATTGTCTCCTACGCCAGGGACCGAATGTCCTCCAGTAACCTTCCATCCCTTTAAATCTGCCGATGGCATACTCCCATCGAGCATTGGGGCAGATGAATTGCCAGACGTATCTCTGAATGAACCTGTATTTCCAGGACAATGCCAGTCACCTCCGAAAGAGGTTCCACCACCGCCCACCACAATTTCATCACTACTACACCTCGCTTCAGCCCAGTCAGCAGAACAAGCATAATTGTAAACAATTCTAAAGGATGCTTTACTCCCCTTCCACGTACCGGATTGGCAAGCTAATCCGGTACTTGGAAAGCACTTGGACGGTCGGGAGGTTATTACCTTATAAGAGAAGACATGACTGTGGCGGGAGATAATTTCCCAAACCCAGTCACCGGATCGTTGAGTTGTCCGCCTGGATTCAATGTGAGTCTATTGCCAATAGTCTTTCAGATCGTGCGCCTTCGAGGAGGAAGCGAAAACCCACATTACTATCTAACTCTCTGCCTATGATTGCCAATTCCGGTAGCTACCGAATGGTCATTTAATTAGATCTACACCAGTAAAGCTGCATGCCACCTTTGCATGCCCCCCAATCATACCAGTCGTAATAAACTTGATACGGAGTGAAACCGCTGGGGCAACTCAACGATCCCGTGACAGGATTCGTCCGAGAGCAATTTCCAGCGACTGTATATAACCCCCCTTCTTGTTTTGTATTCGCCGCCCGCCACATACCGGATTGGCAATTGCCAATCCGGTATGTGGGCATCACCAGGTAAAAAGAGCAGTGGATCAGCCACTTTTCATAAACTTGTGGCTGGCTATGGTTCAACTAACACACAAGCTATACAGCCAATTTCAACACACTATTGCGCTCTATCAATTTCGCAAAGCAGGAACGAAAATCATACAAACATGCAGGTATACCAAAGCGGCGCATACTGGTACTTGAGCGTTTATGCTGTGGGTAACAGCGGAAATGTAACCGGGGGAGCCGTTTGTTGGCCCAAGTAGCTTGGAATTGAAC
Source organism: Aeromonas sp. SER (assembly GCF_038739615.1). NCBI lineage: Bacteria > Pseudomonadati > Pseudomonadota > Gammaproteobacteria > Aeromonadales > Aeromonadaceae > Aeromonas > Aeromonas sp. SER. Next base: position 115,006 of record NZ_JBCGFC010000004.1, on the reverse strand, counting down.
TGCGTCATATTTTTGTCAATAAACTTAGCCATGGTCTTCTAAATGATATTGGCTATTGCTGTTTGTCAGTGATTTGATTCTGAATCATTGAGCACAAACTGCGTATGCATCGAAACAATAATCAGGATATCCCCCTGCCACAACTACCCATGATTTTGAATTTAGCGGCCTGGATACATCTGGCGAGTTTGTGCCTCCAGACTTAATTTGATTGGCAAGTTGGAAGCCACCCCCTACTAATGTGGTGCCATCAGGACATGAAGCTACCGCCTGAGTTTGAATGCACGTTCGGCCACCTGCAACGGTAATCGCTCTGGTTGGCCGCTGCCCCTTCCAAGTACCGGATTGGCAATTGCCAATCCGGTACGTGGAGGAAACCATGGAATGACGAGGCTGATATCGGGACTGACGGAAAGATAGTGTTCCCGAGCGGCGTGATTATGCAATGGGGTAGGCGTTATATCAGACCTGATTCTGCAATGGGGGAGTTCGTGCCATTCAAACATAAGTACCCACATTCCTGTCTAAATATCAACGTCTCGGCTGATGCTGGGAATAGTCCGTTACCAGATGTTGCTGACAGTTCCGCTTGCACATCTCAAGGATTTAATGGATGGGTTTCGAGTTCCTCTACAGGCAAGGTTGCAGAAGGATGGATTAATTTTTTTTCAGTCGGATGGTGATGTTTACTCACAAGTAAAACGGCGATCCACGCACATGCTGTGATCGCCACTACCAAGGTGGTTGGCACCAGCCATTGCATACAACTGAATTTGAAGCGTATCCAAGAAATGTTCGACTACCATCGCCATTTACCCTGAATTTACCTAACCACAACTGGCCCATGTAGCCATTGCTGCCGCCGCTACGGTTCGTGTAATAAATTTGGTATTCAGTATCATCTTTAACGGAACTATGCCAACTACCGGATTGGCAATTGCCAATCCGGTAGCTGGAGTGGGGCGTCAAAACCAAACCTATACCGGTATACTTTCACAGCTTCCGGTCAATGGGTCGTACCAAAAGGTGTGAAGTCTGGTTTTCTATCAATTGTTGGCGGAGGCGGCGGGGGCTACGACTCCGGCTCCGATGTTCAACCAGGACGGATGATTAGCGGATCAAGTGGGGGGTATTTATTATCATACCCTGTCAATTTCACAGAAAATGAAACAATAAAAATAACAATTGGAAAAGGTGGAGCAGCCAACAATCCTGGGGGGATAACAAGATTTGGAGACTATGTTTGGTGCGATGGGGGGCGTAGTAGTCACACAGGCTCACCTAACTATGGGGAATGTTCAACTTCTGGCTCCAGTGGCCAAGGCGGTAACTACATAGCTGTAGGCCCTGATGAAGGCGGTAATGCCCCCATTGGAGTATCCCCGTTAGGGTATGGTTCAGGTGGCAATTCCAGTAGATGCCAAGGGTGTTATTCTAGTTTTGGGTGGTATGATAAGACTCATGGTTCGTCTGGAAGAGATGGCTTTATTTCTATTGATGTAATGTATTAGCCTCTTCAATTACCTGTTGTATTAATAACTATTTACAATAGGCTCATGTTAAGCATGAGCCTCATTCTAGGGTTAATTTTCTTTCTTCCCAGTTGCCAACCATCCAAACCGGCTAATTGCCACACTGCTCCCTGCAATACCACAACCGGAACCTCCGGGGCTAGAACCACCGTACAGTCGGAATCCATTCTTTGTAATGTCAGATACTCTATATCCAAACCAATCTAAAACATTTTGGGAACATGTGGTTGCTGGGAATGGAAGCGAAAGTGATGCGGTTATATTTGGCGGTTCAGAAAAACTTTCATCAAAATAAATGTCCACATAGGGTTCGATTTTGCAAATGCCCTGTGAGGCATCAAGCCAGCTAACACAATTCGTCGTTGCAAACCCAGTGAGGACAAGACTTTTCTCAACTCCCCGCCACATACCGGATTGGCAAGGGGATCTTGTCCAGCGGACCGGTAGTGAGAGTGCTAAGGGTGAGGCTCTTTTTTTTGGGGCTTGCAAAAAGGCATCCTCATAACGTGGTTACTTTTTTTGATTCGCGCCGATCTGATACACTCACGCTCTCGTAAATGATCACTATTGACATCACTATGAATAAATTGCGTCAGCGACTAACACTGGAGTCTGCACTTCACCGATATCTCGAAAAAGTCTCGATACACAAAAAGGGTCACGTACAAGAAAAGTATCGTATGGCACCAATTTTTTCACATCCCATTGCAAAAATGTATTTGGATGATATCACTTCGGTTGACATTGCTGGATATCGAGATGATCGGCTTTCTGTCTACTCAGTTAGGACCAAGAGACCTTTATCGCCAAATACAATAAGGTTGGAATTGGCATTGCTTTCAGATTTATTTTCAATTGCAAAAATTGAATGGGGGGCTTGCACAGATAATCCTTTGTTATTGGTAAGAAAACCACGACTTCCTGATGGTCGCGACCGCCGTTTAAGGCCTAGAGAAGAAAGCAAATTGCTACGAGCTGCACAAAGTAAAAAAAACCCTCAGGTATATTCAATAATAGTAATTGCTATTGAGACGGGTATGCGGCAAGGAGAAATACTAGGTATGAGGTGGGAAAATTTAGATCTCAGACAAGGTGTCGCACATCTTTTGCAAACGAAGAATGGGAGCAAGCGAGATGTACCGCTTACCACTAGAGCGAGAGAAGCTTTCTCCAGGCTTGGGGTGCAGCATGAGGGAGCGATATTTAGTTATACAGCGTCCGGTTTTAAATCTATTTGGAAAACGATGATAAGAAGGGTCGGCATAAACGATTTACACTTTCACGACCTTCGTCATGAGGCGATCAGTAGAATGTTTGAGCTGGGGACCCTGGACATGGTGGAAATTGCATCAATCTCAGGTCATCGATCACTTCAGATGCTCAAACGGTATACGCATTTAAGAGCGCATAAACTTGTCGCGAAGCTAGAAAAAAACAGAAAAAAAATACGCCGCCAATTGCTAGGTTTCCCAGCATATCCGGCCTACGTCTTGAAGTGTGAGCAAAGCAAATCTTTCCAGGTTGAATTTGTAGATTTTGATGATTTGATTTTGGAGATGGACTCAAGGACGCTTGTGTTGCAAAATGCAAAAGATATTCTTTTAAGAGAGATTGCCAATACAATCCAAAGCGGAAAGTCATTGCCAGTGCCAAGTGATTTAGATGATGTAAAAGAGTTTTTATCACTTAGTGTCAAGCATGAAGTTGTTTTGATTAACCCACTTTAATTGCATTTAAATTGGTGTTTTTAATGTTAGTGCCGTTGTTATTTTTTCGCGGTTTTGCGCAATTGCAAAATTGTTTTTAACATGCTATGTTCATAGTAACGACATTTTTGGTGGTGGTGGCGATATGAAAGTTGAGGGTGTTGATATGGACTTGTTCGACCAGGTTGTATTGGTCAAAGAATTTCGTTCATATGTTTCAATGTCTGGGTTGAGTGGGTATCAAATACGCAAGTTGTTCAAATTGACAGTTGAGGACCTTGTTGAACTACTCAAACTCAAGGATGACGGTGCGGAGATCGACTTGTTGCACGTGCAACATCTCTTCCGTCTTTATCAAAAATTCCCGAAACTGATTCCTTATTTGCCGACTTATGAAGAAGATGCATTGGATCATGATTCGTTGGTTATGCAAATTCCCGCCACGCGGCCAGTAAGAGGGGGGGATGTCACGAAGTGGAGAACAATCCATCAGCTGACTGTTGACCAAGCTCGTTCTTACTATCGGATGTCGCCAAACTCATATGCGACTATGACGGGTAAGGCCGCGTTGGCTGCAGTTCTAAACCCGACAATTGCTCTGCTGACTAGGGCTTGGTCACAAAATCCTCTGTTGGTTCCTCACGAGCGAGATTGGACTTTTGAAGAACTTTGTAAAATCATACCAGATACTGCTAGGAACTGTGGGATCGCGCTGGGTAAACAGCAAAGTTCCGCAACTCGTTGGGGGCATGATGTGAGCATGACTCCTGTTGCTAAAGTTTGTGCGAATGTCATGGTTCAAATGACTATAGATCGTTCATACGATCACTGGCTTGAGTTTGTAAATCAAGAAGCGCTCAGTCGGGGTGTTGAGAACGTTTTTGCAAAGGGTCATTGGAATAAAGAACAGATCAAGGATGATCATCAAAATCAGGTTAAAAAGCTGAATCGCTGAACCGTAGTAACGTAGACTGCGTTTTGATAGTTTAAAAGGGGCCCGCTCGGGCCCCTTTTCCATTGTGGCTTTTATCATTGCACCACCATTCAAGTTACTTGATGGTGGTACGGGCAAAGGCTATGATGTGTTTAAACACTACTAAATAAAGATTGCGATATGAAGGTGTTCTTCGGCGAAGTAGAGAAGCTAAAAGAGTTTTTAGGTAGCAAGGCTGGCGTAATCGGCGGGTCAGTAATACCTATAACTGACGACAATGAAAAGTTGGCCAAGTATGGAGTTTTTCTGCCTGACGATCTGCTTGGGCCAGAGCTTAGTAGCTGGGTTGACACCTTCAATCACGACCTGGCGAAGTTTGGCCCAATACTGTTAAATAAGTGCTGGCCAGATAGCTACCCGATCGGTCCATGGGCGATGACTCATAAAGTGAGTGATGATCGACGCTATGGTATTGCTCTCAAGCAGCTTCGGTCCGGGCTTTCAGATTTCGATATGGGCGCTACTATTGCCAGATATCTACCAGAGCACGAAGCTGCGAGGGTTAAGCCTGTACGTGTACGTGCGATGTATAATAATCGATACCGTTCTTGGGAGGGGGCCCTCCTTGATTGGGCAGGAGGACGACGCTTGCCCTTCAGTCGCACGTTAGTCGAATTGCTTATGTTCCCCAATGCGGCGTTGCCAGACAGCCCATTATCAAGAACTCACAATGAAAAAGCACAGACAGGTACTGATGCAGATCCGCTTTCAATGCTTAATCCTCTATACCAAGAGCGCGTAGTGTCGTGGTTGATGCAAAACAAGCTTTTTGATTGGGCTGCGAGCAATTCAATAAGTGGAATTTTAGCAAGAATTGAACATAACGAACCGGACCTCGGGTGGAGTAGGCTCAAGGGGGCTTATGATACGGCAATAGGACTAGATGCAGTCTATAGGGCCATTCTTGACGATCAGCACCACATTAAGCTGTTTTGGTTTGATCAGCCAGTTGCCTATACGGCCAGGCTGGGTTCCCGAAGCTTCTACCCAGAGGGGCCAGGCAATTACTTGAATGACCTAATTTTGCGTTTGAACCATAGTGGAATAATCCACCCTTTGTTTGATGGTCTACTTCCTGAACGTCGACACGATATAAAGTTCGACATCCAAAATGAAATTGAAAAAATGGTAAAGACGGGGATGGTGACTGCTGATGGGCTCGGTCATCTCCGCGTGGTGTATCGACAGGATGCCGATGAGTTCTTGGATAATTATCAGCAAGCTACGATCCCGTATCCACTTGAAAAGCTTGATGATGACATACTTAAGAATGTGGTTTTAACCCGCATGCTCGATATTACAGAAGAGGTGAATAATCATCGTAAGTTATTGAGCTCTGGTATCGAGGTTAGTGCTATCACTATGCCAAATGTGTCTGGCATGCAAACTAAGTTTGCGGCCTCATTGCAAGCTGCGAACGATGGAAGTGTCAGAGTCATCCCGGCCTCTGGAAGTGACCCATTTAGCCACATTGTCAAACCCGGCATGGCTCTAAATATTAGCGGTGATGACCTCATGCCATTTGCAGAATGGTTGGGTATGAGGGCCTCTAAAGCTGCTGGTTTACGTACATCGAAGTTTGCATTAGCGTTGCTTTCAAAAGTTGAGATCGATGGCGTCAATCAGGAAGTATCTCAAGCGTTGGCTGATGCTTTTCTTGATGCGAAAGATTTATCTTCAAGTCGTACTGAAATGGAAGCCAAAGTATTGGCTCAGGTGTGGACATCTGGTTTACATGGCATGTTCATTAGCGAGCGATTTGATATCCCAGCACCTGGATCAAATACCAAGTCGATTGGTCTTGATATGGCGCAGATCCTTGGCGTGGATGTATTGGCCTCAGTCAACAATAAATACAGGTCATCATACGAAGAGGTCGCTGCAACAGTCAAAAAAGAAATGGAGAAGGTTAATGCTGATTGGGAGAGTGAGAAGTACGAATTGCTACGCCAGTTACTGCTGTCATGGATGATTGCGGATTCTGATTTGCACCTGAAAAACATTTCATTGCTCTATGTTCAACAGCTCGACCCGAAAGGGCATTTTATCAGTGAAACTCTGCAGATGGCTCCGGCATATGACCGCGTAACGGTCTTTGGTTTGCGACAAAACTTGAGCCGGGCACTTGCAATGCCGGTGTGTGGCACGATTGAAGCAAAGCTAGAGCACTGGCTTAGCTTTGCGCAGTCACAGTTGGGCATTCCTCCGCATGAGTCAAAAGACCTCATTTTTCAGATGGGGGCTGATGTGATGAATAGCTTCTATGAAGATTTGGTCACTCTTAGCTCCGGGCCTCTTCATTTTCTGATCAAGGACAGATGCACTCAGATTTACGATGAGTTGGTTGGTCATTTTGAAAATATCAACTTGCACATTCCTGGGTTAGAGGAACACAAGCGGAAAGCGAAGGCCGTTCGTGAGTCGATGAGTTTCGAATTTCCGCTGGAGCGGCCTGAGCAACGGGTGTCGTTATCTTCAATTCTTGATGCAGACCTTGAAAGGCGAAATAAGTTAGTTGCTGCGAGGCAAGTAAGGGAGGCTGAGCAAGATCAGTTGTCGAAACATGCAAAGGAAAGCCAAAGTGAGTTGGGGCTAAGTGATGATGTTGTTACTGCTAAGCCGATACGAAGAAATTATCGAGTCTAAGGGAAGGTTGTAAAATATGACTTTTGAGAACAAGTTGGCAGATGTCATTTCAAAAAATGCACGGTCATTGGATGAGCTTAATGCTGCAATTGCTACCTGTGAGCTACTGACTTTGCCTGACAAAGGGCGGTTTGTATTGGCAAAGACAGCGGAGAACCAACTCCGGTTTGGACGTTTACTGGTACTCATTCAAACGGAGGGTGGTCTACAAGATGTTGCCGGGCGAGCCATAACTGAAGAGGTTGTCGCAGCTGCAGATGAGGCTTCAGATAATGTTTTTGAAGCGCTTAAAAAATTCCGTGCTGACCTGGTTAAGGAGTGATCATGAAGCTTGAACCCACGCTTGAGGAGGTATTGGATGACCTCTACGAAAAAAATGTCGCCTTGCTGAATGGAGTGACGTTGCGGCTGGATGCGCAAACTCAACGCTACATCCTTCCTGCAGTCGCGACAGCAGCTATCGTTATGCTGACCGGATATTTGACTGCGGCCACGGTCGGACTGGCAGGGACGCCGCAAGAGGAGTTACAACATGCTTTTGAGGCGTATGCCAAAGTCAAAGATATACCAATCGAACAAGTGACTTTTGGCGCGGTTGTCAAAGCTGCAATAAGTGGTGATCTCAATAGTCTCGTAATAGCTGCGCCAGCGGGCGTTATTCTTGCGTCTGCAAGCGCAGGCGTTATGTTGGCAGCTCGGGGGGCATTGGCATCGGCAGACAAGCTTTTAGAGCGTATATCGGGTAGTTATCACGACGCCAAGGTAGAGCGCCTGGCAAATCTCTACGCAATTCTGAAAGAGGAGTTTCGTAGCTATCGAAATATGGAAGAAACTCAACATTTCCCAAAAAACACCCACGTCCCAGATCCTCAAGGGATGTTGAAGCATATCTTGCTTAATCGCGAAGGCTCTTTGCGCAATTATGATGAGGCAATAGCTAAGGGTGATATAATGCACAAAAAACTAAAAATGTAATTGAAGTGCAATTGTTTATGTTTCACAATTTGGTAATTGAATGTGTAATCCAATGCTGTGCAAGGCAACTGTTTTGTGCGGCATTTCAATTTTATGATAATGAGGTTTATTGAATGAATTTAGGACGTGTTTTGACTGAAGAGCAACGTGTTGGTGTAATTGCAAAGATCCATGATGAGCTGTCTGGGATTAAGCTGAAATTGCCAGAGCTTCGGGCTACAATTCGTGGCGGTGAAATTTATTCTGATGAATCCATGGTTGCAAGCAAGCATGAAGAAAACGCTAATGCTATGATGGAAATCAATCGACTGGTACACCGTCAGAGCCTGCTTGTCCACGCACTTAAGATGTCTGATGACATCGGTTTTTGTGAGGACTGTGGTAATGATGTGCCGTATCAACGTTACGTAAGCAATCCTGCTGCAACATGTTGTATGTCTTGCCAGGAAATAAGAGAGTTTAAAGCCAAACATGTCCGACAAGCCGCTTGATTTTGTTCCGTTCCCTCTTTTCAATGGGGATGCTGGTGAGCCGGTGTCCCTGAGTGACCAAGACTTCTTCCAACAAGCTGTATCTGGGCTTAATTTCGATTGGGAGCCCGAGTACCGGGTCGCATGCCAATTACTCAATAGCCTGCTGATTAGGCCAAACACTTTCCGCACTTACCGTCGAGACCTTGATAGATTTTTTCTATGGCGTTGGTTTAAGGTCGGTGAAAGTTGCCTCACCATGAGAAGCGCGGAAATGACGGCATTCGTGATGTTTGTTGACTCACCACCAGCCTCATGGCAAGGCGCTATTTGTCGTGGGCGATTGCAAAAAACAAAGCCTCTAAAAGATGGGAGTGCTGGAGAGATCATTGAAGGGCCTAATCCGGATTGGCGCCCTTTCATTATGGAGAGGCGGCAAGCAACTGGACTTGCTAAGTCCTCGAAAGTATCGATGTTCGGAGGGTTAAGCGCCCTATATGGCTCATTGATTGAGGCAGAGTTAATTGAACACAACCCGGTACTCACATCACGAAAGCGCAGCCTTGGAAAGGTTGGAAAGTTAGGTAAGGTTAAAGAGCGGATAATGTCAGATGCTCAACTGGAAGCGATCTTTCGTGCATCGGATAGGATTGCTGGTTTTAAAGGAGCTCGGTCTAGATACATTGTATCGATGCTCTATTACCTGGGGGTTCGAGTGTCAGAACTATGCGACAAAGTTGTGCCTGCCGGGGTTATTCCTTGCCTTACCAATCGTTTCCTTTGCCTGCCTGAAGGCTGGGTTTTTCATATTGATGATTCAGTGGGGAAGGGGGATAAGGGGCGGTACATTCCAGTCACAAATACGCTCCTGAGTGAGGTTAAGCGTTTCCGTGCGGCGTTTTCAGTTGAACTAGGCCGTAAGTTGACTACTCTGCCTAGCCAGGCGGAGCGATTGCCTCTCGTTCCACATAGCCACCGGGGCACAATGGAACATGAAGGGTTGGACTCCAACTCGATCAGGAATGAGATCAAAAGCGTGTTGGAAGTTGCCCGAAAAATGTTGGAAGAAGACTCAAATCAGCTGAAAGCTGCTGGCGATACGGATGGGGCTGATGCAATATCGCGCGAAGCGGAGGGGTTGATGGCCATTAGCCCTCACTGGTTTAGACATAAGTACGCAACCGACGATATCGCTGATGGTGGAAACATCGCTCATACCCAGGCCAACTTGGGCCACAGTGACCTTGCTACTACTTCCATCTATGTTCATGCGGACCTCAATACGCGTTTGGAATCCAGTGAAAAAAAACGTCGTGTAGATTAGCAGTGGTTTGTTTTCGTTGGCCAGCGCTATGCTTATTAGAGCATTAAACGCCAATTTATAGTGTGAGGTTTTTTGAAGGTATCGTATTGGAAATATGACCCTGAATTCATTGCTGAGTTGGCGGGGTTTCTACGTGGTAAAAAGGTGCTCGAGGTGTTTGCCGGGAATGGTCTTTTGTCTCATTACTTGCATGAGATGGGAGTTGATATTAAGCCGACAACACTTTTTGCCACACATGATGGACACCAGAGCTGGTGTAACCCTGCTGTAGAAGAGCTTAGTGCCACTGATGCCATACTCCGATTTGGAGAAAATAGTGATGTACTGCTGATGTCATGGCCTGAGGTATCACAAGATGCATTAAGAGCCGCCTTGGATTTCTTTAGCACAGAGAATGCCTCGCTTAAAAAGCTAATTTTTATCGGGGAGCGAACCCGTCTCGAAAGCGGTATTTTGGGTGGGTGTGCTACGGATGAGTTTTTTGCGTGTTTTCCTGAAGGTGTTGTTTATCAGCGATTGAGATACAAGGGAAACTTGATTGAGGTTGCCGAGGTTTTGTCTTGTCCGTCAAAAGAGAGTATCAGCCATTTCCGGAAGGTTGTTGAACGTAAAGGCAGCTCGAGGTTTGGCATGGATTTTCTCAGGCCTCGATAATTTATGTACTGCTTGAAAGTTGTTGTGGGTGGGTTTAGCGGTAATATATTGTTTTGCTGTGATTAATTCTGCACAATGCACAAGTGTAAGTTATCAACACCAAGGTGCTAGATGGGTGAAGGTGATGAATTTTCCAACTATTGTCTGCGAATTTGTGGGCTTGAAGCAACCGATGTCGCCATTCAATCTAAGGTGCCTCGCCGCACTCTGAATGATTGGTGGCACACTCGTAATCGAGTTGTTTCACTCATCGTTTTAGGCCTCGCAGCGGAGCGATCGCGTAAGCGACGCAAGCGTAACGGCGTGGATTTCGAAGAAGAGATGCTATCTAATTACTGCAAGCAAAAGTGCGGGTTTGATGCATCAGAGGTGGCTGTCCTGGTCAAAGTGCCGCGCAGAACCTTTTATGATTGGTGGGATAATAGGCGTTGCGCAGTTAAGTTGATGATCGTCGGTCTTGATTCGGAACTCATGAAAACAGGGGGGCGGTGAATTCATTCATTGATCCCCTGCTGTGGTTATATCTAGGTAGATTCACATTGTATTTATAAAGATAGATTATTTCGCCTCTCATTGGCGGTGCTACTTATTTCAAATCTACGGTTGTCAATTTTTATCGAAAGCTCCACTGATTGAATGGTTTGATAAACATCGAATAGGTTTTCATTTAAAAGCTTATCACCTAACGTGCTTGTATTCCCATCACACTCAAAACTTGTATCTAATGACAGTCCATTGAGTACGTTTGCCTGCCAGTAGTCTGAGGTTTTGTTGTTAAGGTTTTCTTTTGCGAAATTGGAAATAATGGGTTTCGTGTCCTTACATAAAATAATTAACGTCAGCAAAATATCAATTGAAGCTGTAGGGTTCATCGCTACATTAATTTGTACTTGCGGCGTGTCATTTACTAATTTCCTCATAACTTCTTGTGGCGTGCTTGAATTGGTAGCCACTTGAGCTCTGATGGTTTCACTTGCGGATGATGCTAGTGATCCCAGAGTTTCAGGGGGAGTCGAAAGGTGTTCTGCAACATATTTGCGAATCAACTCGGATTCATCTTGGGCTAAGTATGACAATGTAGGCCCGTCGGTAGCTTGATGTATTGATACCCCGATCCGTATTGAGTCTTCTGTGGCTCTGGCCAATAAAGCCAAACCTTTTGACGTCGTGTTGCCATGTCTTGTGATGCGAAGTTGCACAGCAGAATTATGAACGGTGGCCAAATAATCTAGTGTCGTAGGTAAACAGTTCGGATGCTCGGCGACATACATCCTCACATCTATAGATTCGTCACGCGAGAGGGCATCCAGAGTGCGCCCGGAACAACTTGGATTGACAGAGAGAGAGCGGCGCACATCTTCATGTGGATCACTTACTAACGCTTCCTGGGCTTCTTGAGGGGTATTGCTATTGAGTGCCGCCTTTTTCCTAACCAACCAATGAGCATCTGTGGCCAACACACTTAAAACGTGAGATGGCGTAAGTTGATTCCCGGCGACGACCGCCCGAACAGAGTGTTCGTTGTCCTTACTGAGCTGCTCTAATATGGATTCCGGGGTGGATGGGTGGCCTGCTGCTTCGGTTCGCACCCACACTACATCGTCTGATGCTAGGGCGGAAAGGATTGATGACGGCACACGGCTATGGGCCGCAACGCTGCTACGAACGGCCCATTCAGGGTCCTTAGCTAATTCGATAAAAGCATTTTCTGATACGTCTATTTTAGATAGTAGGTTTATTCGTCCCTGGACATTGAGCTGTTGCATGTTCACATCCTCAAGCTACGTGGAGTTAAATCAGGATTTTGTTCTTGAGTGGTATCTGAATGGTTTGCTTTATGTTCGGAAACCTTATTCTGAAGCTCCATTGCCAGGAGTTTCTGGTAAATCGATGTGAACCCCAGTTGTAGAAGCGCATCGCCAAAAGTTGTCGAACGAAAGGGCTGTTTGAGCTGCATACCGGTGGCAAACCAATCGTTATCACTTTTTCTGCGAAGTGAAAGATGTGCATCATTACGGACCATGTCTACATCATCATTGAGAGCCAAGGCTAAAAGTGTGTCGATGCTCGTTGATGAGTTAGCTGCGACTTCAGAGCGAACCTTATCATTCGTTGAGTTTGACAATTTCGTGAGGGTCGCAGGGGGGGTGTTGTCGTTGTGTGCAACAGCTTGCGGTATGTACCGATCCTGGATCTCCGATAACTGTTCAAGAACCGTTGGCGGTGTTCGAGGATTGTCAGCAACGGTCTCAAGCACTCGCATATCTTGATGCGTGGCTAAGTGGCATAACTGTGCATAGGGTAATGCCGGGTTTTTGGCTAGAGCGATGACTACATTGGTATCCGAATCTGCCACCAGCTCAAGTAATGATGCGGTAGGCGTGGTTTTATTGCCAGCAACAGCTTGGCGCACTCGCCAGCTTATATCTTCTGCGAGCAGGGCGAGGCTTGAAGAGGGGGTTGAGCCATTGCGGCCAACTTGAGTCCGAACCGTCTCATCAGCACTGCAAGCCAGTTTTTCGAGGTCTTGAAGTGGTGTTTTAATGTCTGATGCTTGCCGTAAGGCCTCTTCACGAGAGTGGTATTCAGCTAGCGTAAGAAATGTGGGTGACGACATATTAGAGCCTCAAGCTAGATGAGCGCGAAGCTCTATCAGTTTGTGCGTGTGTCAGGGGGATCCCGGCGCAGATCTTGTGTTCAAGCTCAATGGCTTGTATCCGCTGATAGAGCTCCGTCAACTGGAGAGACAGCAAGCTGTCGCCCACTGTTTTGCTGCGTGAGCTAGGGCCGATCTTGCTGCTTAATTGCAAGGAGCCGGTTGCGATCGCTTGATATAAGTCGTGGTCATTTAGCTGAGCCAGGGTTTTTATCGCTAAATCCTTAACCTGCTTGGCTGGATCTCGAGTCGCCAATTTTATCAATGTAGTTACTGGTGTCAGTGTGCATTCCGCAACAAACTTGCGGTAGTCGGCAGTATCATTTAAGTATGCTGCCCTGAGCTCGTCCTGCATTTGGCTTGGTGCATTAGGGTTCTTTAGAATACCTTCAATGATGGGGCGGCCCTCTCGCTTCCCATCTGCGGTGTAGTAAATGGAGTTACGATGTCTGCTCAACAAAGACTGTAGGCAGTCATGTGGTGTGGCGGGATGTTCCGCTACAAGAAAATGGACGCTTGAATATTGGCTTTCGGCTAAAGTGCTAAGAACGTCACCAGGGGTGTTTGGATTTCTAGCGACGTTTAACAACACTGCTTCAGCCTGATGTGTTGAGACCACCAGCTTCAGCATCTCACCGGTCAGATCTGGATTTTTGGCCATCGACATAATGACTGCAACATCCTGTACTGAACGCAGATTGGACCGAATGATAAGGTCGCATAACTCGAGTGTGATGTTTTTGCGTGATGCCAGAGATCTCAGAACATGAACGTTGTTTAGTTCGACGAGTTCAAGGAGTAGTGCTGGGGGCGAGTTAGGGTTCGCTGCAATATGGCCCATTAACTCACTACTGCTAGGCTCATTTGTCGCTCTAGCCATTCGACACAATGTTTCCTCGTTTATGCTGTGGTTTTTTGCTAGAGATTCGAGAACAGAAACATCATCTTGGCTAAGTATGCTTTGGACGGACAAGGGTAAATCGTTTCTTGCACAAATCTTTTCGCGAACAAATCGATTTTCGTCGATGGCCATTGAGGTAATTTGATCCGCCGTCAAGTTGGGGTGAGACGCTAGTCGGAGTCGCAGAAAGCGGTTAGGGTGTGTCAGATAGGGGGTCAATTCATCCGGGAGGGCATCCTTAAGACTGAGATAAATTTCATTAGCGCTTTGGCGGGGATCTTGGTCAGGTGACATTGGAGTGGTCTCTTGCTGTTGTGTTTAAATGATATCTTATAAGCGTTCCATGGCCAATGAGCTGTGATCGAAAGATGGGTTCGAGGGCATGACCGATTCAAGAATGATCTGCCGGTTGTCTGTATTATAAAATTAGTGCAGATAAAAATTAGGCATCCAGCATGTGTGACATGGCAGATGCCATTTATGTTAATTAACATTATTAGCAATGTGATTCGCCACAATTCAGACAGCAGCTACAGTTGTCACGGCGAACGACAGCCTTGTAGTGACATTTACTGCATAAGGTAGCGCTTTCTGGGAAGCTGGCTTGTGTACCATTAAGTGATGTCGGTGTTTCTCCTAAGAACTCAGCTCGTTTGGTTGCAATGAACGACTGTTGATGTGGGTCCATCTTTGGGGCATCGATCATTCCGATAGAAATCAAATGTGTTTCGATGACGTTACCAATTTCAGCGATAAGAGAGTGAATGTATTTACCTTTATTCCAATAGCCGCCTTTTGGATCGAACACAGACCTTAACTCCTCAACCAGAAAATTAATGTCCCCCCCTTTGCGAAACACGGCAGATAAAATCCGGGTTAAGGCGACAATCCATTGGAAGTGCTCCATGCTTTTTGAGTTGATGAAGATCTCAAATGGTCGACGAACCTCATTTTCAGTCCCTTCATTCAGAACGATATCATTGATCGTGATGTACAAAGAATGTTCAGATATATGTTCAGGTGTTTTTACTTTGTATGTTGCCCCAATCAATCGTTCTGGCCGAGCAACGGTTTCATGCATATGAACTACCGGAGTTGCTGACACGCAATGTTCTTCACCTGCAGTTGATGTCTTGACCTTGTAGCCAATAATTGGGCTATCAATTTTGAGTACCAATGCACTCCGTGCTTGATCAGAACTTCCCATAGTAACCTTCCTTCAATGCGTCATAGAGATTGGCGGCGGTATGAGTCTCACCGTCATATTCAATTTCATCGTTACCTTTGGCGGTGATCACCGTGCCATCTTGTAGGGTGAATTCATAAAGGGTGTTCTCCAGATCCTTCTCCTTCACCAGCACGCCCTGGAAGGCCTCCGGGTTGAAGCGGAAGGTGGTGCAGCCCTTAAGGCCGGAGTCCGAGGCATACATGTAGATGTCCTTGAACTGCTCGAACGGGAAATCGGTCGGCACGTTGGCAGTCTTGGAGATGGAGGAGTCGATCCAGCGCTGGGCCGCCGCCTGAATGTCCACATGCTGCGCCGGGGTGATGTCATCAGCAGTAATGAAGTAGTCCGGCAGACGACTCGCCTCATCATCGGCATAGGGCATGGCGGACGGATTCACCAGCTCGCGATAGGCCAGCAGCTCGAAGGAGTAGACATCCACGCTCTCCTTGCTCTTCTTGCCCGGCTTGATGACGTTGCGGCTGTAGTGGTGAGCAAAGCTCGGCTCGATGCCGTTGCTGGCGTTGTTGGCCAGTGACAGCGAGATGGTGCCGGTGGGCGCGATGCTGCTGTGATGGGTGAAGCGGCCACCGGCTTCGGCCAACTCGACGACCAGCGCAGGATCCACTTCGGCAACCTGTTGCATATAGCGGCTATAGCGTGCGTGCAGCACCTTGCCCTTCACCTTGTCACCCATCTTGATGCCATCAGCCGCCATTTCAGGGCGCAGACGCAGCATCTTGCCGGTCACTTCAAACTCCTGCTCCATGATGGGCGCCGGGCCCTTCTCCTTGGCCAGCCGCAGGGACTCCTTCCAGCCGGTCATGGCGATCTCTTGGGATACCTGTTCTGTGAATGTCACTGACTTGGGTGAGCCGTACTTGATCTGCAGCATGGTGAGAGTCGAGCCCAAGCCGAGGAATCCCATGCCGTGACGACGCTTGGCTGTGATCTCCTCGCGCTGCTTGGCCAGCGGCAGCTGGTTGATCTCCACCACGTTGTCGAGCATGCGGGTGAAGATGGCCACCACCTTGCGAAACGCCTGCCAATCGAACGCCGCGTTTTCAGTAAAAGGGTCGCGCACAAACTTGGTCAGATTGATCGAGCCAAGCAGACAGGCACCGTAAGGTGGCAACGGCTGCTCGCCACAGGGGTTGGTCGCGCGGATCTCTTCACAGAACCAGTTGTTGTTCATCTGATTGACCTTGTCGATCAGGATGAAGCCGGGCTCTGCATAGTCGTAGGTGGAGGTCATGATGACATTCCACAGCTTGCGGGCTGGCATGGTCTTGTAGATCTTGCAGGCGACCTGCCCCAGCTCGTTGAACACCACCCCTTCCTTGTTGGGCCAGTCGGCCCAGAGCACCTGAGCGGGATCGTCCAACGCAATGCCATCCTGCTCCACCTCTTTGGCGGTGTAAGGGAAGATCAGCGACCAGGGCGCATCCTCTTTCACCGCCTTGACGAAATCTTCGGTGATCAGCAGGGAGAGGTTGAACTGGCGCAGACGGCCATCTTCACGCTTGGCCTGAATAAACTCGATCACATCGGGATGGCGGATATCCATGGTGCCCATCTGGGCGCCGCGACGGCCACCAGCGGATGAAATGGTAAAACACATTTTATCGAACACATCCATGAAGCTAATGGGCCCTGATGTGTGAGCCCCAGCTCCCGCGACGAAGGCTCCTCGAGGGCGCAGGGTCGAGAAGTCATAGCCGATACCGCAACCTGCTTTCAGGGTCAGACCAGCTTCGTGCACCTTACCGAGGATATCGTCCATCGAATCTTCGATGAGTCCGGAGACAGTGCAGTTGATGGTTGAAGTGGCAGGTTTGTGCTCAAAAGCCCCCGCATTGGAGGTGATGCGGCCAGCCGGAATGGCACCATTGCGCAGCGCCCACAGGAACGGCTCATACCAGGCTTCCGGCTGCAGTTCCTGCTCTGCCAACGCACGGGCTACCCGCTGGTAAGTCTCGTCGATAGAGCTGTCGATGGGAGTGCCATCCTTGCTCTTGAGACGATACTTGCTATTCCAGATCTCGAGGGACGTTTCTTGTAACGGCATCAAATCTTGGGAGCTTTCAAGATCCGGAGTGTACGTTATATCAGTAGTCATTTAGTTCTCCTTACTTCATTGCAAAGCAGTGTTGTTGCTAAATAGATGTGATTTACAGGAACCTTCGTTTAGACCGAAAACCATCATGGCGCTGATTGATGCATTCGGCTGGTGGCGTTTGGTGTGGTGGGACCGCATGAGTGCAGATCTTTCGCTCAAGTTCTGCAGCTTGAATTGCCTGGTAAGCGCTGTGCATGTCATTGCGCAATAGGATGTCCCCAGTCTGGACATTCTGATTGTCTAATACCCAGTTTTGAGAAAGAGAGATGTTTTCACTGAGCCAGTAATCAAGAGGTTTTCGACGGGCTAGTTCTATTGCTCGAGAGCGAACGCCTTGTACCGGGTCGGCACAAAGTAATGAGAGAAGTGTGCTAGGAGGTAAAACCGCATTTTCCAAGAGCCCATATCTGACCCAACTAAATGTATCTTGGGCTAGGGTCTTAAACACCTTAGTTGAGAGTAATGGATTTGAGGCTAATGTAACGCGGACCTCAGCACTCTCATCATGTGATAGGATTTCAGTATGGTGAGCATTCAAATAACGATTGTTTGCAATTGCTTCTCTAACATCGTCGTCAGCATTAACAATCAGAGCATCAATCACTTCGGTTGATAGCGATTCTCGTTCGATCAGCGCCATTAGCACTTTTTGTGATTGGTCTTGAGCTTGAAGGATTAATGTCTCTGTTGGTGTATGTGGATTTTTGGCGACGGCCATCCTAACTGGGACATCAGGATCAGTGGCTAGAACACTAAGAGTTGATCGAGATGTGTTGTGGTTAGCGGCCACAGCAGCTCGCTCCCAATAAAGACCTTTCGATAGTGCGTCAAGTACAGCTATCGGGGCATTTGGATTCTCAGCCACTCTCACTCTGATTGCTTGTGTGCTGTCGCTTGCAAGCTGCTGGAACGTTTCTAAATTAAGGGATTCATTGCTGGCTAGGGAGGAACGGACGTCGGCATGATCAATTAACAGAAGATGCAGGTGTGAGGCGGTGAGAGTTTGGTATCTAGCCAAGCTACTTCTTACATATAGGCAGCTATCGTTTAACAGCATTGCTTTTACGTTTTCAGATAAATTTGTGTTCTCTGCTAGTGCGATGCGTACCATTTCGGTGTGATTGATCAATGCCATCATAATGGCTGGTGGGGTATCACCATCTCTGGCGATCTCGCATAACTTTGAAACCTGGAGGTTTTTCAAATCATCCGGACTTAAATCCATACACTAGGCCCTTTAAATTGAAGTCGGTGTTGTGAGCGCTCGTTGGATATCTGGGGAGCAAGGTTTGCGACAGATGGCCATTTATGCTTAAATGGTATCATAAAAACATTTCGTCAGGTGGTGGTATGTCACACGATTTGGGAATGTGCTGTGGAACTCTTTGTAACAAAGCTGGCAACCTTGCTTACGTCGATCAGCTTGAGAAGCAAACCAGGTTGATGCGCCAAACCTTGATTGCGATACATCGATCTGTTGGTGATGCAGAATTGAAGCTCAAGCCAACAGAGTTACTGCAGCGGATAGAGAATTCGTACCGGATGCAGTCATCCGAGGTTGCTGCTACGACTAGCAATGGTAGCGAGATCTCCACTGTAATCCATCCAACAACACAACTTTCCCTCCGGAGGATGCCATGAATCTCCTAACTGACGCCGATATTCCGGCTGTGATATCGCTGGCCAAGGAACGCGGCTTTAAGGGGTGGGGTGGACATTGTGCAAGCGCCGCGTTGTCTATCAATAGACAGATCTTCAACGGTAAGGGGCAGTACGTTGTGTCCTGTAATCGTGCATTACTGTCTAAAGGGTGTCTTGTGGGCCATGTTGCGGTTCAATTTGAAGGCTACTTCTATGATGCTGATGGAGAGCCGAAAGACTTTGAGGATATAGAGTCCTGGGGGATGCTTGATGAGCATACTGTGGACTTCACAATGTATTTTGATGAAGCGGACCCGTGGAATGAAGAAAAGGCCTTAGATGTCGCCATGTTCACAATACAGGAGGATGTGGTCACTGACTCGTTGGTAATGAATTTTGATATGAGCCATCTCGAAATTAATGTGACTTCAATGGAAGACGCGATCGATGAGTTCCAGCGGAACAAGAGTGAAGATAATCAGCTTGACGGGTGGGCGAGCACTTTCAATTATGGCTCCGCGCGAATGCGATTTTAGTTTCTCAAGCTGGTGGGTTGAACGAAGTTGATTTTAAAGGCCACACTCTAGTGTGGCCTTTAATTGTGACCAAAAATATTGGACATGAGAGCTAGTTATAGTTCTGAATCTGCGTAATCGAAGTCTAATCTTGTAAAGCCAGCATTGATCAGTTCTGCTTCCCTCAAATCTTCGGCTATACGAATAGCAATTAGAGCTTTTGTGTTTTCTTTGTTTTTGTTAGCTGCCGATCTGGCCATGCGGACTAATGTTTCTGGTTTGCTGGCTCTAGAAAAATGGTTGAGCCAGTGTCCATGAGACTGGGTGTCGAAACCAGGTTCCCCTGAGTTTGGGTGACTATTGTGGGTGTTATTTAAACCAATGCTGCTTTGCATATTCACTCCTTCAGTGAGCTATACATAATAGTTGAGGGTTGTTAATGATGATTTTATTCTTAAGGTGCTATTCTTCTGCTTCTGGGTTGGCTGGCGTCATCAGGATTTTGGGGTGGGGTCAGTTTTGTTTTGATTAGTTGATGTGTTGCTGTGCTAACAGTGCCATCAAATATGATTTCTCGTAGCGCCTGTTGAATTTGTTCCTGGAATGGAGAGTCGGGTGTGTTATGTGAGAGAAGAGTCTCCATTGCTTGCTCTAGTTGTTCTGCATTGTGTTTACGTAGTTTGTCCCGCTCAGATTGGTATTCGGTAATCTCACGCTTTTGCTGTAGCGATAGCTCGCCGAAACGTAGCTTGCTGTCAATATATGAGAATGCTTTAGGGTAATGCTGAGCCAAATGTTCTGGGTCGTCTAAGTAGATGGCAATGGATTCGGTTAAACACTCGTTAGGTGTGAACGTGCCATTTGGACCATGGCTAATTACGCCATCCTCTATGGGGCCAAAGCAGCCTAGATCGCTCATATCGAAAGCGAGCTGAATGCCAAAACTATCACTAATGAAGTGGCATAGTTCATGCACAAGAATATGACGCCGAGATTCCTCATCATACTCAAAGAATTTAGGTCCTAACTCAATCACGCTCTTATTAGTCAGCGCAGTAGCTTCATGCTTAAGTTCATGGTTTATGATCACTCCATCAATAATGGATGCATCATCCATAGATGAAGAAACACATTCTTCAATAGGGAGTTTGAGTGCGTGTGCTGGTAGTAAACGTGAGAGATCTGCAATAGTGGGGCGCTTGGTAATAATTCGATCGTAATTTATCAATTCATCGTAATTATTAAAGTTGGCACAAATTGTTGGGTATGAAGAAAATGATAGTTTATCAAGCCCTGATGGAAATATAGCATACCCCAAGTGCTCAAGGTGGTTGAAAGTATCAGAATTAACTCTGTCATTTATTATTACGCCATCGTAACCGAGTTCATTGGCACGATTGAAAAGCTCTACATTATTATAATCATAGCCAAAATCATCCCCAAGGCGGGCGTCATATAGATTAAGTTTGCTGCTCACCTTTGCTTCCAAGATTGAACCTTTTCTTGCTTCGCTGAACGGGATTATTTGGGTGCCTTTGATATAGCCATAAAATGTGTTTTCTGTGGAAAAATCATATTCATAGTGTGCTACCAATAGGTTTATAACATCGTGGTTTGATATTTCCGTTAAACGTCCATCATAAAAGGACATGTATTTAATACAGTGTGGATTGTGTATGTTTTCTGGCAATCTGAATGTGTAACCATGATTGCGGCATAAATGCATTGCTTCAGGAGAGTTTTCTACTCCTGCAATTTGATAAAATGACAATGGATCATGTAAGGCACTTGGGCACTGAGGGTCATAAAGACACATGCGTGACTGTGCTTGATGCCCGATATAGTGCTGTGCAATTGAAGGGGAGCTTGTGAACCACACGCATGGCACGGAGGATGGTCCTCCCTGCCTACTTCCGATAGGGCGATCAAATGTTGACCTGGTTCCATGGTAAAGGGTTGTGCCTTTGTCCAAAACAATGTTGGTGCTCATGTGTCGTATCTCTTACGGAGCCATTCTTCTAATGCTGTGAAGTTCCTGGTGGATGAACTTCCGGAACTGATCTTCTATCTCCTGGTTGCTTAGCCCGTTGAGAGCATTGATTGGCGGCATTTCGATAACTGGGGTTTCTGGTGCGAACTTCTGAATTAGCTCCAGAAGCTCTTTTCCGAACAGCTCAACCTTGCGAGGGGTAATCCCTGAAATGCTTTGAAGTGCGTCGGCAGAACGTGGTTTGAGCTCGACAATTTTTTTGAGGGCAACTTCAGTGAGAATTGAGAATGTAGGCACTTTATGGAGCTTGTGCATTTTGGTGCGAAAGCGGTTTAGCTCTTCCAGCAAAATCTCTTCTGTCTGTGCCTGAGATGGGCTCTTTGGTAGCCCATCCTGAACGAGCGTTAAGCTATGTTGCTTGCGTAAGCAGCTTGAGCAAGTTTTGCAATCTTGGGCACTTGCTTCGCCATAGTAGCTGGTAAGGAAGTTCGCCTTGCACTCAGGGGTTACTGCGTACTGATAGACCGTATCGAGTAGTTGGTTGGCATGAGCGCGTTGGTGATCAATTTGTACGTAATTGGGTCGACGTGATATGTCTGCGATTGCATACAATTTTGCTTCGTAGTTGAACTCAAGGAAGCCAGCCTCGACTAATCCATCAAGCATGGATTGGATTGTTTGTCGGCTTGCTTTGTCACCCTTGTCATTGTTACCAAGGATTTTTGACATTTGCTCAAGGTCGACAGGGATTGGTGTGTTGCCATTGCTTTGGTAGTAATGAGCAAACATGCGGATGAAGCGCTCGAACTCATCGGAAGTTGGGTGACTACTGTTGATCATCGCGCGACGTATGCGCATGTCTTCATAAGAGAACAGAAGGCTCGCGCTTGACTGTAGTCCGTCACGACCAGCTCGACCTGACTCTTGGTGATAGTCATCTACAGAAGAGGGTAGGGCGTAATGTATTACATGTCGGACATCTGCTTTATCAATCCCCATGCCAAAGGCACCGGTCGCAACCATTACGGTAGTGTCGCCATTCATCCAGGCCTGTTGTTGCTGGTTCCTTTCCCCTGCCTGCATGCTGCCGTGATAGGTTGAAACTTTGTATTGGCACATCCGTAGCCTGTTGGCCACATCCCTGATTTGAGCGACGGTTGCGCAATATATGATGGTTGAACCGCTGACGGCGCGGTCTTTGTTCATGATCTCGACAAGCTTGTCTAGCTTCTGCTTGTCATTGTCGATGGTATGGCAGTTGTAAACCAAGTTCTCACGTTTCGCCGACTGCAGATGCAGCGCAGGGGTACGGCCAGAAAACAATATTTTTATTAAGTCCTCACGGACCTTTTCGCTGGCCGTGGCTGAGAAGGCTGAAATAGGCACATGGACCGCTGTCTTGCTGTGCTTATTCAAGTACGAGATCAAGCCGTTGATAGAGTGAATAGCTTGTAGGTAAGCAGGTCTAAAATCGTGCCCCCAGTTTGAGACGCAGTGTGCCTCATCAAACACAAAACGGTTTATCGGTGTCGTTTTGCTCACGTTAGCCAGTTTCGCTAGGAACTCAGGTTTGCAGAGTCGCTCTGGTGTTACAAATAGGATTGGCAGCTGCCCTTTACTAGCGAGGTTCATGATGTTGTTTTGGGCTGACAAATTTGTCGTCCCATTAATTGCGGCTGCGTTTATGCCTATCGCAAGAAGCTTTTGCACTTGATCTGACATCAAGGCTATGAGTGGGCTGATTACAACTGTGAGTTGGTTAGGGTAAGCCAGGGCCGGTAACTGAAAACATAGAGACTTACCAGACCCAGTAGGCAGGATGGCCATGAGGTCTTTGCCCAAAAGCACGTCATCAATGATCTCTTTCTGTTTCGGGCGAAATTGAGATAACCCAAATCTGGTTTGAAGAATGTGATGCGGTTCCATGACGTTGATTCCCATTGCCTGAATGTTTTAATACTACTATATTTGCAATATACGCGAAACCAATACTGAAGGAAACGGTCATGGCCGATCATCAAGACATATCTGAGAGCCTTTTGGATTTAACAAGAAAGGAGGCTGCTTGGCGTGATCGCGTTAGTCGCAGTGAGGCATTGCTCCAAGATCGCAGGAAGCAGCACGAAGAGGCATCGAATAAAGCCATGGAGCTTTTTGGCACTAAGGACCCTGATGAGCTGCGAGCTATCGCTAAACAACGAGAGCAAGACCTTCACTCGATGATCACAATGTACGATAAGAGCATCACAGTTCTTGATAGCGTACTTGCGTCGTTATCTGCAGGGAAAAAAATTCCACAAGGTGTTTTGGAGGCGCTGCAAAGTCTACACACGGAGAGTGTTCATAACGGCGCAGGGGAACGTGAAGTTATGGCTGAAAGCATGTCAGCAGAGCCACAGGCGCTTCAGGGAGAATCAGACAGTAAGAAATCAAGTCGTTCGGATGACGAAGCATTAGAAGTGGCTCAATCCGTTTCTGCTACGGTAAATAATGAAACAGAATCGGCTGCTACACCTCTAATTGTTGATGCGGCTCCAACTTCTATGGCTCCAAGCACCTTACGCCAACAGCGGCCACAACGATTGATTCATACAAACAATGTTTCTGGCATTGACGATCGTCCTTCGGTCACCAATTCAAACGAATCCGGTCAGGGTCAGGCCGTAAATCGTCGGAAGATGAAAATATGATTGAAGATGCCCGGATCCCTCAGGTAGAAGGTTATGTCAGTGCGCTGGTGGACATGAAATCGCAACTGCTGATTGAGGATGAGGAACTCAAGGAAAGGCAGGCGATGCATGAGCCTATGACGGTTCTGATGGAACATCTTTCTGACAAAGTTGTGTCGCAGTCCAAGGGGATTTACTCTGAGCTGCTAACTGCGATAGTGCTGGATGTTATGGATGACAAAGATCAGCAAATTGAATTAGACGCCACTATGTCAGCCAAAAGCCGCCCAGAAGTGGTGATCAGCTCTATTAAAAAGGGAGTTAAAGAAGACATTGTCAGAGATCGTGGCGGCTCAATAAATAATCTGGTTAGCGCAGGCTTAAGAATCATTGCATTGGCGTTATCAGGCAATCGGAGATTTGTCATACTCGATGAAGCTGATTGTTGGTTGCGGGGGGACTTAGTTCCGAAATTTTCAGAAGTTCTTGGTCGCCTTTCAACGGAAATGGGGATTCAGTGTATTTACATTTCGCATCATGATCCTGATATTTTTAGAGCTCACGGCGATGTAGTCGATTTGTTTAAAAATGGTGGTTCTATATCATATAGGTTATTACCATCACATAATAAAAATGAACCTGAAGTCGTTCATCATCGTCTCAATGGCGATCTTATTGACTCGCACATAGCATCAATCTCTCTTGACAACATTGCAAACTTCAAAAATTTTCATTTGCCAATTGGTCCAGGGCTTACCGTCCTTGCAGGTGAAAATGATCTTGGTAAGTCCACAATTGTTCAAGCGATTGAAGCACTAATTACCGGGAATAATAGCAGTCATCTTATAACTCACGGAGAAAGTATTGGTCATGTTAGTGTCGGCCTAGAAGGCGGGCATCAATTATCGTTTGCGCTAACAGCTCGCAAGGGGGGTAAGCCGCTCTATACGCTTTCTGATATAGATTCCAATGTGGTTAAAACTGAAGAAATCAAGCGAACGGATAGCGCACCTGATTGGGTTCAATCAATCTTGGCTATGCCACTGACTGGAGGGTTGAATCTCCATGTCGGAAGCCAGAAGGATCCGCTTTTCATACTTAACCCAGCATACAGTCCGCAGAAGAGAGCTGAGTTGATAGATTTGGGTGAGAGTTACTATCAATTCTCATTGTTGTCTGAGCAATTTGCTCGAGATCAGCGTGATTGCAAACAACGTCGGGGCCAAATTGCTAAAGAGCTAGATAAGTTGAATGACAAACTGGAATTGTATCGGCCAATTGATATGGCTAAAAATCTTGCTGAAAAGCTTTCAGCTATTGCACAGGGGAAGTTGAAGGCGCAACAGGACGTTGCCTCGATAAATGCATTTGTCGAGGAGATTGAAATAGGTGTAGACCTAATTGATGAAATTGAAGCAATTGATAGGTTATTGAGCGATCGTCATCGCGACTCAGATTCAATATTAACACTTCATGAATTGTCTGAGTTAATTGATGCTGACTTAGAAGATGAGCTACTGAATGCAATCTGTTTGCATAAAATGAGACAACCTGAAGGCTCGAGTGCGGAGTTGTTAAAATCAGCAACTCAAATTGGAGAGTTGCGGCGTTATGCCGCTGCGCTGGAGCCAGATTTCGCTCAAGAAGATGTACTACATCTATTGGTGGACAAGGCAGCCGTGCTGGCCAGTCAGATTTGTGGTCTCGGTTCGATTGAAAAAGAGGTTCGTGATGTTTTGATGATGGCGAATCTGCTTGAAGATGGTGAGATCTACAAAAAACTTCATACTCAAATAAAAGAGCTTAGTAATTCTTCGGGAGCGATGTATCAAAATGATCCATTGGCAGTTGCCACCAACCTTGTAGCGTTAACTGCCGAAATTGAGGAGTACAGGACAGGTCTTGTTCAAGATCATCATGAGCTGGAGCATTTATCTGAGCATAAAGCTGCTTTGCTTGATGAGAATGATGGTGTCTGCCCGGTTTGTCAAACTATGGCATTAGGGAGAGTATTTTAATGAGCAAGATTTTGGTTGCAGCCAATTTGTTGGTTAGTAGTGAGACTCCTCCTCATCGTATGGATCATGATTATTTCTCATCATCAATTCAGTCTCTAACTGATTTTTTAGATGCCGCCAAACGGTTAGGTGCGATACCAGTAATGGTTGGCCGGGCTTTTGAAAAATTGAAAGTTAATGATGCCATTCAGGTGGCGATATTGCTGGCGAGACAGAGTCTGCCAGTTGTTGTTTGCGCGGAAAAATCGAACAGGGTCCTCGATACCTTGTCAGACTTTGCAGCCATCAAGATGCTAGGTGAAAAGGCTATGGTTTATAATGATGACCTAGTGTTTACATCTGATGATGCCAATATTTCACAGCTTGGTCTGTTAGACCCAATTGTGGTAGGAGTCGGAAGCGCACCGTGTAATATCCACCTCTGTTGGGGGGGGGCGTCCTATGTCCCCCTAAGAGACGACATCCAAAGATCTATCGCTCTCCCATATTCGATGCGTTGGTTGCCTGGGCAAGAAAATTCGCCAGCATTCGGTTTGCTCGACCTTGATAGTGGAGATTTCTCTCCTGTCTCGGCAAGTTACGATCATGAGGATATGCTTCGTGTAGATGTAGTACCATTGGTTGAGGTGCAGCCAAATGGGATGAACTCGGAATTTATCAACAGACTTAAGAGTCAGTTCGGTGATGAGCAGAAGCCCCAGGTTGATTTAATGCATGCCATAGATGAAGTTGTTGAAGAGCAGCGATTACCATCCAGTGTCGCTAACTATGCGAAAACACTGTTGATGAGGTGAGAGACCTTGTACCAAAAGCGAGCGATAGCTGATGCCGATGTTCCACGCTTCAATGTCAGTGATGACGCATTGCGCAAAAGTATAATTGAACACATTGAGAACAATAAGAGTCTTGATTCTATACCTGAGGGAGTTACTCCTTCTAGAATGCTCTCACTATCCCTTCAAGATTTACATCTGCCAATACACAATCAGATAGCGGATGATGACTATGTCCACCATAGTCATAAAATCCAGAAAGAGCTATTGCCTGTATTGCGTAAGTTAAGGGGGGGGCGGCTTGATCTTACAAATACCGAGACAGTTGAGCATCTTGGATATCGAGATAGCGGCATAGTCCATCCTCAAGAAAGCGTAGTTGAAAGTATTGCGATCTCATTGGCAAGCAATTCTGCTGTCCGCAAAAATATTGCAGCAAGACAGGGCGAGGTGATTGGCTTGCTTGAGAAGTACATGATTGAAGAAAATTGGTCAACAAATGACTTGTGTTATCAATCACGTAGAGATGAGCTGCTGATTCATAATGATCCATTACAAACCATCTATGAGCTACTTCAGCTAGCTCCTGAACCCCTGTTGCGCGACAACACTCCCCTTAGCGAATTGCTTGTGACACTGCATCGGAATGAGGAGCCTCGTATTTCCTCATTGGGTAATGCAGAAGATTCATTTAGGTTTCCACACTCATTTTGCCTATCTGGCGTAAATCTACTCAATGGAAATATCAATTGGGCTGTAAGGCACTTCAATGATCATGTCGGTAAAGCTCATTCATCTACCTTTGGTGATGCCTTCCTGACCGGGTTAAGCAAGCTTAGTGATGCTGGAGTGGTGGATTGGTATGTTGAACACATTCAGTTGGCAGCTAAAGTTGGCATGATTGCAAATACAACTCTAGTAACTGTTACGCCTGGAATTTTAGCAAAGGTCAATAATTTAGACGTCCTTACTGATGTTCAATGCCCTGGTGTCAGTTTTTTTACACTCGGCGATATACTTTTAAGTACCCATATAAACATATATCAATGTATTATGTCTGGTGAGCTTGAGCGGCGAGTTGCGTGCGAGATTGACGCTCAACACGACTCCACGATGACAAATGCCGCTATGGTGACCCCAAGAAAAGGCTTGCGCTTGTAAAGAGGGTTATCACAAACCAATCAGATAAGTAAGGAGTAAATGAGATGGGGATGAAAAGTGCGCTTATATCCACGTTCACACTTTGCCGAGTGAGTAATGTTCCGCCACACGACAAATTGGCCATTGCGTTAAGTAAGGCAGAGTTTAGTCCTTGTTTGGCAACTCAACTAGGACCAGTTTATGGCTGGGCCCCAGCTTTGCATGAAGAAGCCGATGAGCTAGTGCATTACCAAGATGGTTGTTTGTTGATTTGTCTCCAAAGTGAGAAAAAATCTTGCCCTTCAAGTTATTTAAAGGCCGCTGAAAAGCGCGAGCTGGCGGCCATGAAGGAGAAAGGTCTGGAAATCACAAAGGAGGCAAAATCTGCTGTCAAAGACCGTGTTAACACAGAGGCTGCAAAGTCCGCATTCCCTGTGAGCTCTCGGACCTTGGTCTGGATCGATACAAAAGCCAACCTTATGCTCGTAGGCTCAACAAATGAGAAGGTTGTGAAGAAAGTGCTCGATATGTTTGGGGTGGCGGCACCATCAGCATCTGTGAGCTTTTTGTCTGCAGATGAACGTCAAGTCTCGAATTTGATGACTGAATGGATCCAGTACGACCGGCTCCCCATGACCATGTCATTTGATGAATCGAATGAGAGCTGTTTTCGCAGCCGTACTGGTTTTTGTCCCCAAGCCAAGTTCAAACATGAATCTCTCAGGTCTGAAGCAGTAAAAAATGTCCTTCAAGATCAAGAGAAAAAGGCGGTGATGTTGCCGCTTCTGTGGGAGGAGAAAATAGCTTTTCGGATTAACGATAAACTTCAAATTAGCGCTATCAAATTTGATGTTGACACTAAAGAGCAAGAGTCAGACCTGGGTAGCACATCTAATAAGACTGGAGCTGAGGCTGATCCACGTGGGCCAAGTAAGGCGCTTCTGATGTCGGCTGCAAACTATGTCATTTTTACAGGTATGATGAAGATGTTCCTGCCTGATCTTATTAAGGCACTGGGTTCTGTTGTTACAGAAGAGAGTGCGCAAGAGCGGTATGCTGAGCAAGCCCGCAAAGAGGCCGAGAAAAAGTCAGGTAAAGGTAAAAGTGGTGGCGCGGCGGAACCCGCACCTGGACCGGCTACGGCAGACTAACTTGGATGCAAACTAACAAGAGTCGGGGACGCTAGATGGCGAAAATCTCTATCTTTGAAGATGGGGTGGCGTTAATGGACGCCACCTCGCTGCGTCAATTCAGTGCCTTCGAGTTGTATCCATGGACAAAAGGGACTGCAGCTGGCTTTGAGCGTTTGGTGCTACGAATGCTTGAGTCGCGGGATACGATAGCTCCAGGTCGATTCACGGATGATCTAGACGATGGCAGTCTAGATAATTCGGCCTGTTCATTCGAAGATCATGCTCGTCGTGTCGCCTGGTTTGTTCTTCATGGTCATGAACAGTTTCATTGTTGCGCATGTCTGCACCCCCAAACTCAAGTGAATCAACCTGTGGCTATCTATCCTCAGGACGGTAACCATAGATTGGCTGCAGCAGTTATTTCAAGCAGGCCGATCATCGTAAATTTTAGTTACGGTTCAATTGGGGACGTGGAGAGACTTGACGGTTTTATTCAGTGGGAGTCGAAACCGACCCCGGCACTGAGATTTGGCAGATCTACCATTTCGAATGAGAAACAGTGTTGGGAAGTAAGGTTTGATGAGTTTACTAAGCGAATGTATGTCAATGACATATATGGTCGTTGTCGTGTAAAACTGCAGTTGTCGTTCGGCAGCTCGATGATCCTATGGGATGATTGGAAGAACTCTTTGGAGCAGGAGACTTCGCTGATGTTAAGGGGGGCACAGTTGACACCTCAGTCGGTGATGGAATTGCTAAGCACTAGAGTGAGCACGATATTTTCTGAGGGCGATTTTCATACGTGGTTTGAACGGGTAGTCATGAAACATTTCAAGGTGAAGGCTGAGCCATTGAACCCTATGACTCTTTCTTAATGGTTGATATTCAGTAGGGCAACGCGAGTTAGCATGCGCGTTGCTTTTTTATCGTGATATTACTCACCCACGCTTTTAATTATTAATTGTAAGCTGCTTGAATTATTGAACCTATTTTCTGATAGCTCATAATTCATGATATATGTACGATCCTGAACTACAGGAATTACATCATCCTCAGTAGATAGAGCTGAGAACCAAATTCCAGCGTATTGAATGCCATGCTTATCTTGGATAATCAGTTTGAGATGGTTCTTTTTTGTTTTACCAACCGGGACGGATTGTATGATTTTGAAGCGAGATGTGAATATAGGGCTTTCAAATTCACGACCAAAAGGGCTCAGTTGAGAGATCTCGTAATAGCTGCTTAAAGATATTGGCCCGAGTTGTGTTATATCACCGTCGCTAATGACTGTTTGCTCGAGCTTGTCATTACCTAGCTGGTGCCTGACGGCGGAATCAAATAATTGCTTAAACT
Source organism: Aeromonas sp. SER (assembly GCF_038739615.1). Lineage (NCBI taxonomy): Bacteria > Pseudomonadati > Pseudomonadota > Gammaproteobacteria > Aeromonadales > Aeromonadaceae > Aeromonas > Aeromonas sp. SER. The sequence goes on along the minus strand of NZ_JBCGFC010000004.1, from coordinate 84,572 downwards.
CTCCCAGTTTGGACGCATAGATGTGTGCGCCGCATGAAGCTTTGTGCCCACCATAACGGTTAAAAATGGAGGGGTCTCGATCATCTATGTATTGGAGAGCATCTCGGAGATTGATGCGGGCTACGGTGCGACCGCTGGCTGATAGTAGGCCATCCCGTGATGGTGAAAACACAAATGAAGGCTTCCCTGTTTGTTCAACGATACGGCTTGCAACAATGCCTTGTACTCCAGGGTGGAAACTTGGGTCATATGCGACAATAGATACGCAGTCAGGATCTTGTACCATGCAGTCCGAAATAAGTTTTTTGCAAACTAGGGTCATTTCGGATTCTTTTTCTTTACGATCTTCATTGGCTTTGGTCAGTTGTGCGTAATAGAACTCTGCTTCTTCAATATTACACGCCATCAAAAAATCAATACCGAGGTATGGACTATTCATTCTGCTACATGCATTGATACGAGGTCCGATTTGAAATCCGAGGGTCCCCTCATCAATAGAGGTTTGTTTATCTTGCTGGGCCAATTGGACTGCATGCCAGCATGGCCTGATGCCTGAGTTAATCATTTTCAACCCATGTCTGACAAATAGTCGATTTGTTTGGCTTGCAATGGATACGCAGTCTGCCACAGTGCCAAGTGCCACGAAATCCCATAATGATGTTGGGTTATGAAGGTCGGTCCATTTTTTCTTATATGAATAATCATATGCTGCCCACATAACCAACCAGGCCGTTGCTACTCCAGCAATAGACTTATCCTGATATTGGCAACCTTTTTGCCAAGGATTTACTACAGTTAGTGCGGAGCAAGGGACTCCTGATTTTGGTATGGCATGATGATCAGTCACAATGACCGAAATCCCATGCTTAGCCAGCAATTGGATCCGTTCTTCGTCAGATGAACCACAGTCCGCTGTGATAATTAACTCCGGTCTCTCGGGCTGAGGGATTGCAAGAATTTTCCCCGCCAAGCTATCACTGATGCCATAGGAATCGTGGATGCGATGGCCAACAAGGATGTATAAGAGGTCTGGAGGATAATGCATCATGTCACATAAGGCGTGCTGCATCATTGCGTTTGAGGTAATCCCATCTACGTCATAGTCTGTTAGCAACCCTATGCGTTTGCGGGATCTGACTGCTTCCGCGATCACTTCACCTGCATATGTTGCATTTAAGAGCTGTGAGTACGGCTCGATTGCCGACAAATCATTTGAGGCCATTTCTTTGGCAATTAATGGATTGTCAATTCTATTGGCTATTATGGTCGCCTGCACTGGCGTGTAGTTTGCAGTTAAGCAAGCTTTGAAAGACAATTCGTTGCGCGACCTATAGATGTTCATTGATGCAATTCCAAGTGGTATTGGATGGATTGTAATTGCACGATTGGCAATTGGCAACTATTGTCGTGAGGTTGTTTTGTGACATTTAATTGAAAACGCTTGCGGTTGTAGGTATATTGTTTTTATGCACCCTACAAACCATTGTCGAAGATTAACTATGCAAAAAGATAACCGCGCGCTGGCTGGAAAGCCAATCAAGACAACGATTATACAACCTATTGCAGATTTGGTCAGGCGGACCGGCGGAGGAGTTGACATCGAGGATGCGCTGACAAAAGCCCTTAGACGACATGGTAAATTGCAATATCTGCAATCGAGGTTGTTAACTCCGATTGGGATGTGGTCGATGATGGCCTTTGCTACATCTTTTGGAGTGGCCTTAACGTTAGCCGCCAATGCGTTTGCAACTGGAGGGAGCCTTTCTGATCAAGTTGAGCGGGGAAAAGAGAAGGCACCCATTCTTTCTAGCCAGGAGTCTGCTGGATTCCCGGTTGACGGAGCTACAGCAATTAAAAACGAACTGCTGGCTCGATTTGCCATCCCTGCCTCAGCAAAAATTACGGTAAAGCAACTGGAGAACACCGGTTTGTATGCGGTAACTATTGATAACAAGAGCTTTGGTGTCGATTCCAGTGGTCGGTTTATCATCCCACTCAAATGGATGGTGCCGATGGAAAAAGGCATGAGCATGCTTGGCATCGAGAGCAAAAACAATGTTGGGGGAAATCTATCCATCACAACCGAAACTGCTTCAAGTGATAATAAGTCGCGTCCTGCAGCAGTCGTTGATGAATCTGTTATTCCCAAGGAGCTAATCCTTGCGTCAAAACCGTTGAGTGAAAATACTCAGCCTGCAGTGGCATTCAGTCCAGTTTCAAATTCCGATAAAGTGCCTGTTCCAGCGATATCTGAAAGCAAAACATCGACTGCTGATAAAGAGACCTTGGAGACGGTTGCTACTGTTGTTGAAGTTCTTTCCCCATACGGCATTCACTATCAAGCCAAGGTGGCAAAAAAAGGTGCGTTGGTTGTTTTATTTGATGCGAAATGCCCTTACTGCCTAAAGTTTTACAATCAAATCCCCGCACTTCAAAATGCGGGGATCGATGTGAAGCTCGTTAACATGCCAATAAAATCAGGTGCTAATGATATGTTCCAGAGAGCATTTTGCTCTAAGGATCCATTGACTGCTATAGATAATGAAATCAAGGGTTTTGCTGAAAAATTTGATTGGAAGAAAGTGCCAAATTGTGTGGAAACAGAAAAGTTCACCCAAGTTGTAACCAAATATGTGAAAGTGCCGGGCACACCATACTTTTTCATTCCAAATGAAGGGATGGGGGGGATGGGAGCGGCAAGGACATATTTGAATACTCTGGGTGTTACTCTCAATTGAGGCAGTACACGATGAGTGAAAACCAATGCGCTGTTGCCGTGCTGGATAGCCAATTCTATCCGCGCGTAGGCGAGTTATGGTCTTGTGAAGGCAAAACTGCCGTGGTTGCGGGTAATTTTGCCGAGGAGGGCCGAACGCTATGGGTTATGGACTGGGAGACTGGTGAACGTGGGGATGCACCTCTGGCAAGCCTGTTGTTGCGAGCGGATCGCTACTCAGTCGATTACGAGGTTCTTGTCGAGCGTTATGCTGCATGGGCGCGAGAGGGTAATGCAAATGCAATGTGGTTTTTGGCGTGGTGGTATGAAGTCATAAATCATCGACGTTCAACTTGGTATTATGTGGCAGCATTGCGGGCGGCACCTGATCAACATAAGTGGGCATACAGTCGCATCGTTGCTGATGCTCATTCGCCAGGGAGGCGTATTTGTAATGGTGATGGATCTGTCACCGTCTACCCTGAACCAGAGCTCGATTTTTTGGCGAAAATTCCGGAGATGAAGGAGGCCAAGTTATATTGTGGCCAGTGGGCTGAAGCTGTGTTTGAAGCCGAATCCGCACCTAATATTGCCCCTCTTTTAGTGGAGGGTATGAATAATGTCGGTGTGGTTTAAGCAGGTAACTGCTGTTCAGTTCAATCAGCTTGATACCTGGTTCTGGTGGCGTGAGTATGGGACTTGTTTATGGTTGCATATCTGGCGTGTGTTTCGTGATGTGTTTAATGAATGGTATGACATCCGCAACTGGTTTATGTTGCTCATGTTGCCGCTTGCGGTGGTTTTATCCCCTCTCAGCATGCTGAATTCTATGCACCAAGCCAAGAAGGATAGAGAGAGGTTCGGTTTAACATTACACAATCAACGTAACATCGAATGGCTAAAATCTAAGCAACCTAAAGATAAATAGTGACCTCCTTCATTTATGCCGCCAGTGGCGGCATTTGTTTGACAGAAGAACGGTACTTTCTACCCCGCAGGATTACATTCGGAATCGCTTTGTCGTTGATAAATGCTGGGTTGGGTGCGGTAATTTAGCTTGAAGCTCGAGAGACTGAATCCTTTGGTATAGGGCAAGCATTCCTTCACTAAGCAATCTATTCCCCAATACCTCCCCCTGATGCCCATTGCCGACTCTGGCTGATAAAGATAGGCCCGTGGATATAGCATTTCTGATTGATTCATCAGTGACGCCACTGTCATTTGCACATGCTTGAGCTGAAATTCGAACTTGTGGAATTGGATCATGCAATGCTATTTCAATAAGACGGAGAAATGGAAGGTTTTCATGCTGAACGGCCATGTCTCTGACCCCTGGGTTTTGATCCTCACTGAGTGACAACAAGATATCAATGGGGCATTTTTCATTATTAGCGACCATGGCTCTGACATACTTTGAATGATTATTTGATAGATCGTCTAAGCAGGCTGGAGGTGTTCTGGAATTGGAGGCAACAGCGGCCCTTACGTCCTCATTTGGATCATTGGCAAGTCGCCATAATACATCGGTAGGTATATCTTTATGTATTGCGGTAAGGCGTCTCACATCAGGATTGACATCGAAGCTCAAAGCTATCAGCTGCTCACAAGTAGTGTAGTCATCACTCGCCAATCGTTCTTTTTCATCATCATTTAGCGTGTCAATGCTCATTCTGGATCCTTAATGTCGCACCCTTGTTTATTTTCCATTTCACATACTCAAAAGTGGCGTCTGGAAGAAGTGGGATTGACGCTCTGTGCTGTACTCGGTTGTTTACTGGATAAAGATCTCAGCCGAAGGTCCAATTCTGCCCCTTGTATGGCCTGATAAACTTGGTTTAGCCCAATGGCAAGCAGTCCATCTCCAAGACAAGCCTGAGGTGCCCCGGATTTGGTCTTTATGGGTTGGCATAAAGACAGCCCACCAGCCACTGCTATTTGCCAGTCGTTACTTGTCCTTGCCGCTAATGATTCTCGAGCGGCATCTCTAACCCACGGGCTTTCATCAAGCAGTATTCGCATAATGAGCATTTCAACTGGAGCAGATACGTTCTGGACGGCCTCTTTACGGATGCTCCATTCATCGGCCTCTGCGAGCTCCATGATTAACCCCTGTGGCAGGTTGGGGTTGTGGCATAAGGACTGTCTAACAATGTGTTGTGGGTCTGCCATGAGCTCTGAAAGCACCTCCACTGGGGTGTTCATGTGTTTTGCGACATTCGCCCGAATTTGATTGTGTGTATCCACTGACAGAATACGTAGTAGTGGAGGTGGGCAATTTGGATTTTGGGATAGGTGATCCCGGATATCGGGGCGTACATCATTGACGTGCTGGTGCTGTATATGTAGTGGGCAATTTTTATTCTTCAACGCAGCAGACAAGACCCACACACTTTTATCTGCAGTAAGTGAAACGAGCAGTTCTGGTGGGCAGTTTGGGTTCTGAGCTGCGCCGCGTCTAACCTCCCAAATATCATCAGTAGACAGTCTGCATAGTAGGGGGGGAGGGCATGCTTGGTTGGCCGCTACAGAGGTGCGCACACTGTCATCTTCGTCTTTCGCTAGGATGGCTAGGTGGTCAGTAGGGCAAGCGGCATGGCTAGCAGCTAAGCTGCGCAATTCATCATCCTCATTTGTTGAAAATTTGGCCACTACATCAGAGGGCGCTCGTTCATTAATGACCACCGCCCGGTGTACTTCCCATTCAGGCCGCAATGACAGCATGCGTAGTATATGGGGAGGGCAGTTTTGATTGTTGCCAACTGCGACTGCGACCTTGTTCACTTTATCTTGTGCTAAGAGCTCTAAGACATGTAATGGGCAATCGAGACGACTCGCGATTATAGAGCGGACATCATAATCAGGACCCCGTGCAAGGGCTTCTAGTAACTGATGAGTGCTATGCGGGTCGATTGCTCGTTGTTCGTTAGTGAGAGACATCTGAGATACCTTTTACATCCACAATTTATTAGCAGCATTTGAGGGACCAGGGAGCGATGCATTTGCCTTGTCCGAGTATCCTTCAATCCGAAATGCCAATTCAGTTGATTGGATTGATTGGAAGATGTCGGTAAGGCCTGCTGAAAGTAATGCATCTCCTAAAGTTAGTCCTGGTGACCCCTCGCAAGCTTGCGATAAAGTGAGTCCATTATTGATGGCCTGGACCCAGTCATCGGCAGTCTTTGTGGTAATTATTTCTACCGCTCTTTTCCTCACCTCTTCACTCACATCATTGGATGCAAGTGCGATCACAAGCCCGACCGGTGTGCTGGCGTTATTTGCTACAGCCAATCTAATGGACTTATCAGGCTCAGCATAGAACCTTACAAGGATGTGAGTGGGGCAAGCAGGGTTCCCTGCACAGCTATAACGCACGGTCCCCATGCTGTCATTAGCTAGTTGCGATAACAAATCTGGGGGGCAAGATTGATTAGCTGCCACCCCATGGCGTACCCACCATTCATCGTCATTAGCCAGTTTTTTTTGTAACTCAATAGGACAAGAGATATTGGCACCAACCGATGATCTCAACGACGAGCTTTTGTTCGCAGCCAATATTGAAAGAGTGGCAGGTGTTGCGCTGGGGTTTTTCGCGATAGCAGAGATTACTTGGATGTCTTCGTCATGAGCTAGGAAATGAAGAATAGATTCCGGGCATTTCCTTGCAGTGCCAACAGCCTTGCGCACCCGAATATGCTGGTTGCGTGAAAGAACTTCAAATAATTGTGTTGGGCAATGGGGATGCAGCGCGATAGCTTCGAGAACAGTTGTGCTATAGGCAGCTTTATTCAGCGCCATCAGCACATCTGGGGTGGTGCTGGCGTTTTTTGCGACTGCAACCTGTACGTCCTCATGATCAACTTGAGACAAGCTATAGAGGTCTTCTGCATCCGTATTAATGTCGCTGGCCATTAAAATTTGCTGTTTTCTGATTTGTTGCTTCGGGCTTAGCATGGTCAGTTCCCTATGGGATCTTTATGGTCAATCTGTAATCAGTTCTTCGGCAAGCGTTGCTGCGATCCTACCACGGGATCATGGCGGGTAACCTGTAACATGCACGAGGGTACGCCATGACGTATTTGGGACCATCTTACATTCTCATCGTGGTTGTGCTTTTGGCCTTCTGTGCTGGTGAAGGTGTCTCGGTTGCTTTATTGATTGCGAGAGTCAACTCCTCTGCCTGCATGGACTGATACCCACTGGATACATCGGATGAAATTAGTAGGTCCCCGCATGTTTGAGACCTTTGACTAATTGGGTTGATCAGTGTGGTGTCAAGTGACAGCCCGGAAGTTACCGCGAGTTGCCAGTAGTCAGTCGGCTTTGATTGCAATGAGACGATTGCGGCATTCTGGACATGCTTAACAGGGTCCATCGCGAGAAGCAGGAGATGATGAGGAAGAGTATTTTGGTTTTTAGCAACCTCTGCCCTAATGTACTCCTCATCATCGGTAGCTAAGTGGCCCAACAACTCTCCAGGGCAATTGATGTTTTCCGCGACTGCGATTCTGACTTCATCACTTTCATCTGCTAATAGGGTTTTCAGTAATTCTGCAGGACATGTTTTGTTGCTGGCAACGCAGGCCCTCACTGGTGCGAGGTCATCAGCAAGCACGTATAAATCTTTTTCAGGGCACTGATGGTGAGAGGCGATGTTGCAGAGAACATCCTCTTCATCATCTTGAGATAGCGTATTGAACAGATCTTCTTGTAGGTTTACGTTCGAAGCTAGGGCTGTTCGGACATACCAATGTTCATCATGGGCTAGTAACTGCTGGAGGTTTGGGGGGCATGCGGGGTTAGATGCAACGGCTGATCGTACAAGCTCTAAGGGGTCCGTCACCAGTGTTTCGAGCAGCTTTGGTGGGCACTTCGGGTTAGATGCTACGCCGTGGCGCAACATAGAATCCTCATGCTTTGAAAGGGCCTCAAGTGTTTCGATTGGAGTTGAGGTGCTTTGGGCGGTAGCAAGTAAAACCCGATCCGTTTGCTTAGCGACAAACTGATCACCTTCTTTTTCAAAAAACATATTTTAAACCTCCATTTCTCATTGCCAATGCCAACTTCTTGGATAATTCCTGAACCTCGACATGGTGGTCGAGTCAGGATCACATTATTCGGCTCGCGGTCTAGTCATCCGCTGGTTGGGACTCTTGGTACGATTGAGTCGATGTTGGGTTAGCCATTGATAAGCGAAATTAAGCTGAATTTGGTCTCGTTGGTGGTTATTTGCAGCCTTCTGCATTGCTAGTTCGCGATTCCAGATTGGAAGTTCCTCTTTCCTCTTGCAACCGGCATAGGTCTCCATGTCATGTAGTAGCCCAGTGAAGGTATCAAGCAGGACAAAGTGCCCTCCCAGGGAATGAAATTCGATACCTTTCATGCCATGAGCCTTAAGGTATGCTTCTGCGTTTCTTGCCGTCGGTCCGCAATTCATCGTACTGAGCTTTACAGCTAGTTGCGCGTGAAGCACTGAAGGTTCCCAGTCAGCAGCCTGCTTTTCGGGTAACGCTTCCATCAACACATGGTCAAAGGCTTCAGCGATCAACTTGGTGCGTTTTCGCTTGCCTCCAATCATCAGTAAGATCAGTTTTTTTACCATCATAGAGAAACCTATTATTTTGAGGGGGTTGCCGGTTGTTTACAGCTTCCGAAGCTTGGCACTGCTTGATTGCGGTGCTGGTGGTACTACTACATCTTCCAATATGTTGGAGCTGCAGATCCGATGGGTGAGCTCTGCAGCCTGGATGCTTTGATAGACCGAGATCAAATCCTTTGCGAGTAATGCATCCCCCAGCGTTTGCCGTCCTCTATTTTTACCTGTTGGCATTGTGAGTGATAAGCCATTACGGACTTCATTAAGCCAGTCCTCCGGTCCTTTGCTATTGATGAAGAGCCTTGCAGTAGTGCGGAGTTCTTCAGCTCGATCGCAACATGCCATAACAACTAAGGTTTTGAGGGGTGTTTTTTTGTGCAAGCACACTGTTCTACGTATGGGTAACGCGGCATCTTTGGATAACGCGGCCAAGGCAGTTGGTGTGCATTCCTGATGTGTAGATATCTCTTGCCTGATCTTGAGGATCTCATCCGTGGCAAGAGACTCAATAATTTCAGAAGTAATATTTGGTAGCCTTGCGATTTCAAACCGGACATCTGCAGATTTATCAGAAGCGAGAATAGAAAGGGTACTTGTTGGGGTTGCCCGATTTCGGCAAACGGATGTTCTGACTGTTGAACAGTCATCCTTGGCCAGCAATACGAGGATTTCAGGAGTGGACCGAAAGTGGCTAGCAGCACGAGCTCTAACAATATCACTAGGGTCGCTTGTGAACGTTGCTAGACACTCCTGAGGGCATGCATTATTGGCTGCAACTGATAGGCGTACACTATCGGCCTGATCGCCACTAAGTATTTTCATTATGTCTGCTGGCGTCGAGGGGTGGCCAGCTATTAACCGGCGAATATGTTCTGCCGGGTCTTGAGCCAAAGCCTGAAGTACATCGATTGGACAATTGGGATTTTGAACTACTGCTGCCTTTAACGAGTTTTCCATTGCTAACGAGCGGAGTAGTTCAGATGAACATTTTGGATTTTTAGCAATGGCCGAACGGACGTGTTCATCGGTATCATTTGACAGTGAAAGTAGCTGTGCGGCTGGCAGAGAACTGTTCGATGCGGCCTGAGAACGCACCCATGCACTTAGGTCCTGAGACAGCGCTATCAGTTGTTCAATGGGGCATGCTTTGTGCCTAGCAACGCCACCACGCACTAATTCGTCATGATCTGAGCTCAAGCTCTCCAAAACTGCTGTGGAGACGTCTTTGGGTAAACATTGTTTTTTTTCAAGAGGCCATTTTCGTGCGTCCATCCTCATTATCTCCCTTTCAGTACGCTTTGGATTTTTTAAGAGAGGAGGGCTGATTAAGGTCGATGAAATCAATCATCACTTCGCTGCAATCAGTGCTCTCCCACAGTTCTAATGCCTGGAGAAGAGTTCTGGGCGTCGCTGAAAGCTGTTTGACGACTTTTGCGAAGTCTGTCAGAGAGGGGGAGGCGCTTTTGAGTAGAGTGCCATCAGCTCTCATTGCTAGGTCTTGCAATGTCTCCTCTATGAGGTCCAGTCTGTCTACAGATTTGAGTGCGTCAATGAATGGAGCGATTTCTTCAGGGGCAACCGTGATCTGCTTGCAGTTTTGGGTGGGGCGGCTGCCACACCCTATGAATGTAAAAGCTTGAAATACAGCAGGTAGGTCCAGTCTTACATCAGCTATTGTGGACATAATTGATCGCTCTTGGTTACGATTCGTTGTGAAATCAAGTTAATATTTGCACTCAATTTAGGGGAGAGGAGTGCCTTTAATGAGTTCATCATCTACAATCCAGTCGCGAGATATAAATGCTATCGTAGATTCTGAAGTCGGATCGTTGTTGAAATTGTGGTCCAATAAACATCTTTTAATTTCAGAGGCTAGCTCACTATAACTCTCTCCATTCCCCATAATCGCTGTGAATCCGGCTGGCTGTTCACCTTCTGTAAGATATGGGCATGTTGTTGTACAGGCGTCAAAGTCCTCTACATCATCAAGACATTTATTGCCAGGGCAGTTCGGCTCATCAAAGTATTCATCGTGACACGGCGGAACTATTGCCCGTCGGTAATGAAAGATACTCGCGCCTGTTAGATACCCATCTTCATCGAAATTTATGCTTATTTCTTTGTCATCTACCCTTGCACTAAGAGCGTTTATTTTGTTATCTATGAAAACGATTGGTTGTGCAATGTTACTGTTCATTCTGGCCTCACTATGTTAAGTAAGTGGATGTTATTTTTTGCAATTAAACTCATCAATGGCGTCAGTGTAACCTTTTAAAAAAAGTGATAAATCATTAAGACTAGGTAGATGTAGTCCTGAAATCTTAATGAAATATGTTGACAGTGATTTTCCCAGTGCTAACTTCCATTCCGTTAGTGTTGATGGAAGTTTTACCTCGGTGATTTTTTCTGTTTTGTGATGATTCGACTCTAGTGGTGAGATAGCCTGTTCTTTGTCTGTTTGCATAGTTTTGGCGTTACTGGAGAGCAACTCGGCAATGGCAGATATTGTGTATATGGCAGATGCTTCTTTCGAGGTTGTAACGGAGTTTGTTATTCGCGAGCTGGGTAGTGAGTCGCAGGGCTTGGCGACGTATTCATGAATAAAGTGCTTTATCGAACTTATTGCTGCCTCTTTATCACTTATGATAAAACTTGGTTTCTCAGCAATTATTTGACAAGCGATGTTGATGATTTTTTCTATATCACCCATGTGTTTAGGCGCCGTATAATCATGAGAGAAGGGGATGTTTATTGACGCGGTAGGAATTACACCGCCGATTAGATAAATAGCAGATGCCAAGTGGTATTCTGTCAATCTCCCTTTGTCAAATGATGGCTTTACAATAAGGATTCTTTCGATGGCATCTTGAAAGCAATCACATTTCATCAAGTCGGAATCCAAGGTGGCAGCCTTAAATGAATCTGCAGCAATTCTTATCCATGAGCAAACTGTGAGAGTTTCATCATTATAATCAAAATGAGACTGATATCTGCCATTCGATGAAGTGTAAGCCCTTATGGATGCATAACATTTGGATAGCACTGCTCCGCTCTCCCATAAAGGGTTTGGGTGGCTTGTTTGAAGTGCTTTAGCTACATGTGAAAAACAGAATAGACCTTTTTGTTTGTCTAGCAGGATTAGTGCATGTGTTTTAAGGTTTGGATTTATCATATCGCCATTCCTATTTTTTAAAGTGAGAACGTTGAGGGTTTTCTTGTGTGAGTATAATTTTCGCTTGATGTCGTGCTGGTGGATATTAGCAATTGAATCGTCTCAGCCTGAATGGTTTGATATGCATCAAAACACTCTATCTCTATGAATAGATCTCCAATGTTTTTGCTGGTGGATGATGCATCAAGAGATTGACTTAATGACAGCCCGTCAGCAACGGCTTGTATCCAGAACTCACGTTTTTTGGACTGCAATATTTTTATAGCGTCATCGCGCACTAATTTATGTGGGTCAATGCACCCGTTAACAACTAGCAATATTGGGCATTCATGATGGTTGTATGCATTAATGCGGACACGATAATTATCATCTTGAGTTAGCGAAACTAATAAGTCTTTTGGACAATTTGGGTTAGCTGCAACGCATTCACGAATAGATGCATAATAATCGGATGCGAGCAGTTTCAGAATTTCATCTGGGCATGCTGGGTTTGATGCTACAGAGTGGCGGATACCTTGGTCTTTCTGTATGGCTAGTATCGAGATTGTTTCTTTTGGGCAATGCGGATTCTCTGCGGCAGCATACTTCACCTCATCTTCCTTATCATGTACCAACGCCTGCAGCAGATGCCCAGGGCAATCTGGATTGGCCGCGACTGCAAGGCGAACTTCACGCTCATAATCGCGAGCCAGGTCATCCCATAACACACTCGTCACGGTAGATGAACGAGCTACAGCGATCCGCACAGCTTTAGAGTTGTCCTTGCTCAACTTGGCGAAGATGGGGGAGGGGCACTCACGGTTTTCTGCTACCGCACTTCTTACCCATTCATGAGGGTCATCTGACATAGTGTTGAGCAATGTGGGATGGCACATCGGATTATGTGCGACCTCGCAGCGGACTGACATCTGACCATCATTAGCTAAACGGGAAAGCAATTCTGGGGTGCAATGAATGCTGCCTGCCACAGTGCGCCTAACCTGATGCTGGGCATCATGTGAAAGCTTAATAAGCAGTTCCTGATCGCAAGCTGGATGAAGAGCAACTGCAACACGAACAGCCCAGTCACAATCCTGTGATAAAAGAAATAGTTCGTCGGCAGTGGTGTTTTCTGCTTTAGCGAGAATTCTTTTCTGGCTTGACGTAAGGTCATGAAGGTTCATTTTTACAACCTCAACGCATTGCTATTAAGAGAAGTTGTCCCTGCATGTGGTGCTCTGTTTGATTTTGAGGCGTTCTCTGTTGCTGATGCGGATAATTTATTGAGCAAATTCTTGCTGGTGTGTGGTTGGCTAATGGCACGCTCGATCTGGAGCTGCAACTCTGCTGACTGGATCAGTTGATAGCTATTGCTCAGACCATTGGCAAGCAGTGCTTCGCCTAAAACTACATGAGCATCTTCAGATTGGAACCGCATAGACAGAGACAAGCCATCTTTTACGCCTGATATCCAATCGTTCGATTGGAATTCGGATATTCGCCATAAAGCCTCTTCTCGTATATGACTAAGGTCATCGGAAAATGCCATTACAGTAAGCGTGTAGCAGGGTGTCTGGGGGTGCTTGGCTACAGCAAGGCGGATGCTTTTTTCTGAGTGGGAACTTAGCTCAACTAGCAGTTCTTTTGGGCATGCTGGGTGACAAGCAAGAGCCAAGCTGATGATGGTGTCGTGACAACGTGCATGCATCAGTTGTAGTTCTTTGATAGGTAATGACGGGTTGTTTGATGCGGCCCTCTGCACGTAGAGGTTATTGCCTCTCGCAAATGCCGTGAGGATATCTGCTCTGCAATTGGGGTTTCTCGCTAACGCCATCTGAACTTCATGAGTTTGATCTGATGCCGCAACGTTTTGTAAATCGCTCTCGCGCGGTAAGTTGCGTGCCAACGATGTCCGGACTAACCAATCAGGATCTTTGGCTAGCTGAGTCAAGAGCTGTTCAGGGGCGTTGGGGTTTGATGTGACCCCGGCTCGAACTATGTTACTTTCATCAACAGCTAACTGTTTGAGAGTATCTACAGTGGTTGTTTTGTTGATCGCCACGGCTCTGCGCACATCGGCAGCATCATCGCTAGACAGTCGGGCAAGTGTGATAGGTGCAGTGCTCGGCGCTGAGGCTAAATCAACTTTCTGCTGAACGGTTAGTGTACAGGAGCTCATTGTTGCATCACCAATCTCAATGTATATGCTTATATACTACCAAATAAAAATTGAGATGGCTTTATGTGCTTCGCTTGCTGGCGTCTAAAATCGACTGCCAAAGCAGTCTATTTTGTACTAAATCATTGGTGTTGCTAGGTGTGGGTTACTCATAACGATTAGGCCTGTCTATTAAATGTCTGGAGTCGGCGGCTCGGGAAGGGTTTTGTCTTTTTTGTGCTCTTCTTGGTGAGCTGCTACTAGGACAATCTGGAGGTTATGCTGCTCAGCAGCCAGCTCGGGAGCATCTGCAACACGCTTTATGTGGTGTATATGAGTGGCTTGGCCGTTGATTGGGGCTTGTGAAAGCTGACACACTTGGTCTAAACCTGCATCTTTCAGATCCTTTCGTTTTTGTTCTTTAGCTTTTTTGGATTTTTCTGGCACTTTTGCGGCGGCGATTGAACGTTCCTGCATGGCCATCGGGTCTGCGATTGCTTTGCAAGCTAATTCATGAAAAGTATGCGCTAGTCCTGCTTTGTCAGGATCATCGCTTTGTAACTTGGGTAGATTCCATTTCGCAGCGGTAGGCAACCTAACAAGCACTTCATCATCCAATGAGACGATTTTGTCTTCAGGGGCGTTAGCCACAAGTTCTCGAACCTCGGACTTTGACAGCCCCGTGATTTCATCGAGTTTGCTGACATATACATGCAGGCGGTGATGGATCACCTGAGTGTCAGTTTGCAGCCTAATAAACGTGATGGGGGACGAACTACCTTCAGTGATACTAACTACAGTTTCAGAGCCTTCTTTTAATGTTATTTCTAATGGAAATTTATTGGATTCAGTCATAAAAACTCTCACGAATCAGAGTCCGTCGGATGGATTGCTAATCTTATTAACGATATCCGTGTAACTCAATGGGGCCACTTTGTTTACTGTGTCAATTGTGCTTTTGGTCAGGGCTTGTTGGCTGGTGTCTCTTGGTTGCTCGAGGCGTTCTAATAAGAATTCCACTGTGACGTCTTGTCTCAAGTAAGGCTCGTTGTTTTTCCAACGTCTCTCATCCTCGTCGGCGTTGGCTAACACTTCTTTTAGCGGCCTCATGTCTGTGCCAATGGCCTGCGACAAAGAATGAAGGTTGTAAAAAGGCATGTGAGTCTGATTGGCATGGTCCAGCTCAGTGAAAGACGTTGCCAATAGGGTTTGACTGTTTCTGTCAATAGTATCATCCAGATCTATTGCGACGTCACTGGCGGGGAGGGTGACAAGCTCAGACAGAGGCACCTGGAGAACGGGGAGTTTCTTATCGCTCATGTGGCTAGCACCATTAAAGTGTCATCATGGTGTACAGCTCGTTGAGCTTATCAAATGCTTTTGCTGCGTTCTCGTTGCCAGGATTTTTGTCTGGATGAACTTGCATAGACAATGACTTGTACCACTTTTTAGCTGCCTGGCTATCTTCATACATATTCGCTGTAATGCCCAAAAGTTGATTGCGTCGTTTTCCATCGACTTCAAGCAACAAGAACATCAGCTTGTCTTTGTGTGATTTGAAGTAATCAATGCCTTCTAATGGTTCCTCAACAGAGGTGTGAGATATTTGAGGGGGCTGCAGTTTTGCCAACTGAGACTGAACTAAAGACAATTTCTCAGTCAATGCAATGCGCTCGGCGCGGGCCTTTTTTAGCTTGAAGAACAGAGTGGCACTGAGTGCTGCCAAGCCTACGGTTGTGATAATAAAGAGAGTATTCATAAGAGACCTTTAAGTTGCAAACAATGTGGGGCTTATGAGGGGTGTAAAAAGTGCGGTGCATTGCTATTAAGATGCATTAGGGCTGATCTCATCCTCAATCTCTGCATCTTTAAGCTGTGGCTGTAGAAGCCCTGCCATTCCGGCAGCCATTATAGCGTTGTACTTATTTGTTGCACCTAGCTTTTTAATGGCCTTTGTTAGGTGAAAGTTAACCGTTGCTTCTGCCAAGCCTAGTATCGCAGCGGTGTCTGCAGAGGTTTTGCCTTCACTACACCAGAAAAGGCATTCAATTTCTCGACCAGTTAGAGATGTTTTTTCACGCTTCCCATATGCGACCCTCAACGCCGCATCCAAAATCATGTTGGCCATTAGAAACAACTGAGCCTTGTGCCTATCAATGCAGGTGTCGTTTTTGTCAGTTATAAATGAGAGAACGCCAAATTCACTACGGGGCCCCCTCAGCGGGAAAGATATGCCGTCAACAAGTCCAAAATCTTTGGCTTTCCCCATGACCTCCTGAGCGCCTATAGGGAGCCCGTTGTATTGCTCAATTGAGTTCCAGGTGATCGGCGAGTTTTGCTGCATCGCTAAGTAGAGGATTGGGTCTTTACTGGCGAGTTTGTTTATCCTGTAGTTTTCGACCCAATCTGGGTTGCAGTTTGAAAAGATTAGAAGGTGTGGTCTTCCCAGGTGTTGGGTAGGCATCATGAGTCCCAGCCGATACTGAGTGAACCCTGCTGATAGCGATAGGTCATCGAGGATCTTGATCAGCTCCATCGACGTTTTTACATGACTGAGTTTTTCTGCATACCTGTCGAACATCTGGCTTATCTCGATTCACCTAATTGGTACAACTTACGTCATTGGCTACGTCCGTCAAGGTTGTAGCATTTAGGCACAGGCAATGCAGTTACGCACTGATTGGAGACTGCAGTTCTGCACTGATGGCCGTGTCCATCATACTGCCCTGTAAACTGATTCAGTAAGGTTACCCAGCCTGTCTTGGAGTCTCACAAGCGCCTTGGCCACTATACTCGATTCATTTACGCCTTCTGGTTTTTTTAGGCTGGTAATCAGCCTTAATCCTGGTGATGAGGTCAATCAATAGCGCCCGGTCCTGTTCTTCAAAGCCATAAATCTGTTGTTCTTCTCCTCCCCAAGGGGTGAGCGGCAGCAAATGCTGAATTGGGATGCCGAGGTGATAGCTGAGCTCCGCCATACCCAACAGATCGATGCTAGTCGGATCATCATCGCGAAGCCACCGTCTGACGGTTGCTCGGTCAACGTTGAGTAGTCGTGCTACAGAGCTATATGAGAGGTTGTGATCATCAAAAATGGAACGAAGATGTCTTTTAATGTCCACTAAAAGTGATTGCGCAACTGTCGAGCTACTTCTCATACGCACCTCTTACAACGCAACGAATGACTATTAGATCTTATAGTAGTTTTGTTGCATGAATGTCGCAAATCACTGATTTGCGGGTGAGATTTGTCATGGCTGATTATGGTAAAATGAATAAAGTCAAGTATGGTTATGCGGGAGCTATGTGGTCTATGGCGCAAGGTTATGCGATGACAGATGTAAATACCTTGTGGTGCAAGCATCGCGCTGAGGTTTGCAAATTAAAGGATGAAAAGAATCAATGATGGTTTTTGTTAGTCCTTCGGGTTTAGTAAATATGGTATTTGCCGTTTAGAGTTTTGATCGTTACTTGGTTTTAAATAATTAGTGGGCATCAGCTCAGGGCTGATCGCATTCTCAAAAATGCTAATTTTTATTTTCCTGTTTTACTTGTTCTTTAAAAATTAGGTATGGATCCCTTGCGGAAAACATCTCGCCTGGTGGTTATGGTGGCGTAGCCTATGTGGTGGAGGGGTGTACCGAGCTTGAAGCAGTACACCCCTTTAGTTCAAATATGATAAGTGCGGCGCTTCCGTGACGTATCTTCCACCTTCGGAACTATCTCTGATTGTTTGCCTAGGGGCTGGTCTTGATTGCTGCTAGTTGAGTCTAAGAGTGCAATCCAGTCTTCATCCTTAAGTTGTATATCCGCTGGATCCGAGTTGGTGTTTTGCTCTGTGAGCCCATCATGATTTACGATTTTCAGTAATGGTTTGATGGTGTCGAGAAAAGTCAGCTCTGAGTTTTGTCTGAATTCACCATTAATGAGCCGTGACGCAGCGGTTGTCATATACAACTGTTTTTTCGCTCGAGTCATTGCGACATAAAAAATCCGGCCTTCTTCAGCTAAATCCTCGGTACTGTAATCTTCAGAACGTAAGAAGTTTTCTTGCTCAACGCCAAGTAAGAACACGTGGTCTGCTTCAAGTCCTTTGGATGCATGCATTGTCAGTAGCCGGACTGAGTCGCGGTCGTTTTCTGTGGCATTTTCAGTGCGGAGGGTTAGTTCGG
This sequence comes from Aeromonas sp. SER, assembly GCF_038739615.1. Taxonomy (NCBI): domain Bacteria; kingdom Pseudomonadati; phylum Pseudomonadota; class Gammaproteobacteria; order Aeromonadales; family Aeromonadaceae; genus Aeromonas; species Aeromonas sp. SER. Next base: position 66,782 of record NZ_JBCGFC010000004.1, on the reverse strand, counting down.
ATACGACATCATCCAGAGCTACTCCTGATTCTAAAGTCCTAGTTATGTGCTCTAAAACAATGTTGATATTGTTTTGTCTGCGTCCCCAGGCTTCATCTTGTTCTTGTTCACTCAATCCTTTTTTTTCCCATGACTTAGACTCTTGGGCTTTTAGCAGTGGAGCCATATAGCCATGCCAGAACGACCTAAGCTCCTTGATCAGTGGGAGTTCATCATGAATTGACCGGTAGCCTTCGTTAGGGTCAGTAAAGGTCGCCCGATATCTATCCAGCTCTTCAGGTGTCGCAATGCGTAGGATCTCCGCGAGGTATTGTCGAGCTTGATCTTCTGTATCGCCGGTCTCCATGAACATGCGAACAGCAGAAGATTGAAGCCACTTCTCCCAGTCAGCATCGACCAAGGCCCGCTCACGATGCTCTTTGAGGGCCGATACAAACTCTTTCAGCGATTGAGCTCGTTCTGACTTGCCTCCTGTAACCCGAGATTCCAGTGCTGCCCAGGCAGGCAATGCTTTCTCATGCATTACCTTGCGAAAGTTGGCCCCGGTCATTCCGGAGTTGCTGTTGTCTATAACCCGAGCCATCGCCATCGCATCTTGACGCCTGGCGAAGACGCGCAAGAGAGCGGTAATGTCTTTGACCTCGCGAGTTTCCCAGAACGAGATGTTTCCGATGATTTGGAATCCCAACCCCTGAGCAGATAGGGCGCTCTCCAGTTCACGGAAAAGGCCTTTGTTACGGTATAGGAAGTAAATGCCAGAAGGGGCTTGTCCCTGGTTGATCAGCTCTTGCGCTTTGGTAACCATCCACGCTGCTTCAGTACGGTCGTTACGGAAGTGATGCAGTTCAACTGGGTTGGGGTCGCTGGCATTAGCTCCTTTGGCTTCAAGGACGCCATCGGTGATTTGCTCAGCCATTGTCACGCCAAAGGTGTTTGCTGTTGTGATTATGTGGTTGCTACTACGATAATTTTCTATGAGATCGATAACCTTGCAGTCTTCAAACTGCTTTGGATAATTCGTCATTATCGTGAGGTCTGAGGCTCTGAACTTATAGATGCTTTGCCGAGCATCGCCCACACAAAATATGTTAAATGGGTTTCTCTGTTTTGATGCAATAGAGCAAATCATTGAATACTGAACGGGGTTTGTGTCTTGAAACTCGTCAAGCATGATGTAGTCAAATCTGGAACCAAGTGATCTAGCTACCCTAGGGTCGGCTTTTAAGAGTTGATCTGCCATAACCAGCATTTCGTCGAAATCAACACCATCAACTTCTTGGCAAAGCTCATTATAACTACGCCACACTTTGTTTATGGCACCATCAATGAGATAGGGCTGTTGGTTGACCAGTAGCTTTAAATCATCCTTCTCACGAGAATGCTCTTCAGGATGTTCGATCGATGCGGCTAAAGACATTGCCTTGGCCCAAGTCTCGTTGACGTCACTGTAATTGGCCATGATTGTTCTGGCCATGTCCATGACTGTCAATCCTCGAGCTCGATTGATCGATAGTTTTGATGATATTTGTTTACGCTTATACCCAAGCGCATCAAGCAGATTGCGGACTGGCAGCTCTTGCGATTTGATCGCTTCATCGAGCAGCTTTGTTGCATTGTCCTCATCGAGAGTCAGTACCCCATTGGGATATCCGGCTGTTTTAAAAAAATCATGTTTCGCATATGGCTTAAGAATGTAGCGGAGTACAAAGCTATGAAAAGTGCCAACGACAACGGGATAGCAAGATTCTCCTCCAACATCGTGAACTCTTGTTCGCATCTCTTCAGCTGCAGCATTTGTAAATGTGAGCGCGAGGATGCTCCGAGGGTCAAGGTTGTTTTTTACTAAATGGGCGACGCGATGGGTTACCAACTTGGTTTTACCCGTTCCAGGTCCGGCGTTAACCAATGCTGGCCCATCAATGTGTTGTGCTGCCAGGCGCTGGCGTTCGTTAAGACCATCAAGCATACCCATACCCTCGCGAAGTTTATATGCGTATATATTAGCATTATTGCGCTAAATGGATAGTCTGTAAGGGGAGTGCGGCTAAATGTTACTTTTCAGCTCTAACGTAGAAAGGGTTGCTGGTGGGTCTATTTCTGGTTGATTTTGTTGTTTCCGTATGGGGCACCGCAGGTCGGTTTGTAAGCTGCAATTGGGGCCGCCACTCGCTGTTTGCGGCATGGCAAGATTCAAATGGGGAGACCTTTGCATTGCGACTTAATTGGCATAATTCAATTGAGCCCGGTAACACATGTTTTGAATCCTGATTACGTAACAATTTGAATTTTCTGGGGTTGGCTGTTTTGTATGCTGGTTGGTTTTGCCTAGGGCAGGGTTTCTGTGATGCATGGCGCATTAACAATGAGGGATTGTGATTACAATGAGTTGCCAAATCCAACTCGCATAGCCACCCAGTAAATATTCAGGTTAGCTTTTTATCTTCTAGATGAATTGATGCAACCTGACATGGTTGTTTGCTCTATGAACAAATGTGTAAGATGTGGTATAAAAGCAATCTACCTGAAATTGATTTTTTGAGTTGATAACTATGAGCACTTGGGGTTGGGATGGATACTGATGATGCAGTGAATTTGTTGGCCAGGTGGTTTAACTCGGCAAATATTATTAATTCAATCCATTTGTGCATTGATGACCCAGGACATGGTCCGAGGGCCTTCGTATGGGTCCCTTATAGTCAAAATAGGAATGGAAAACCGGACTGCATAGATGCAATCCCTCGGGAGCAGGCTGATCATCTTTTCAGATTGGTAATTAGCCACTTTAATTACGCCAGACCCATCTATAAACGCGATGAGATTTTCGAGTCAATTGTCATAAAAGAAGGGGTGGTTTTGGATGGCACAAAAATTCACGGAATCTATCAGCCTATGCGTTCAAGCATGGCCAGGCGAATGTTTTTGACGAAAGACCTTAGTCGGCATGAGCGGGGAGAGTTCAACTCTCAGGCAGATGACATCGATCACTCTCTCAGTAAAGTGTTGGATGCAGTGGAAAGTGGCGGCAATAATACTCAAGGCTGAGGTATAGCTATGGAAATTTGGGATAGTATTGAGCTTGGCAATGAGTCTGTTGATGCGTTGATAAGTGGCCTGCATCGGTTTTTTGATGAACATACACCAGATCAAATCAATTTCAATCCAATGATTGATATCTATCAGTCTTGTGAAGATCCGGTAGTCAGGAAAAAGCTTTTGAAAGTTGTGTTGGGTTACCCTCAGTTTGCCCACAAATGTCACCATGAGGGTGAGCCTCCACATGACTTCTCTAGCTGGCTCCTTTCCAGGATCGGTACTGTCGGCATCCCATATTTGCAAGAGTTGGATTGGAACTTCTCATGGGTCGATGCAAATGGTTGTGGTCTCCTGCACAAAATTCATCAATTTAGCTTGAGTGATGAAACGTTGACTGTGTTCATAAATCGATACCCGGATTTGCTTGAACAAAGAAATGTCATGTCTCACACACCGATCGAAACGCATTTGCAACTTGGAAATTTAGAGGAGCTAAATCGCTTGTTGGTGTTGGGTGCAACCTTGCCAAAGTTTGATGATGTGCGGATGGGGCTCCTGCCTGAGATTTCTAAAAATTGGTTGAGCGAAGCTCAGCAGAATGGTTCATCGATGATATACCAAGTGATGCAATGCATTCCTGATAATGTTAAGCGGGTGCTCAATTGATTCGATTGGATTTCGTCAAAATTGCGTTGTTTATCGCGGCCTGTCCATCATTTTTGACTGCGGCAGAGGTTCTTCCTAATTGCTATAAACGCGCGGGTATTGAATTGCCAGCGACAAATTCGACAATCCTGCTGGTGGACGGGAATGTTCAAGCTGATTTTTCTGGCCGGAAAATGGCAGGGAAAGTGCTGAAGGAAGTGGAGGGGGGCGATATGCTTGTGCTTGCATCGTATCGCCAGGGTAAAGTTTCAATCGATCTCTTGGGTGTTGTTCCGAGCGTGGCACCGGAAAAGTTAGATCACGTTGAGTTTCCTTCTGAATTTTCAAAAAACACCTATAGTCGATGTGTAAAAAAAAGTAATTTTGAATACCCACTAAAAATAAGATCTGCGCTGGGAAAGGTGATGCCTTTTGACTCACACAGCTCTTATCCTGGTGAAGACCATCTGAAGATATTGACATCGCTGTTGAATCAGTATGTACCTAGTGATGCAAAGGGGTTGACGTTATATTGGTTTAGTGATGGTTCATATAATGAAACGCAGTTCAATAGGATTGCAGCTCAGCTCGAGTATCCTGAACAGGTTATAAATAGCATTGAATCCACCGGAATGGGTATTCCATCAATGCCTAAGAATAGTCGCGTGGTGATGTATAGCAAAACAACCTATCAGCCCCAAAAATCCGGTTCGCCATGGCAAAGTTATTTCGATGCCATAGGTATTAAGTTTGAGCAAAAATCTTATTGAAATTTATAGTCTGAAATTGTTTTTTGTGGGTGTTTGAATCGTTTCTTGCTGGTGTTGATTAAGCTTTAATTCCAGCTCTACAGATTGAAGCGCTTGATAAATATCTATAAATCCAGCAGATAATAATGAATCACCAAGGCTGCGCCCAATTGATCTTTTATCCACTGACATATCCAAGCTAATTTTTTCTTCAACAGCCTTTATCCAAAAGGTTCTATCGCTTACATCTAGCTGGTCTTTTACTTCATTACGAACATCATCATCATGATCTACTAATAGAAGGATTTTCACTGCTAAAGGACAGTTTCGATTACTAGGTACACAGCCACGAACATCGGAATTCTTGTCTTTCGCAAGCAGAGTCAGTAACTCAACGGGGGCGTTCTGGTTTATGGCCACACTACCCCGGACGTTGCTGGAACCATCTGAGCTCAGAATTTGAAGCAATGATATTGGACAGTTTGGATTGGCGGCAACATTGCTTCGGACGGGCTCAAAGTCCGTGGACAACTTAACCAGAATGTCTGTTGGGCAACTAATGTTACCTGCGACGAAAGACCGTACATCAGTGCTTTCATCATTGCTCAATGTGCCTAACGTGCTTGCCAGGGTCTTAGGATTTAGTCCGACACTTCGCCTGACTAATCCTGATGCATCCTGTGCGAGAGCATCTAGTGATTGGGTAGGTGTACTGTAGTTGCTTGCAACAAGGGTCCTCACATGGCGAGATTCATCTAACGCTAAAATGGACAGGGCAGCTGCACAGGTTTCAGTGTCACGAGCCGAATTGAGCCGAATAGTGAGGGGTTGCCGATTCCAGTCCATCATTTTTCCTCAGAATTATTTTTCAATACTACATGTGCCAACTTGGAATCGTTAATTTTACCACTGGCGGTTCTATATCTATCTTTGATATTTTTTTATGTAGCTCTGTTGAAAGTATTTTTTGGTAAGCATTTGGATTGCTTTGGATGAGTAGATTACCTAAAGTTTCCTGTTTGTTGGATGTAATAAATAGTGGGTCATTAAGCGCCAATATATTTTGGCGTGATAATTCATTCAACTCGTCATTCGATAGCGTTGCTATTAATTCTAGAATTAGTTCTGTTCGATATCCAGAGCATGCACCTCCATTGCGAAGGTGGTTTAATCCATTGGTTACGCCATTAATTGATAGGCGTTCTTCTCGGCGTAAATATTTGATGCACTCATACCTTGGGACATGCATTGAGAAAATGGCATCCCAAGTTGATTTTTTTATTTCAGGGTTTTTTATTAGTGTGTCTATTGGGTCTGGTTCGTATGCACCCAGCTTGTACTCTGCTTTCAATATTAAGCATGCGGTAGATGCGGAAATGTTATGGTGCTTGGCCATGCAATTCCAAACATGAGGGTTTTTGTCTTGATGTTTTAGGGTTGAAAATTTAAGGTGCATAGATTCCGTGCTAGCTGGATGTTGAACTATTAGCCCATAGATGCTTCGATATTTCCAATTTGTAGTGGAATCACTTGAAGTTTCGTAACGTTCTTTATAAAAAGAGAACGCAGCATTTAATTGCTCAGTTGTTAAGTCTGGGTCTTTTAATGTGTCAAGAACCTGCCCTGGATTATAGTAACCAGGAAGCCGAGGATTCGACAGCAGCTCCTTGTAGATTAAAGGATCAGTCTCCCGCTCTAGCCATAAGAGCAGATCATTAAGTGGGAATTCATGCTTACCTGAAATTAGATGAATTGCCACCGCGAAACGCACCTCGGCTGCATGATCTTTTGAGGCTTCAATCAGTTGGTTTAATGTCGGGGTACGTATCTTTTGGATTGCTTTTGCACGGATAATGGGGTCACGGTGCCTTAATAAGGTAGCTCGATCACTATCCTCGCCCTCCAAAATAAGGCGAAAGGCTTGGTTTTGACTCAAACTCATAGGGGTTACATCCGTGGCCGTGTTGGTTGATGGTTGCAGCTAGCATCATCTGCATTGAGCTCTCTCTCTGAGGCGGCCATGGTTTTGTTGGCTAAGGCAGTAAATTGTTGAATTGAAGATCGTAAGCTTGCTCGGTCTGATAGGACCTGAACCGGGTCACCAGAAAGCAGTAAATTTTTCGCCAGTTGATCTCCAAAATCTTGCGCTACAACACTGAGTGTCATGATGAGTTCTCGTCGGTCCTTTTCCGTTAACTGAATGGAATCTGCCGAATGAAATATTTGGTCAAATGTCATGCCAGACTCGGCTTTATGCACTACAGCTTGAAGTAATGCACAGTCAGGGTTACGTAGCCGCATGCGGTGGAAAAGTTTTGCTTCATTAGTGGACGACATTTCATTTTTGAGATCGCGAAATAATTCGTTTTGAAGTCCATTACTACTTGACGAAATTTTAGATAAAACTTCATCTCCATACCCGGTTAAAAGACGAGAGCGAATTGAGACATTCTTTTTGGGAGAGCTTAATGCATTCGAAATTGAATCAGGCAATGAACTGGGAGTGAACGATGCTAAAACCGTCTTACCTTCAGCATGAAGTTCATCATGAGGCATTTTGCTATAACGAATCATCCACTCAGTCATAGCTTGCCCGAGTTTGCCAGTTGTAGATTTCAGCTTATGTGCTTGAAGTTCTTCTTTTCGAATCAACGCATCGGTGATTAGTTTGCTATTTTCTAGGTTGCTATTCATTAGAGTGGCTCCAAATCAAATTTTATAGGTGCGACGATTGGTGCGAATTACATTTCCGCAATCGTTGTTGTTGGTATTGATTAGGGTCGCATTATGATTTGAGGTCGATTGGTTTGTAGCAATCTCGCGAGCCTCTGCGATCGTCTTTTGGTTGAATGTAACTACATTTTGAACCTGATGACGACGGACTCTGGCTTGATCTGGCGCAACCCTTGTGGGTGTGGGTGTGGGTGTTGCTTGATCTACGACTAATTGTGATGCCTGGGCCTGAGCGCGGGCTGACCGGCTTAAGTAGTCATCAGTCCAATGCGACTCAACTGATGACATTTGTTTGTCCAGTTTCGCAAATATAGCATCCATCTGTTCTCGGCAAACTTCATTCATCGCTTGGGAAATGCGCGACCCTGCGCCAGTTTTTTTCCTGGTTAGTTGTACCTGCGTTGTGGTTTGAGTCATTTGGCAGTCGTTAATCAACGTGTCAGCATCTTTTCCGTTTGCTCGTAGTTTATTTGATACTGCTGTACGCATCGCCTCAAGGTCATAATCGTACTTGGTCTGCACAATGAATTTTTTTGGGTCGAGACCGGACTCAGTGCAAACAGCTAACAGTTTTTGTTCGTTGATGACCGTTTTGGTTCGGCGAGTGTATTCGACGGGCCCGAGACTTACATGTGTGGTTGCTTCAGTCGGGTCGACTGGTACGGTAAGCGAGCCTTTAAGCTGTTCAGATGCCTCTGTCTCAAGTTTTGTTGCATAGTCTCTGATGCCCTTTGCTAATGTGAAACGGCGAACGGCTTCTATATCGTCGATGCTTAGCTGGGGATACAGCCGATTCAAATCTTCATAATCCCACTTGTCCGGGTAGCAGTTTTCGACAACCCTGCGCCACCCATCATTCAAAGCTGGCCCGACTTCATTCATAATTGCTTGGTTGGGAGCCGTCTGATGCTCAATGAACGAGTGCGCCAGCATGTTGTAGTTGCAGACGATAACGCCAGCAAGAGGGTAGCCAGCAAGCTCAGCGGCCTTCATGACTACTTGATGCTGGCATTGTTTTGAGAATGACAGTTGACTGTACAACGCTGACTGGGGATCGCTTGGAATGCGTGTAAAGATCCCATACCGTTCACCATTAATTATGAATACATCATGAGGATGAGTGCTTAGACTGGGGATCTCGGCGTTACGATAAGCTGATATTGCATCGGCTGCTACCAGATCCCGCTGGACGTCCTTTCCTTGCTCATTGAGGTACTCAATATAAAGGTCACGAATATGTGATCGGAAGGTCATTTCTCGCTTGAGCTGAGGACTCAAAATGAAGGGGGGGGCAAGCAGCATTTTCTGATCGATTACTTTGGCTGAATCGAAATCTGAATAGTCGAGTTGAAAGTCTGGATGCTGGCGCTGACAGAGCCATTCACGAAGCATGACCCCACCTTCAGCATCACTGAATCGAGAGAGCGAACTAGCAAGCTTATCAGGTGACAACGGCATCTTGTCATTGGCTAGATAGACCTGCAGCCATGCATCTAACCGCTCCTTGGTGATATGGCTCGCTTGTGGAAGCCCTTTGATTGCCTCTATGTAGGCATCATGCATAACGCCCCCTTACTCTTGGTGTTTTAATGATAGTATTAAAACGATGATAGCATGTTTATAATGCCGTCTACAGTAGATTTGTAGCCTTCAAGAGTTGAAGACGGTGACATGGTGTAAGCTATGCCAGCATGCAAAAGTGATACCTAACGAGGTAAAAATGAAAGAAGACGCGGCCCACCATCTAGACGCCTCATTAACCCTATCGGACCTCCAGGCTTTAGCTGTAGATAGCAAGTCATCTGTAGAGGTACTCAAGGATATTGAGGCAATGAACATCAACAGCTTGAGCCGACTGGTGGCTGCCAACCCGAATTCACCACCAGAGCTTCTCGAAGTTATACGATGCCACAATGGATACTCGGCAGATGTGTATGAGGCCGCCCTGATTAACCCCAATGTGTCGCTTAAAAGTATTCAAAATGAAGTTGCTCGAGCGGTAGATGGGAAGGCGTATGTATTGAAGCAGATTTTGAATAGTCATAGCATTACATCTCACGTTCTTTGCCTTTTTGGTTCTGCAATTAGTGCTCTAAACGAGAATGTGCCACAGCGCACAGAATTACTCTCCGATGTAATTAAACACCCATGTCTTGTTGATGACGATTTTCATCGACTGGCTGGTGAGATTTTGGTCGATTTTGGCCATAACCGAAAATTTGCGGAAGGTGTTCATTCGCTAGCTGCAAGCAAGAGAGAGCTTGCTCATGATCAGCTTGAGAAATTGGCATCATTTCAAATCGAATCACTGAACACTAGACTTGCCAGTCGCCCTGACATTTTTAAAAGCTCGTCTGTTGTGAGTCTGATTATGCAAGTAGGGGGTAGTGGACTTGTTCCTATACGTCTTTTCAAAAACCCATGTTTAGATCTCAGTGTATTGCTTACAGGTGATGTTTTTTCATCAGCCACTCCTGAATGGATTGGAAAATTGTTCAAACACTTGGAATCGCGTTTAAAAGAGCAAGATCCAAAGATTTTTGAAGCGATTGGTCAGGGGCTTTTGGATTTAGACCGACAAATGCCTAGCGCCCTGGGAGATGTCATGCTGGCCCATGGCCACGCGGAGCTGTACCAGTCAATTCAATCCATTTTTCTAGCACAGAAAGTCGAGTCGATTGCATCAAAAGGCTCGATTGAAAGCCTGCCTGATACGCTGGAGCTAACTCGGCCAGGACGCCACTTATAGGGTGTTTAAGTACACGGAGTGGTTTTTGTGGGGTGATTCCTATGCCAGCATACATCTATTTTTGTTCAAAAATTAAAGTTCAGCCATCGAGTCAGTATTCAGTTGAGCAGGAACTGCATTCCTCAATCAAAACTATGTTTATATGATACCTTTTAAGGTATTATTTTTGTCGTTGTAAGTAACTGTTTCGAGCTGGTTGTAACATGGTTTTGTGTGACAACTGGCATTTTTGAAGCACAACCAGATGGCATGCTATGGCTACGCAAAAATCATTTTTGAAATGGGTAGGTTCAAAAGCTAGGTTGATTCCTGATCTTATGCAGGTTCTTCCAAGGAGTGGGGCGGTTTTGCGAGAGCCATTTGCTGGTAGCGCAACTATTTTTATGAACACAGACTATGAGACCTATCATCTTAATGATGCCAACATAGACCTTGTTAATACGTTTCGGTTCCTGGCTAGTGATTGCGATGCATTCACTAATGAATTGCGTTCGTTGTTTATTGGTGGGAATTGCGTCGCTACCTATCAACAGCGAGTGAAACAATTCAATGATGCTTGTGATTCTAGAGAGAAGGCCCTTCTGTTCAATTATTTAGTCAGACACTCTTTCAATGGCTTATTCCGAGTTAACCAAAAAGGTTTTTTCAATGCGCCCTTTGGTAACTATGCGAAAGTTTGCTTTCCTGAGCGAGAGATGGCGTTTTTTGCAGAGAAAGTGACAAGGGCCAAAGCCGTTTATTTTACTGCCAATGACTATCAAGACTTTTTGAAGTTGCATATAAGCCAAGCTGATGAGGGGGATGTTTTATATCTCGATCCGCCTTATGTTCCCTCGAGCCAAACCGCCGATTTTTGTAGCTACACTGGGTCTGGTTTTGATGGTTTTCATCAAAGAGTGTTACATCAGTATGCTTTGATGTTCGTTGCTGCTGGTAATCAGGTTGTGTTGAGCAATAGTGATACTGCGATGACTCGTAAATTATATAGTGGACAGGATATACACGTAGTGGACGTCCGTCGAAGCATTTCCTGTAACGGGAGTCGGCGCGATAAAGTTCGAGAGCTCATCGTTAATTATGAACAAAGACATGTGATAGACTAGGCGATCGGGCTTGGCTAGGTGGTAGCCGTACTGCTATGCCAGCATACAAATACTATGGCACTTTAATGCTACTAACATCGAGTTTCTTCAATTGCCATAAATGGTATATGGGGGAGGGTTATGCAAACCGTTGCTGACATTTTGAAAATACGCAATTCATTGCAACCAAAAATTGTACGGCAGAGGCTTTACCATGGCACCAATGTCGAGTTTGATACCTTTGCCATAACGGGAAAAAGACTTCCAGCAATGGGATATGGGCATTATTTAACGCCAAACATAGAAAAGGCGATGCAGTATGGCCATATTGTGATGACTTTTGATGTTGCTGCAAACTTGTTGAATTGGAAGTCTTTGGATGATTTGGAGCGTTCAGCTATTGAATTTTTGTTGATTGAATCAATACCGAAGGAGCGAGTTGCTGGTTTTTCAGCGCTTGAGCAGAAGTTTTTCACTGGAGCAGAAACGACTGAAGCCAAAGCGTTTTATAGGGATTGCCGTGAGAAAACAAAAGATTTTTGGCACGACCGTGCAAAGGCTCAGGTCTTGCCCCAAAACGGGGGGTACATAATTCAATGGCGAAATGGCCATGACTTAGCAGCTGCAAATAGTGAGCAGTTGATGGGGCTGGCGCAAGAGTATCGTCATGATATTGCTAGAGAGCTCGGCTACCAAGGCGCCCAGTTCGGAGATGAGGTTGTGGTTTATTCTGCTGAATGTGCAGTTAAAGTGAACATCGCGCCAGACGTAACAGGGTGTTACGCTCAGAGCTCCAGGCCTAAAGAAAATGATAGTGTGTTGCAATTGAATCGGTCTGATATGAGACCGTAGTTAATGATATGGCTGATAACAATGCAGGAGTGATGATGGAAGTAATTGAGAAGGGTCTGCCTCGAGCGATGGGGGCTGAGGCGTTCAAAACATTACGTCAAGAGTTCGGTAATGCTCCGATCGGTGAGAGTATTGTTGCCACACTGGTTGCCAAAACATGGGGGAAATCAGTTAACTTGAACTGCTTTTTTCACCAAGAGGCTACTGGCAATAAGTTCATGATCAGTGTGTTTAGAGAACATGCTGGACAACGCTATACGGACAGAGCCGGGGATGTTGATTTCTCTGTGGTAGGCAACGAAGGATCCATTTATGAGTTGACCATCCGAAAGAGTAGTAGAAGTAAATTCCCCGCACTTATAAGCGCCAAGCTAGTCGAGGCTAAAGCACTCGACTGTGAAGTAACGTAGTGGTGTGTAGTGGCTATGAGACTGAACTGACAATAACGGGGGGATCTCCAGGAGCATGAAATTAGTGATAACTTATATTATCACCATATTTAGAGTCAGTGTGATTCGGCAGCGTGCCGGTCTGTTACGCCTATATATGGGGTTATCGGCGTCATTTAAGTTTGCATGCTTGGCCCTTTACGTTAGCCCTGATAATTTCAAATCTTAAATGCTACCAAAAAAGCATTTGTTCGTTCATCCTCAGTAATGCTGGTGTTACGATACCGCTTGAATGCATTTTCTTTACTACTGTGGATAGAGGCGCTTTTATGCAGCAACGTCATGATCTTGATTCTCTTGGTTACAATGGTCTGCTCGAATTGGCACACCAACAGGATTGCCCGGATGAGGTTTTTAATCGACTGTTAGATCGTTATGCTGTCGATGATATGTGGGCTAAGCGGATCGTAGAGCATCCTAATGCTCAAACTGGAACAAAAATGCGAATAATGGAGAAGGGTTATCATCTTAAAGCTCCTGGAGTTGCGGAAGCTTTGTTGTCAGCACTTCCCAGTACAGCGCACCTTGTCGATGAATTACGAGTGGCCTATGCTGATTATTCATTAAATTTAAACGCTGTTGGTGTGAAGACTGGCGTGTTAGAACAACACAGCTATCCCCTGCTCCACTCTGCTGTTGGCGATCTGATCAAGCCTGAGTATCACCTCGGGAAAGTATTACCGGTAGATGGTGCGAAGTTAACACCTTCAGACGCCAATGACCTGGTCACACAATTTTGCAATGCGTACAAAGACTATCCTGGTACTAGCGCAATCCCCAATTTTGTGACGAGCATCCTGCAACGCAGTGACAGACTTAATGATCAGTCTATTTGGCATCTTATTGAACTTGAAAGTAGTAGTTCATCTCCTCGAAATTTCCTTACCAGCGTCAATGATGTAAACGCGATTTTGCGCCAGAAATCCTTGAGTGAAAATGTTATTGGCAAGGCGCTTGAGCGTTCTTCGGGGGTCATCTATGGGTTCCAATCAGTCTTAAAAGAAAGCTTTATTTATGCCTCAGATCAGATACAAAAAGTGGTCAGGAGCATCGGGGTTTCACTGGACGATGCAGATATCAAGGCGGCCAGACAGAAACAAGCTGGTGCTGAACAAAAATCCAAGTTTGGTTTACTGGGTGTGATCGAAGACATCACCCATAGAATTGCCCCTTCTGGTGCTGGTCATATCTCTGACAACGAGGCCAGAGAGAAGCACCCGAGTTATCGACCGAGAATGTGATATAGCCGCGTCATCCTCGTGTCTATACCCTCCCCCTACTTAGCCCCAAGTGACGAAGTCCTTGGGGTTTTTACGTCAGCATTGGTCTCAAAGTATGCCCTGTGTGTGATGTTTAGAGGTCAACAAACCCCCTGAAGAGAAATAAATGCTTAAATGCCACTAAAAAAACATTGTTTCATGTTTTTGACGGTGGAGCCTGGTGTTAGGATGTCAATTGCTATTCGCTTCCCCTTTTGCATATGGGGTAGCGGTAAAAATTGAGATTATTACAGGTGGAAAAAATGATTAAGACGATAGCGGCTGGCAGCACATTCTACAGAGGCGCAAAGGATGCAATGCAAAATGGAGTTCAAGGTGCAAGCCTTGATCGTCAGCCACGGCACTATGCTGATCCTCTCGCGGCTAGTTACGACATGCTTTCTTCTGGTACAACATTGTATCGACCATCCAAACCAGGCTCTCTATCTCAAGAGTTCACGATTTACTCAGCGTTGGGGGCGCCTTTAAATGAGCAGCTATCTGTGGTCAAGGGATTACTGGAGCGCAATGGATATACGTTCAGAACGCAACCAGTTGCTGGCTCGGAGCTGATGACAGTTTCTGTTCCTCAATTCAATGGCCACGATGTGAAGGTTACATCGCGAGACATTATCGGATTAGCATGTAGGACCCTTGGTTATAAATTCAACGCTGAAGTTAACTTCACTCTATATCACGAGAATGGGAAGGCAATCGCACAGTCTGAAGCCGTGTCCGGGTATCTCGGAGTGTCAAAGTTGCTTGAGGATGTGAGACTTTTAGATCTAAATACACCTGAGGCTAAGCAAATATTATCAACCTTAGGGACAAAGGGTATTGTAGATAAATGCCAGGAGCTGGGGTGTGTAGGTGTTTATAGAACAGAATCAGTTCATACTCATGACTCAAGTGTAGTAGATGTTCCAACGATAACAATGCTCCATGGACATGAGAGAAAACTGACCGGGGTGGTAATTAAAGCCGTGGCACCATTGTCTAGCAATCATATTGATATCATGAACTTCAGAGATAATGCGATGGGGCAAATTGGTGCTGGCTCCCCTCCTCCCAAGTTCGGATTGCATGACTCGATAAAAGCCGCTAATTCATGTCCTGGCCTCCCTGATGTTGTCTTGGCTGGCGATCATCAAGCAAATAGGGCGAAATTCAGAATGAAGTAGCTAGCTATAAAATAGATACCAGGTGAGGTGCTGCCTCACCATCTAATGGATTTCAACAACTTGAGATTGATAGAGAGATCACCAATGAATGATGACATCGCGATGCGCCGGGCAAAGGATCCTACCACCTCCTCACAGGACCTAGAGGAACTGGCCAAGCATGAAAATCGTTGGGTAAGAGCTTATGTGGCTGAAAATCCGAACGTAAATGTCGATACATTGAGTAAACTCGCGAAAGATGATGATTGTGTGGTCATTAAAGCGGTGATATCTCAGCCTGCAACTCCCACATCCGCACTTGAGTTTATTGTTAAAAATCTGCAAGGCACAGCGGATATATATACGATCCTAAATCGACCAGCCATTGATGAATCATTGCAGTTGTTACTGGCGAGCCATGAAAGTGAAGATGTAAGGGTGGCTTTAGCTGAACACAAATCAACATCTACTGATGTACTTAAATTATTGATGGGATGCAACTCCAGTAGAATAAATTCCAGAGTTGCAGAAAACCAAAATGCCAATGAAGACATGTTGAGGCGGTTGCTTAGGCTTAATGCTTACCACGTGTCATTAAACCCATCTTTACCTCCTCAAATGATGCGCGAAATGCTATCCGATGTGAATAACCGAAGGGTGTTTTCGGTGCCGATCGTTAAAAATCCAAATTGCCCAGATGATCTTCTGGCGCAAATGGCTGATGTAAATAATTGGCTGCCACACCAAGATTATAGTTCAACTGAAAGAATTGACCTCTTATGGGTAATGGCAGGTAAGTCACGAATCAATGACTCGACATTTAAAATTTTAAGAAAGGGAGATATACAGGTTCGCGAGCGACTTGTGAACAATCCAACAATACATCCAAAATATTTAGCTTTAATGGCACTTAAGGATGCATCTAAAGCGGTAAAATCAACAGCTATTCAGGCTATAGACTCATCTGAACACATAGTGGATTTGATTCGACATGGTGAATTCAGCCTTTCTGATGTGTGTATCGAAGACAGGAAGCAAAGAATGACATTTGGCGATTTCATGCTCAAGATTAATATGGTAGAGCGATATCAAGAACTCCAGAGCTATGAGTTGGAGGCTGTAATCAATAATAAAATTGCGGCCCCGCTTGCTACCGCCATGCCAAATGCTGGATGGGAACCGAGTATGGCCGGAAAAATGCACATGTAAAATGCACCGTTGCTATAACGGTTTTGAATGTATCCGGAGTGAAGATGAACTTAATGGATCAAGATGAAGACCTTGAACACTTATTGGCCGCAGCTCAAGATCCTGACGTTCTTGTGCGCAATACTATAGCTGGCGATTCAACGATCCCCCTGTGTGTGCAGCAGGTGCTTGTTACCGATACAGACAAGTCTGTCCGTCTTCATCTTGCCCGTAATCCATCGGTTGATAGCTCAATACTGGAGATCCTCGCAACAGACGATTCAGATGAGGTTCTTTATGCTGTCGCTGCTCATTCTGATGCGCCGAAGCATATTCTCTATGACATGGCTGATTCAGAAGATTTCCGTTTGCGTAATGCTATCGCCTCGAACGTGAATTGTCCGGTAGATGTTCTTTGCCTACTTGCTAAAGATGCCATCCCAATTGTTAGAGGTCGTGTTGCTCTGCATAAATCCACCCCAAGAGATATTCTTGGACACTTTTGCGAAGACACATCACTTGCGGTTAGGCAAAGTTTGGCACGAAATCATAGCTTACCCAGTGATCTGATTGACCAGCTTGTATTGTTTGCAGAGCAAGATTGTGCCGTTTATTTATCTCAACATCCAAATGTCGCTATAGAACATCTGGTTCGATGGGCTGATGAGCCAGATTGCCTGGTTAGGCAAGCGGTTTCCCAGCATCCATCAACGCCAGTGGAGGTACTAGACCAGTTAGGGGATGACCATGATGTCTTCGTCCAGAATTCGGTCCTTGATAACCCTAATGTGTCAGAAGATACCTTGAGTAGAATGGCCGAAAGTGATTTTTCCGGTATTCGGTCTAAAGTTTGCGGTCACAGGAATGCCCCACTGAATTTGGTGCTAGATATGGCTAACAACGATCCAGATGAGGATGTACGGCAGGCCGCGTGTATTGGGATGATGCAGATCGGTGACGACGTATATAGGGGGGCAATAGCAGATGAGGTCATCTCCCTAAGTATGCCATTTGGCCCTGGCAGACAAACTCTTGGAGACCACTTGCTCGATGCTGGCCATACTGATTTTTACCAACGCCTGCAATCCATTGAACTTGAGTTGAGAGTTGCAGCATCGGGAGCTGCTTTACCTAGTGTGCAGAAGAAAAACAGTTTTAGGATGTGAGTGAAGTGAGGATACCTTTAGTTACTGATCTTGTGGCATTAGCCCAAGCGCCAGAGACTCCAGCTGAAATACTTCGTGGATTGGTTTTGGATCAAGATGATCAGGTCGCCATGCTGGTCGCTGTTCACCCTAACCTCCCTGATTCTGCTCATGACGCATTATCATTGCACCCTTCATGTGAGGTGAGATTGATGGCCGCACGAAGGGAGAGGATTACTGAGCGCGCCCTATTGCTGTACTCACTCGATCAATCGCCCCTTGTGCGCAAAGCAGTAGCCGAATCTTCAGCTTCAACGCCATCTGTTCTGACCAAGTTGATAAGTGACAGTAATGAAGAGGTCCGCCGAGCTGTGGCATCAAGTAAAAACGTGACAGATGCAATTCTGCGTTATTTCTCAAATGACATCAGTCCAATGGTTAGGGCCGCTGTGGCCGAAAGCCCTACGGCGTCAGGTGATGTTTTGGCGCGGCTTGCATGTGATGAATCAGTAGTTCAATGTGCAGTCGCCTCCAATCCTTTGACTCGCATTGATACACTCTTTTGGTTGATAGTTGATGATAATGATGACCGAGTCGTTGAAGAATGTATAAATGCCCTACGAGTGCGCCCTCTTGAGTCTTGGATGCAGCTAGTTGGTGAGCAAAAAATTAATCTGCAAAGTCGCGCAGGGATTGAAGATAGCGACATGCAGTTAGGTGATTGGTTATTGGATAAAGGGATGACCGATTGCTATCAATGGATCCAGGCGGCGGAGTTGGCCATCAAGGTAGAACAGCATGCCGTTGCTAGTCAATGTGAATCGACCGTATCAAGTCGGGTGAGATTTAGTCTGTGAAAGGCAGAATAACTTTGAAGGAATTATGTGATGAGTAACCACACGTATGGGTTAGCCATGAAGAGTTCAACTGGCGTTGAAACCCTCCTCTTGCTCACCGATGACCCAGATAGTGCTGTCCGGCGTGCTGTTGCAATTAACCCTATAAGTAATGAAGCGGTACTGCGCAAGTTGGCTGGAGACTCTGCTTCAGAAGTGCGCAATGCGGTCATTGGGCATCATTCCGCCCCGGATGACGTCATCTTGGGATTGCTATCGGGTGCATCGTTGGCAGCTAGATGTAGTCTGGCTCAAAAGCCTAAATTGAGTCTTAAGGTAATTGAAGCGCTGTTTTTTGATGGAAATGAAAATGTTTTGTCACGACTAGGCCGGAATGAGGCAACTCCTAATGAAATTTTAAGTAAGTTAGGCGCTCACAGTAATCCTGAGATCAGGGCGGCTGTTGCATGCAATCCCGTGTGCAGTATTGAGCTGTTAATGAGCCTCTCTAACGATCCTGATTCAAAGGTTGTTGGCAAAGCGGCTAGTAACCTAAGTATGCCTAGTTGGCGCTTAGATGAGTTGGCCAGGTTAGATGGTGACAAGTTCAATTCAATTAAACTATTTATAGCAAACAACCCGTCAGCTGAAAGCCGCACTTTAATGTGGCTTTTCGACTTGTCTTCAAAAAAAGGCATGTTGCTCCGAGCGCTATGTAAGCATCAGAATTTTCCATTTGAATTGAAGCTTAAGGTTGCATTACTTAATGAAAATCCCAAAATAGTGGAAGAATTACGTAGTGACATTTCATTGAAATCCGACCAATTTTGGATGGATTTGGCATCAGGTAGTGAGTTGTTTTTGAGCTCAGAGATCGCCCATGACGGGAATGTTTGTAGTTTTGGAGATGCACTCATTAACGCAGGAATGGTAAATGTTTTTCAGATTTGGCAGAGTGTGGAATTGGCCAAAAGCATTGACGGAAATCAATCCATTTCGCTATCAAATAGTGAGTCAGTTCCAGTCAACACAGGAGCAAAAAGGCTTCATTTTTAGTATTAATGCCGCACAGCGGCATTAATTTTTCACATTGAAATGTCAAAACCCGTCTTGCAAAAGGACGGATGAAGACTCTTCGGCATCTATGTTTCTGGTATAGCGCAACACCATTGCTTCATTGGTCCAACGTCCAGCATGCATGATGTCCTGGATTTTTACTCCGTCAGTTATGCGCAAATCCTGTGCTGCACCGATCCTAGCTGAGTGCGCAGTAAATGGTCTTCCTTGCCTATCATTGTCATTTGTCAATTCCCACGCCTCATTGAATACATGTCGGATAGATTGAACCGTCAATGGTTTTATTCGTCGAATTGATTTTTTCCCATTGGATGAAACTGAGCCAAATAAATAACCCTTGTCTGTTATTGAACGACCATCAGCAGCCAAGTATCGATAGACATGAATCATCTGTCGTTCAATTATGAATACAGAGTCAGGATTGCCAGAATGATTTGTCTTGGAGACCGGTATTGTCAATACAGCGCCTCTTTTACTATTTATTTCGAAATGTTCAAGTTTCACCCTGGCTAATTCACTTCCTCGCAATAAAGTGCTATAGGCGAGCACCATCATTGCCAAATCACGCATTTGTTTAAGTGTTGCGTTTTCCCCTCCCCACTTTTGCACAAGTGTCTTCATGGCAGATTTACGCATGGCGGTAGCTTGCTGAGTTATGTCATCATGAACAAAGACAAGATCCCTTTTTAATTTTGATACCAGGCCCTTTATGCGTTGTTCTTCTGTCGGGTCAGGACAGCCTCCTTCGCGATGAAATCGTCTAATTGCCCACTGATCCATAACTAAGCTATGCTTGCTCACACCACTATTGAAACGATGGTTCAGGTAGTTCTCTACCGTTTCAATGGAGGCTGGCAGCGTACTGTAGATGCCATTGCTTTCACACCATTTGACAAATACATTCCAGTTAGACATCAAAGATCTCACTGTATTCGAGCGGTCTTTAGGTGAGTCTAAAGCACCAACACGATTTTTGAAATCTGCTATGAACCGTTTTATAGACTCCTGAAGTGTCGGTGATGTTGTAATGTCGATCCCACGCATCCTACTCATGCGAATTAATTCGGCCTGGTCAGATGGAGTTATAATGCTGAAATCAATGCCTGACAGCAATGATTCAACCCTGGGGTCTAGGCTATAGGCAATCACTTCACTGTGGGTGAGGTTATGTGAGTGGCCAATAATGGCAGGCAGTTTCATAGTGATTTTACAAACAAATGGTGAATGTTTGTCAGTGCAATGACGCAAATCATTTTAAACACCCCTTGGTATTGTTGTGCCAATTAAATTTGGTCAACATAATAAATTATTATATGCTGTATATAAAAACAGTACCACGAGGTGTTTTCAAGGTCAAATGGATAGGCATCTATGATTCTTTGGGGCGATTTTCTTGATGAAAAATAGTCGTTTCTGAAAAACAACATGCGCTTTTACGTATAATTTGGCACCCTGTAACAGTAAGTGCCGCCCAGTGAATTGCGTACCCCTGTAAGTGGATATGCATAAAACCTACCATCACCGGGCGGCAGTAATAGCCTACTTGATGATAACTAGACTCGCAATACGCTTGTGGGTGCGATTTAAAATGTGAGGGAAATTAATTGTGACATTGTTCAAGGAATGCTACAGGATCGGCTACAGATTCATTTTGTTTGCAATTGCGCTTTTGGTTTGGTTCGGATGGCTTCATTCAATGCAGTATGCCACCGCACTGTCTATTCAGTATGGATTGGGTAATTACTATTTGGCCTTGGGGCATATGGCTGGGCTGGGCTTTTTGCTGGTGGTTTTAGCCCCCTATCATAGATGGGTTGCTCCATTGGGAGTGGGTAGAGTAATGCAAAGATCATCTGCCTGGCCGACAGTTGCAGTGATTCTTGTGTATTTGGCTGGGTTCATCTACAGCAAGTTGCTTTCTGAACCCCCAGAACAATGGGTTTTAGATCTGCTAAATAGACCAGCAAAAGAGTTATCAGTTGTATTCATCACCATCTTCTTGTTGGCTCCAGTCGGTGAGGAGATCTTATTTAGAGGGATGATGCTGAACGCCTTCAAAACATCGCGCAGTTGGACAATTTGGTTGGGGGCATGTCTTGTCGCAGTTTTATTCTCGCTTATACATAAGCAATACAATAACATCAGCACTTTTGTGGAGTTCGTAGCCCTGTCAGGCGTTTACACTTGGGCAAGGATTCTGAGTGGAGGGCTTTTGCTTCCAATATTGCTGCATTCATTATCAGCACTAACAGCAGTGATCCTGATTTATTTTTATTGATAGTATGTGGCCCAGTCGTTGTCCTGGGCTTTTTTGATCATGCCACGCCCTCGCCCCCGTCCTCCTCTGTAGAATGCCATATCGTTCATTTTTGTGATGCAACTTGCACTTGGATTATAAATTAGTAGTCCGTTATCTCTCACTCCCCTAGCCCAGCGTCCATCAAGTCCCTCCACAGACGCACTCTCAGCTTATTGGTGTGCAAACTTAATTGATCAAAAACCACCCTTGCGTACAAGTTTTGTCGTGCAAAAACAATCTGAAAACCATGTTGATGGGAGTTATTAACACACTTTGTTTAATTTTAATTAGATCTACTCAGTTAAATATATGTTAATTGCGGGTCCGGTGATGGCCATGTGTTGTGCTGGGCAATCAATAGCCATCACCTACCCTGCCGTCTTCGCCGATCAGACTGTAAATACACAACTGCGCAACCGGATATTTTATGTTAAATTGGCTTCGGCAGGTCAGCTGTGGCGGGGCTTTGCGGCCAGGTCCCATTCTTGTGACTCATTTTAAGCCCGAGTAAATAGGAGCTGCAGATCTTAAAACAACCCAGTATAGTAGCTGCAGGGATTTCAATGAGTCGCAGCTATGAGTTTGGAACTAAAGGCAGGGACGGTTTTGTATAGCGGGTGTAACTCGAAATTAGTTCACTCCATGAAACTCAAGTCCTTAGCTATCGTGGACTCACCGGTCGTTGCTGCGCGTTTAGTTTTTACAAATAAATATTACGTTATCTCGAAACTGTTTCAGGATAAGATTGGTGGGTTTGAGTTTGTTGCGACGTCCAATAGTCGACATTGCTCAAACTTGGAAATAAAGACGCTACTTGAAGACAATGGTTTTGAGTTTATCCCTACCCTGAAGTCAGGCGGCATTGTTTATTATAGCCCACGATTTGAGAATAAGTTCGTCACCGTAACTGGGAGCGATGTGGTTAAAATTCTGGTCAATAAATACAGTTACACATATGACCCAGTTGCTGTTCTTCGCGTCTATACAGACCATTGTGGAAGAACTCTTTCGTTTAATGATGTTAACAAAGGATACCTTGTTCACCTTAAACTTAAGACTGATATACGAATTGAGAAAGTAGATGATGATTGGATTAATCATGACTCATTTGATGAGGTCGCTAGTAAGTTGACTACAGGTGTTATGCACGGATACTTTAGAGGTGCGCGGATTAACTGTGGTTTATCTGGATTTCACTATTATTATCAATTTCTATTGTCGCCATTTGCATTAGGCCTAGTGGAAGTGGAGTTAATCCCTATTGAAGCTCCGTCATTTATATCTCCAAGGAGCATCTCATATATAAATGACGTGCTAGCTAAACATGACCGAAATGAAGAGGTTAAGAATGATAACGTGGCCTACCTGCCAACCTCTAGGCCACGATAGAAAAAGCTATATTTTTAAATTAGCTCGCCTGGCTGGATTGTAATTGCTTTCGGAGGCGTCTAACTTTGTAGGCTCAAGTGTAGGTGATGGATTATTGAATATATGATGGTTCTTTGTGATTGCGTGCCGAACAAACTCAAGGACCTGTTGTTTAAGCATCAATGACGCAAATCGATGTTGGTCTGGTCTAATTTTCAGGTCGACCATGTTTTCATTCAACAACCTTTCCAGATCAGCCTGCCGCTCTGGAGCCTCATGCAAGGCAAGTAGCAACCGGCTTGATAGCAGGTTTCTGAGGTATGTTATGAGCCCTTGAGGCTCTGAATTAAAATCATGGGTTACATAAAGTAGATCGCCATCCTTATAAGTCCCCAAAAGTTCCTTTGTTTCTGGTTTAAGACGCTCCGGAATATGGAAAATTATTTTTTCACTGTAGCGAAGTAACGCTGCCTTTGATAGGGACCTTATCTTCATTAGGTTATCTCGATTCATAAATGAAATATGACGAGACTCTGGAATGTGTTGAAAAGAAGCATCCCCGGCTATAAAAACTTCAATTGCATCTGTCTTGCCCCTGCTGATTTTATTGATCCCTATTAGCGGAATGTCAGGGTTTTGAGACCAAACCTCCCCCCCAGGAGTTAATAGGCCGACAATTTCATTGTCTGAGTGTCCTGTAAAAGTAAGCAATGCTGTTGGCTTCTTTAACTCTGATAGGTTGACACCGCAGTAAGTGATTGCCTGGAGAAGCCGCTCTTTAGTTGTATTAGTTAGTAACTTATCTGCATACTCACTTCCTCCCCACCAAATAGGTGTGACGTTTGTGAAGGCGCTCCATTTCTCTTCAATCTGACTCAGTATCTTTTTTTCATATTCACTTGGAGTGTGCAGTGAGCAGGCTAAACTTATATTTGAAAATAAAAGCTTAGCCTCTTTCTTTATGTTTTTAATGGCAATAGCATCTTCTGACTCCGTCATGTTCTCTGGAGTGGGCATTTCGATATGATATTCTTCAGCTAATGCATGCACTGTAGACATGAAATCGAGGCCTGTCGCTCTCATATGTAGCGTTATGACACCGCCATGTTCACCACATCCAAAGCAATGGAAAAATTGCTTCTCCTGTGAGAAGCTTAATGAATCTGATTTTTCCTCATGAAAAATGCAGTTGGCAAAATAATCTCGGCCCTTTTTTTTAACGTCTAAAAGCCTGGATGCATGATCAATTATATCGATACGGCTTTCCAATTCATTGAGAAATGATTTTGGTAGTCGATTTCTGCTCATTTAAGTTTGCCTCAAAAGACCCAATGGCTATTCGGCAATTTCACTCAATGGGAAAGATCCAGCAAGCGAGTACGTGGAGGTGGCTAGAATTTTCGGATGATAAAGCCAGCTCATGTAATCGAAGCGTCTTTACGCACGATTGCCTATGTTTATATGCACCCATATTAGCACTAAGCGTGGTTTTCATAAACTACTGTAAGACAATCAGTCTCGGGTCTTTGATAGATAAAAAAAAGGCTGCATCAAATGCAGCCCTTCTTGACTTCAACTTTTTACATGCTCAGTGAGCGAGAGTGATTCTCATTAGTCTTGTTCAGCGTGAGGTTGTCTACGAGATCGCCACTCGATGATTTGAACAGTGTTCGGTCAAGCTCAAACTTTGCATTCTCGAAAATCGGGCTATAAAAAGTGTCGTAGTTTAAGTTTTCATCCCGGAAAAGGATCCCACGAACACTACGCTTGCCATCATCCTCGATGACTGGGTACACGATCACATCGAGGTGGTTGAACGCTTCATCATTATGCAACTCAGAGACAAAGTCGATGTTCCGAGCGATTTCGCTGCAAAGCATTTTGACAGACGACACGTTTGTGAACGATCGCCCATGCTTGTTCATGAACGCTACAAATAATGGGCAAATCAGATCCGCAATGTACCGATCGATTCTTTCCAGGTGCATGAACTTTGCCTCTGGCAGCTCATCCTTGGTCAGCATGCCATCCGCACAGTTACCTACCACCTCAAAGTTAATTTGGACAAGGTTCGTCCCCATATCGTTCGCATGTCTGAAGGCCAACGACAGTGACTGGGTGCTAGTTGTTTTAGCGCCGTAATAAAAAGATATGCCACCTTTTGGAGCTGACACTCCTGCGGGCAACAAGACATTTCCGACGGTGAAAACTTCGCATGTCGATTCGTCTGTGGTCTTTGTAAAAACAGTTCCGATTAGCGGGATGTTTTTGGGTTTCATGTTCTTCTCCAAATTCAGAGCCATTGCCTACGAGCAAGATGGTTCAGAAATCGCCTGTGTTAGGCTGTGTTCTTCTAGTTTGATATGAGTAGACCCTATGGTCTTTGTATTGCATATATCCATTTGGATTATGCACTTCTTTTTATTATACCTTGTAAGAGTATAGATACTCTAACTCTCATATGTCCACTGTTTAAACATTGCAGGTAAAAAAATTGTAACTATACGTGACAGCATGCGAACAAAACTGACGCGCATAGTTATGCGGAAATTCTGTGCATCATAACTGCCATGCAGAAAGTTAATAGTAGATTAAAAGGGCATTGCATTTAGTGTGGTTGGCAATTGCTTTTCCTTGGCATTTGATTGCAATCGCATTGGATTCATGTTGGTTTTTTTTGATTTTGCTTATATGCTACGTTGAAAGCATTTTAGCTGGAGGTGGATATGAGTTTTCCAAAGGCCGGATTGTCATACGTAGGTATTGACAATGGGTCAAATCAAATCAAGCTTTACACCCAAATCAATGGGCGAGTAGTTACTCGTCAAATTCCTAGCCATGTTGGTTTTGGGCTTGCGAATCTCCGGTCTTCGGAGAAGGATGATGATGACAAAACCACAATGGCAACGAAGGGGGGAGATGGAAAATTAGGCCTTTACCATGTGAATGCTGCTGTGCCATTGGAGACTACTAACGCTGACTACCAATATAACGAAGTCAACCGTATTCTTGTGAACAGGGCTCTTTTTGAGGCCAACCTTGGTGGTCCAGAAAAAACTCTTCATCTATGTGTCGGCCTGCCTATTATGGCCTATTACCACACTCATGATTTTAGCTGGCGCGAAGACAACATTGCCAGAGTGGTTCAAAATCTAAACACACCTGTTTACCACTATGCAGATACCACTCCAGAGGGGGAGGTTAAGCTATCTGCCAGCCCTGTAGCCAACATCAAAAAGGTAGATGTAATGGCTGAAACGGTTGCGGCCTGGATGGATGACCGGATGGTTGTCAATGAACAGGGGAATATCGTCGTCAACAAAGCGATTTCTAAAGAGTCTCGGATCTACATTGATATCGGTGGCAATACTACCGATGTTTTGATTGTCGGAGATTCCAAGATTGATGCGGCATCAGACTCCTTGCAGATAGGTGGTAACCACCTCTTTGATTACATTGGACGAATGATCAGCAGCCGGACAGGCATTCCACGTAATCGTGTCACTCACGCTCAGATTGAGCAGGCACTCAAGACCAATGCGGCACGAACTGCTCACGGTTCGCGCATCGATCTTGAGTCTGACATTGAAGCAATCAAGAACGAGTTCTTCTCAAACCTTCGTCACAGCATCAAAGGCCTAATTGGATATAAGGGCAGCGAAGTTGAACGCGTGGTACTTTTGGGCGGCACAGCCAAGGAACATTACAGTCAACTGCAGCTTTTTGACGAAGATCTTCAAAGGCTCCACGATGAGCCGGTGTTTGCGAATGCTCGAGCTATGTGGAAGCGTGCAAAAATGCTCCACTTAGCTGAGCAGCGGCAGTCTTCACAAGGTTCGGCCAGATCCTCTTGATGTAAACAATTTAACGGCCTTCGGGCCGTTTTCGTATAGAGGTGAATTATGAAACCAAGCAGATACTGCTTACGTATCGTGAAAATCGGGCTCATGAGTGAATCCAACACTTTCCCATCTGGCACTGCGACTCCTGACCTAAGAGTGGCTCTGACCCAATTATTTGCGATCTATCCGGTAGCAAGGCAAGAGGTGCTCGCGGCATGCTCTGCAGCAAGAAATTTCATACAGAACATCCCTGCAGAAAGACTTGCTGAGCAGAGACTGGATCTCACTGGTGACCTGGCGAGTAAGTTCAAGAGCGTGATCGCGGCATATAAAAAAACCGCTGCCATCACTTCGAGTGAGCTATGCGTGGCAGCGATCCTCCTGCAGATTAAGCTAGGATTGGCATTTGACCAGGCTATTCATTCCATTGACAGTTCAGCGGTGTTACAAGCCAATAGAACTTTTATTGACTACATGAGTACACCTATTGCATTGGATCTTGCCGGTCGTAATCAACCTGCCTCCCCTGCCTCCCCTGCCTCCCCTGCCTCCCCTGCCTCCCCTGCCCCACTGATCCAACATGCCTCGGATATCCAACTTACCCCGACCATCCAGCCTGAAGTTGTATGTCATGACTTGGCCATGATGCAGACACCTGGGCTTTCTGAGTTGAAGCAAGATGATAAAACATTGATGCAGGTAGTTGAGTCAGGTAAGGCAGCGAGCAATGAACTTCCCAAGCCACTGAGCGATGACAGTCTTTTAGTCAAAGACGAGAAACCGCAAGTCACCACTCCACAACTCCCTAGTGCGAGTGTTGTCCCTCCGTCTGATGTGACCGTAACAGATGGGGAATTTAGTGACGATTTTGAAGACATCATGGAATGTCTAAGAATCTAACTCTTCAATGAGTTGGCCCGTCTGGCCAACTCATTTCATCGTTGTTTCATCCGAAAATGCAAACAAACCCGCTTCCAGAGTGACGTTGATATCGTCATTTGGTTTAACAAACTTACCTGACTGTTTTTGCAAACTTTGCCCAGCAGGGTCCGCCACAGCACCGGGCAAGCCCTACCAATCACCTCGAAGTGACGGCAATATCGTCACTCGCTTTGACAAACTTATCTGACTGTTTTTGCAAACTTTGCCCAGCAGGGTCCGCCACAGCACCGGGCAAGCCCTACCAATCACCTCGAAGTGACGGCAATATCGTCACTCGCTTTGACAAACTTATCTGACTGGTTTTGCAAACTTTGCCCAGCTGGGCCCGCCACAGCACCGGGCAAGCCCTACCAGCCACCTCGAAGTGACGGCAATATCGTCACCGACTTTGACGGGCCAACCGTAAGTGTCAACCAAGTTTAGCTTGCATTGACCCTATATCTGCATCTGCTGAACCCATGAGTGCCGGTCTTGCATTTTTAGATCTGTATTGAGGCTTCCCCGATACGGGGGATTAAACATCTTTTCATTGCCTTTATAGTTGATGGGTAGTGGCAATCCATATGCCGAATGAGTTTATATGATATAATATAAACTCATGCTGGAGGGTTAGATATGCAAAACAATATGATGAATGAGTTGGATAGCTTCCTTGGTTCTAAGGAAGCGGAAAGCAAGCCTCAAGACTTAACTCCTGCACAGGGAACGGTCAGTCAGGATGCTAAAAAACGCCGAGTAATACCAAAATGCATTCCGCTTAGTGTTGCTCGGCCACAAGAGGCTGAGGCGAAACAAAAAGAAGATGATGTGGTGCCAGGATTAAAAAAAACACCGGATGATGAACAAGGTTGTCGTGTTCGCGGTGGATTTTCTCTTGGTGGTGTGAATATTGATATAACAAACAATGCTGATATACCAAAAGCATTACATAAGTCATTCTTTGATGTTAATGAGGATGATTTTATTAATGGGACAAATTGGCTTCTTGCTGATGCAGCGACAAAAAAAGCGGCGTATAAATGGTTTTCTGATTTAGAGCATATGGGATTTAAAGTAACTGTTGCTCATGCAGTGAAATGGATGTCCTCAGGCACTGTAGACATCCCCCTTAGTACCGGCAATAGCATTGAAATCAAAAAAAATGTAGCTAACTTTGATGCCGTACCATCGGAGTATGAAGAGATTGCAAAACTTATCATATCTGCAGCTAAGAGCGGTGCAATTAAGCCGACTATCTGGGGGGATGATGAGTTCATATCTTCAGTTAGCAAGTTTATCGAAGACGCCGGGGTTAAAGTAAATGTGATCACACTTGAGCAAGCACAATCCCAAGGATTCATTCAGGCTGATGAAGCAAAACATGTAGCTGGCCCAGCTAATTCGGAAAATAAAAAAGACCCCAAAATAATTTTGCCATCTTTATCTACATCGCCAAGATCGAGTCAAAAGATCATTTGATTTCACAAGGGCCTTAAGTGGCCCTTTTTAATTACCCCGCCCTTCTCCCACTCGCTCGAGTTACTAGAGCGTCATTTCGTATAACAATAAATCTCCCTTTAGCTACTGATGATAAGGCGTTAAAACAACGCCAGGCTTGGGTGGCCATTATCTCAATTCACGGAGTGGACCTCGGCTTAATGATGGCTGCGGAGGCTTCCCTCATAGTATCCACTCGTTATCCATACTGCGAAGGCGTAAAAATAACGCCAGGGCGCTCGATCGGAATGGCAACTCCGAACCTGGTTCCTCACTTATCTCGAGGCCATACATAACAAAGCGCCCAACAGCGGTGTGGCAGATTTTTATGGCCAGATACTAGAAATGGTCGCTGAAAGCCTGTGGGCGTTAAAAGAACGCCTAGAAATCAGCTCGCACACCTCAAAGGCGTTAAAGCAACGCCTAGGTGTCGACTAAAATGCCGCTTGGGCGTTAAACCTACGCCTTACTGTCTGTGTAAATGCCTTATAGGCGTTAAAAGTACGCCTAAATGGCTTTGCAATTGCTAGCTTGGCGTTATTTTAACGCCAATTGGTGAGAACAATGACTGTCGGGGCGTTATAACAACGCCTATGGGTAAGCTCGAATGCCGGGATGCGTCAAAACCAGTGTATGGTGGCGGGATTGGCACTTTTGGGAGCCTTTCTCAGAAAATGCAGTTCAGGGCCAAAGTCTATGAATGCCGCCTTTGTCTCAGCGGTTAAGTGAGCCGGAAAGTGTCCGGATCGCAATGACAGCCAAGTCTTTCTTTCGACCTGGTTGCCTACCCCACTTGAGCATCGGAGATGCTGTCGGCAAGGGGTCATTTATAGCCAGATTTGACGCACCTCGGGATGGATCTCTGGTGGTTTTTAGGATCACTTCTAAACAGTTTCTGTGTGTGGTTCTCTATGGTGGATTAGTGGATCGCTTATGTTGCAACATTAATATACACCAAGGCCCATTTCAGCCACCCCAAAACGACACAACAAACAGTGTTCATTGGCGTAAAATGCCCGCCACAAAACGCTCCAGAAGGGCGCCTTTCCGAGTTTGGATCCGATGATGATCGACAACACACCAACATAGCGGACTTAGATGCTGTCGGAGGTGCATTTCCCGCTCGATTGACCGCCATGAAACTTCGACAACCTCAAATACGGCTTCATCAGAATGATAAGTGAAGGGAGCGAGTGAAATGCACTGTAGGACAGCTATTTTGTTTGTGGCCAAGCAATAATGGCAATTTCAGCAATCAAAGTTGGTTATGCGTCGAGGTGGCAAGGTGTCATTTGTGTAAATTCCGGATGGTATATTAAGCAAGATGATACGCCAGCAAGAACATATTGATTCAAATGCGGATTATGGCTGCATCCAGATTGATTAATCACAGTTGATGATAAAACATTGATGCTGAGAATGGTGCGTTTCCGTCTTTCAAGAGCGAAATCCAGCAGTATTAAGTCGATATATTTGGTAGCGTTGAGGATATGAGTCATAACAACAGAAATTATTCGGTCTAAGCTTTGTTTTCATCACTGTTTGAAAACTATTTGAAAGCAATCTCGCTGATATAGCCGCCTTTCAGACTGGTGGCGCTCTGGCTGTCGCATAATTTCCGAGTTAATTTCTGTGAAGCCATTTTGTTGGGGCTCTAAATCAAGCTTGCACCAGAATTGTTCGATGCTGAGAACGGTGCATTTCTGTGATGCATGAATAAACGCATTGAATGCGCAGCGGGTATTCCATCTAGCATATGATGCAAGCAATCCTCTGTAACCATTCAAGGATGGCGCCTTTCCGAAGTGCGTATGCATATTGCTGGAATAGCATATTGAGTGCGAACATGATCGACCAATTCCCAAGGTGTCACCAATAGGCCTATTTCGAACCCATCTGTGCGATGGGGTGGTGGCGAGCATATTGCGGAAAGGCGGTTCTTTGCGTTTGCTTGTGTGATAAAAAGGCTGATTAGCCGACAATGCAATGTTTTTCGCCAAATCTTATTTAAATCCAAGAAGGGGAGAAAACACTGTTTTGGCGTCAAGGTGGTTTTTAATGCTTGTTATTGGGGCGATATTCTGAACACACTTAAGGTGAATTCCAATTGATTTCGTTGAGCTGTGCTTTGGAAAGGCTTCTGAATCAGCGGTATTCCCCACCCTCCCCCCATGGACATGCTTATTACGCTTAACGATCTCAATATTTGATATGTGTGGTATGCACCTGACGTATATGTCGCGATTGCGCTTAAGCGTTCTGCAGACTTTTAGTTGGCACAATGCTCCGGAAGAATTTCATTTGTTATAAATGTGTGAGATGGCATAGCTTTTTTGCCATATTAGGTGTCATCGAATGCATCGTCATCAGGTTAGGTTTCAATCAACCTATTGTCTGATGGCATAGGAGTTTCCTTCCACCAGCCCCAAGGCTGCCTACTCCAATTGTGACCAACTCAGCATCAGTTTTAGGACTGGATCTGGACGCGGCTTTCTGGGGCATAAAAAAAGACGACACTAAGGGTGTCGTCTTTTGTGGCTCAACCACAAGCCTTATGTACAGTCGTACTAGGGGTAGAAGCGGAGCTTCACTTTGGTTTATATCACACACCGATTAATCGAGTAAATGAACGGCCCATGGCTGGATGGGTGTAGAATGGAGACCTCAATCGCACCGCCAATCTCAACCTTCGGGGTAAGTATGGATGTCGACTTCAGCTATCTAAATGATGCCAATGCGGCCTTGCAGCCGGGACTGACCTCTCACGAAGTCTCTGTTCTTATTCGGCATCATCACCACTCGGTGAGGTGCAATCTTGCAAAAAATCAACATGTGGCCACTTGCCTGAAGGATGCGTTGCTATTGGACAGCAATCAGCTGGTACGAAGCAGTCTTGTTTCCTATAACAGGCTGCCGAGTGAATGGTTGCTGAAGCTAACCAAGGATCCATGTCTGGATGTTAGAAAGGCTGTTGCGGCCAGCGTTGATGTAACACCTGGTGTGATGGAGGCTCTTGCTGCGGATCCTGATGCGGGAGTCCGCGCTATAGCGCTAAGCCATCGAAGTGCGTCGCCTGAGCTCCTGATGGCCCATGTGCGCGATCCTGCCGACAAGGTGAGGGAAAGGGTTGCCATGCACCTAGCGCTTCCTTCAGAGGGCGTGTCAGCGTTACTGGAAGACGATTGCCGCGATGTTATACATGAGGCGTTGCGCAATCCTAATCTCTCGATAGGGGTTTTGAGCAAACTTGCCTCTAGCCGAAGCAAGGATGTCAGAAAAGGCATAGCTGAGAACCCTGCAACTCCAGCCGATCTTCTTGCCTGGTTATCGAACGACTGCTCGGAGGTAGTTAGAGCGGTTGCAGGTAACAGCAACTGCAGCGATGAGTTAGTTGGAAAGTTGCTTTGCTACCCGGATGTTGGTGTACAACATAACCTGTTGGCGAATCCAGCGTGCCAGGCAGAGCGCCTTAATGCGATCTGGGATTTAAAGAGTCTATCTCTGAAAAGCCGGATGCTAGAAAACCCGAATGTTCCAATACGATGCATTGAAGAATGCATGCACCAATCTGGTGGTCTGACGCACCTGGATGCCGTGAATTGCATGCGTACACCGATTGCGTTCTTGCTGGAGCTAAAGGTGCTTCATGAAGAGTGTGCAGATGAGTATTCATCAGAGCTCCTCTTTGCTGTGAACAAGAGGCTTGAGGTGCTGACAGATGGGGTGATTGGGGAGGCTATTGCTGCTTGTGAGCTGAGCCTATCCATGAAGATGTTGACTGTGCCTTGCTCATTGGGGGATGGCTTGCTTGCTGTTAATGAAACTGACCTATACCAAAGGATCCAGTACGCTGAGCTTACCAGTGGGCAAGCATCGAGAGTTAATCTACGTCGACAGGCAAAGACAAGGTGTCACCTGTAGTCTAGGGGATGTAACATCCCCCTCCCCTTCCAGTCACACGCACTGGTGCTTCCTCCAGATAGCCCCCTGAGAGGCCACCTAGTTGACTCACTTAACTGGGCTGACTTCCCGCACTATTTGCCAAGGTCACTGAGCGGTACTTGTAGGCTTCCCACACATCGACGCCGTTTGTCTCGTTACGGCAGAACTCTTCTATTTGCTCGCGAGTCCATTCAACCACCAGCGCATCTGATGGGGCGTCCCCTGCGCTAATCGCGGCACGGATTTTTGTTGCGACCGCCTCGCTGACTTCATAGGCGAACACTCCCGGCCAGCCCTCTTGGGTGGCATTCAGGGCGTCAGTCAAATACTCCTCTTCTTGAGTCACAAGGGTGGCGCACTCCCCAATGAAGCCATACAGCTCGACGCAGCCATTACCCCAAGCTTCCAGCAGCGAGTTGTCGATACCCATGGAGCTGGCAATGGCCACGGCGTTAAGCGTTGCGTTATTTGTTGTGTGCATGTTTTTTGCTCTTGTTATTGATAGTGGTCGCTCTGACCAGAATCACAATGATGCTGACTGACAGAACGAGGAAAAAGGCAAGGATGCTACTGAGGATGATTTCAGGGCCGAACAGCGGCTGCTCAATCACTCCAATGGCAAGGAGTAAGGTGTTTATTGCGGAAAGCACGATGACTGCAATAACAGCGCATACAGCGAGAATAGAGGTCCAAAGCTTTACAGCCTTCAGCTTGGGTATCGCAAAGGTGCCGCCGATAATGATCTGATTGTTTTTAAGTTGTCTCATGCTGCATGTCCTGACTGAGGTGATGGCCGTTGGCCGCTGACATTTAGATCATAGTTAATCGGCATCATCATGTCAACACAAGGAATAATAATGTGATTATATTTTCTTGATTTGGCGCAGCGCTTTTAGGCGGTCATGCTCTGCGAGGGCCTTTTTTGTCTCGGCCACCAGCTGTGAAGAGGTTTTTGCAAGCTCTTCAAGAATTTTGTTCTTCTGTCCACCTTGAAGGATGGCGCCAACCAAGTAGAAGCTGACTTGAGCGATGCTGTCGCCGCGCAGTAATTGGGCTCTTGTGCGGCGGACAATTTCTTTCACATAACTGGCGTTTGCTTGAGGGGTGCGGCCATTTTGCATGTATTTTGCCTTTGGTTTTGTAGTCATGCTGGGTCTCCATTGCTCGGTTATTTTGTCATTTTGGCAACATAAAAACAGTGTTGTCCATTGCTTTATTTCTGTCAACATATACAATAAATAGCGTGAATAAATTCATTTTATAAGCTGGTTTTTTGGAGATTTAGCATGCAGTCAGGTAATCAAGTGAGCCATTACCCCCGCCACCCGACGGTCACGCCATGTGTGGCGCCGTTAGATATTGAGACGCTCGCAAAGACTGTTGATGCTGTTATCGCGACCATTGCGCTAGTAGCCCGGAACGTCGTGACTAAAGAGGTCCTCGGGGAATTCTATGTTCGGGTTAATTTAGAGCAGCCTGGCCGAGTAACGGATGAGGAGACTCTGTCTTTTTGGCATGGGCAGAGAGAAAGCAATCCGGAGGCATGGGAGGAGGTGTTTGGTTATTCCGATGAGCGCATCCAGCTGGTGGATGCATTAATTGGACTGAAGTCATTTATTGAAGACATTGAGCGCAGTACCGGCATGTGTGTTGAGGTAATGGGGAATGGGCCTGAATTCGACAACACCATTTTGACGCATGCTAGTCAGCAGCTTGGTCTGGGTGACCTGTGGCATTTTCGCCGGAATGAATCAATGCGAACAGTCGTCTGGATGGGGCGTCTATTGCTTGGCGTTGACCCGAAGTACCAGGTGCCATTTATTGGTGTTCCCCATCATGCGCTGCATGATGCGCGTCATGAGGGATGCACTATTACGGAGATCGTCCAGGCCTTCATCCATGCATTACCCACTCCCGGACATGAATAAGAGCGAGTTTATGTGGGCGTAGCGCTGGGTGTAGTGATTCTGGAATAGGAGTGAGATATGGATCCCCTGATGAAAGGCGTTGATGAGCAAACACGGTGGGCATTAGCCAAAAATCCAAAGACGCTCCCTGAGACATTGGAAAAACTGTTTTTTGATGATGTGGAAGCAATCAGAGAGGGGGTCCTTCGCAATCCGTCCGCACCGGCACATACGCTTGCACTGGGGGTGTACGAGCCAAACAAGGAATTCCGCAAGTTGGTTGCGATGCACAGGTCTACTTCACCAGAGACGCTGCAGATGTTGAGCCGAGATCCTTCAGAGGATGTTCGCTTGGCGGTCGCAAACCACCGACAGGCACCGGCAGGGGCGCTGGTGGTTCTTGGGGGAGACCCGGAGATTGCCATCCGTCGAGTCGTTGCTGGGCATCCAAATGCGCCATTGGCATTGTTGGCTGAATTGGCCAGTGAGCCTATTTGGCAGATCAGGCGTGCAGTGGCGACAAATCCCAGTGCGACAGAGACCGTGTTGTCAAAGTTGGCTGCTGATGAGAACAATTCGGTCAGTTCTGGTGTGGGGGCGAGTGATGTGGCATCCCCCCGGTTGCTGGAACAGCTCTCCCATCATCATAGCCACACGGTTCGCCACGTAGTTGCAGGCAATGCCAAGCTTGATGCTGATAGTTTGGCGCGATTGGCGGGCGACCCGGAGAAAGCGGTTAGAGATCGGGTGGCCAACAGCCCCTCCACCCCACAGGGCGTACTCAAGGCGATGTTGAAGGATGAATGGGAAATCCGGCAGAGCCTCGCACAAAACCCAGCATTGAGCCCCCTTGTTCTGCTGACATTGGCGGTGTGGGATAATAGCTTGAATGTACGTGCTACCGCTCAAAACATGCTGGTCACCAAGCCACACACCTACTGGAAAGAGGCTGTTGACGACGGCAGTATCAGTGAAACCACTTCTTGGGGGCGCGGGCGTGGCCGCAAAGTGCTGTGTGATGCCATGCTGGCGCAAGGTTTGGCAGGGTTGTACCAGCAGCTGCAGTCCATGCTGCTGGAGAAACAGATCAATGCTCTGGCCACCAGCCACCCCATACACCCCATCCAACCGGTAGGCGCTATCGCGCCAGCTCGGCAACGGATGGCTTTGTAGGTTGAGGAAATACCATGTTCAGAAACGAATACGAAAAAGCCTTGGCGCTGTGTGACTTCACTATGTCGCAAACCAATGCCTTGTTAGATATTGTCGAGGAGTGTTTCCCAGCCGGTCGAGAGGCTTTTATTGGGGGGTGGAGCGATGGCGTTAACTCCGTGTGCCGGTTCCTTTATGGTGACATGCTCTCTCATGATGAGTTCGAAGATGATCACCCGACGCGTGAGCTCGGGTATCCGGAATTGCAGAGCGAAGCTCTGTCTTTGCTAAACGGGGTTTCTTTTGATTTGGCGTCGCTCAAGTTAAGCGCAGAACAAGCCGTCACCCGCATGAAAGAGGAGATCCACGGCGCGAAGGTCGATGCCTTCATTGCAGCGATGCAAAGCCTGGCAGCACCACGCCTGTATTTCTTCATCAAGCGAGTTGCCGAAGATGGGCACGCCGACGATTACTTCGCAGGAAAGGCTGCCTGGTGGGTGATGTTCCTCCAGTGCTGGAATGATGCCAAAAAGGAGTGTTGCCATGCGTAAGGCGTGTATCAACCTGGACGGCACATTCAAAATGGCTTGGCTCATTAGCGGCGACTTGGGGACTGGGAAGACCCTCCACTATGTCGAACTATCCAATGCCAACCAGACATATGACCCAACCCCGGAAGAATGGCAGCGGGGACTGGATGAGTGCTACCAGAAAGCCGCAGAGCTCAAATACGAAGTCTCGCGGGTTCGTGGTCTTGCATTTGTGAAGGAACAACGACCGATGGACCGTTTCAAGTTCGACGTGAAGCAATAGATAGGCATGCGTACCGCTGATAAGAATGCTGGTTCACAACCGGTTGGCAAGGACAGTGGGGACAATGCACTACTACGCCAACTCACCATTTTGATACCTGGTGATGGGCAGCCAAAAGATCTCAATCTGGCCCACCAGCCATCATGGTCTGTTTAGCCGACAAAAGGAGCTATGCGCTCAATGAATGACGTAATGACAAACATCCTCAGCCAGAAGACAACCAGGTTGATCGATGGGGATAAACATCTGCTTGCTGAGCTGGAACGAGAGGTGCTCGATGAAGATGGGATGCCGAAGGTTGTGCCTGCAGAGGTCTATCTGAAGTACCCCCATGATCAGCTTCGTGTGTTTGGCGGTCTTAACGGTCTGTTCGTGTTTCCCACCTGCGAGCTCGTCGACTTCCTGCGCAAAGAGATCGGCACTGGTAAGGCTCTCGAGATTGGCGCCGGTAACGGTGTTGTGGCCAAAGAGCTTGGAGCCATCGCAACCGACAACTACCAACAATCGCCAGACTTCCGGCCAGAGCCAAAGTTTCAGGGATTGTGGCGACAGTTGATGGATAGCTTAACCACTACGGGGAATGCCCCAGTGCGCTATGGCGAGCATGTACTTCGCCAGGACGCGATCTCTGCAGTAGTGAAGCATCGTCCGGATGTGACCTACGGCTTGTTTGTGACCCACCGGGTCCGTGTGGGCGAGAGTGGCGGCAGCGTCATGGGGATCGAGGAGCACAAGATCCTCAAGCGCAGTCGTTACATCATGGCCGGTAACCTGGTTACTCACGAACACAAGCATCTGCTTGCCCTCCCCCATCAGGAGATCACCTTACCAGGGTTGGTTACCCGCGCCGCCGTGCAAGATGCCAACCGTATCTTTATCTGGGAAAAGCAGGCGAGATAACTGGTGCCCGTAGCCGCGAGAGCGTCTTTTACTAAAGAGGTGCCTTAAAAATAGCGGGGTATCAAAATAACACCCCCTCACAACGTAGCTTGGGCTGAACGCGCAGGTGAAGGGTTCAGCCGCAGACATTGAGCTATTGAGGGGCCCTTATGGTGCGTTTTCGTTCCATTCGATTTCAAGCACCCACTACATAGGTATCATCATGAAGGCATTTGTCATGAAGGCATTTGTCAGTAACTTAACGGCGCCCAAGTGGCAGATCGCACTGAAGAGCCCAGAGTACCAACTGCCATCAGCCTTGTTGCTTATATTGCCGGTGCTTACTAGGAATGCACTGGTGTATGGCGTGAGCTGGGAGTCCACCCTTGTGATCAGCGTACTGCTGCTTTCCATCTATATGAGAATCCGATGCTTAATACACAAAGGGGCCCTGGTGTCCCTCCCGCTTAACTCACCGAGATTGCAATGGTGCCTGGACGTGAAAGGTCGCTTGTACCCGCACCTTGAACATGGCTTGGCCAAAGATGTCCCAAACGGCGTAATGACTCATGGCATCAAGAAACAATGGTTTGAGAGCGCCTTTGATACGATCGAGGAAGCAGGCATGTTTGGGAGGCCCATTGTGGTTAAGACGCCATTTGGATTGGATAGTCTTTGCTCCCGGCTTGAAGCTTGTGGCTGGCGGGTTGAGCGGAAGCCGAGTGCCACAACACCGTTGTTACAGCGGATTACACTGGTTCTGCGTCGAAGCAGCTGGAAAAATCGCGCCCCATGGTGCAGGAACTGGCGTGATGTTGGCGTAATGAACCACGCCATTTTGTACCCGGTGCCGACCGCGTTCGAAAAACAGGTTTTGCAGGATTAACGATGCCTTCTGGTTTTGAATCGACTCATTGAATTTCAATCCACCAGCCCAAAAGCCCTATCGATGTGGGATGGAAATGGGTGATCAGATTAGAGGGAAAAGTAGTGAGTCCGTTCGGTAAATACATCAGTTTGACTGGTACAACCCTCATGGTACGGGTGCCAGGCGATAGACAAAGAAACTATCCGATCCGTCATGCAAGAGCGGCGATGGCGGCTCGGGATGCTATCGCTGCCTCATTCGGCCTGACCGTGACGCTTCAAAATGAGCGGGGGCGGAAAACGAGGCGAGCCAATAAAAGCAAGCTATCAATCGGGCTGCCCAGTGGTGTGTCGTTCTGCGAGAGCCATCAGGCTTTTGGGGTCGTCTGGCGCGAGGGCCCTGTTGGTTCCCGCACTACCAGATTCAAGTCATTTTCCATTTCCACCTATGGGACAGAAGCGCAGGCGCGTAGGCTTGCTATCGAATGGCGGGCCCATATGGAGGTGTTGCATTATGACGATGTCAAAAACAAGCCAGTGGACGTGTGACAAGAGGAAAACGGCATTGTGCAAAGCTGAGCTTGGGGTGATCCATTTCCCAGCTCACTTCTTAGTTCACTCGACTGCTGGTTAGAGGAGTACACGACAGATGGCAAGCAAGAAATTGGTTAGGCTGGCCCAAGCTGCTGCGAAAGCCAGCGCGAAAGCGGCGGCGGCCCAGTTGGTTTGGGTTGAGGCGTTCAAAGCAGAGTTCGGACACGACGACATTTCAGACAAACTTGTGGAGGCTATCGACTACGCGAAAGGCGGCGGTTATGAAGCAGACGAAATCACCGCCGAGTTTATCGACGCAAACTCAGAGCCTGGAATGGGCTAAGTCAGAGGAAAACAGCAATTGGACGGAACGGTTGTCCAAGCTGCCCGATGACTTTGAAGAGCACCCGGTCACCGAGGATGAAAATAAGCGGTAGCGCGGGGCGGCTTATCAAGCCGCCCGTCACACATCCACCAGCATTTGCTTAGCGCGATTGATTGAGCGCCGGATCCCGCATCATTACGCCTAAGTAGTGGTCATCCGCAAATTTACACACAGCCCCTCCCCTCTTAGAGCAACAGGGTGGGCCTGTTGGTGATCAGTCCAGCAGACCCTCCCTTATGCTCATGCTCCACTCCCCAAGACAATCCGCTGCAGAATTCAGGTCCTTAGTAGATACATATGTTGACACATGCAGAGGTGAGTCATAATGTAGATACATGTGTTGCTACAACCATGTGTGAGGATTCTTTATGCACAGTGAAATTAAGCGTTGGGGGAACAGTGCAGCTGTTCGCATACCCAGCAAGATTTTGGCTCAAGCCAATCTGGATGTATCCAGCCCAATCAGCATTGATGTGAAGGCCGGGAAAATTGTTATCGAAGCTGCTGTGAACACAAAGCGAAAGGTAAACCTGCCGTTCAGTGAGGCCTTTTTGCTGAAAGGACTGGATACGCATAGCGCACATGCCGATGAGCTTGCTCAACCTTCTATTACTGAGCTGGGGGTTTGATGGCGCAGTACCTACCAGACCGTAACGACATCATTTTGCTGGACTTTGAACCTGTCAAGGGTAAGGAGATCGGTAAATACCGCCCCGCCCTGGTACTGTCCTCAAAGCAGTACAACAAGCAAACCGGGTTGCTTATCTGCTGCCCAATCAGCACCAGTATTCGCAATCATCCGACCGAAGTCCCGGTAGGCAATATTGATGAGCCGTCGGTTGTCGCCTCAAGCCTGATCCAAACCCTATCGTGGAAGGAGCGCCGAGCTAAGTTTGTCGCCAAGGCGGAGCCTGGAGTCATGGATGAGGTGCTGGTGCGTATCATCCCGTTGATCGGGGCTGATGGCGTCATCGAGAAATTCATCGAGTAAGAGGAAAAAAAGCCATGACCATGGATCTTTCTCAAGCGGCCCTGGACGTTTTGGCAGAGCGTAAGCGCCAAGTAGTCGAAGAGGGCTGGGACGCTGACAGCGACGACAGCTATGTTGATGGCGAGCTGGCCAGCGCCGCGCTGAACTACGCATCCCCAGAAGCAGTAAAGCCGATATACAAGAAGCAGCCCCCTTTCCGTACTGTGTGGCCATTCGCGCTCAAATGGTGGAGGCCACGCTCATATCGCAGAAATCTAGTGAAGGCGGCAGCATTACTGCTGGCAGAAATTGAGCGTCTTGACCGCGCAGCATCAAACAAGAATTGAGGAAAAAGACCATGTTTTGTCACGGGAATGAGCAAGATATGTATTTCCAGAGTGCCAATGCTAGTGAGTTGTGCAGCTGCGTCTCAGTGACGTTGACTGACTCTCAAGCTGCCGCAATCGACCGCCATCCAAAACGGCAAGCGCAAATTGTTGGCGCAATTCTGGCAAAAGGTGAACAGGCTAGGCATACCGAACCAGGGTGTCCAATCTGCAATGGCTATGGCATTAAGCCAAGCCAGAACAAAACCAACTGATTGAGGGTGGACGGATGGCTTATGAGAATACAGCCGAATGCAAAGCTGCAGGGCTAGACCCTGCCCAGGTTCGCCGGATCGCCAAGGGATTGTCCCGTTACGCCAAAGAGGCTCAAGCGCTTGGCCTGACAGTTTTTGGCGGTTCTGGTCAGGGCTCATTGCGAGTAGATGATGGCGGTGACGGCCAGCTCATAGTTGCATACCTAGATGGTTGGATTGATGGCGGCGCAGGTGACTCCAGACACGATGCCGCAGGGCTCCTGCGCGGTGAACTTTGATTGAGGAAAAATCATGGCAATTGAACTTGTAGCACCGTCCTCCGCAATAAACATGATCGGGCCATATCTGGCAGCCTATGCCGTTTGCCCTTTCTGCAAATATGAGAACATTTTTACTCGTCTTGAAGGCCCTGTAAGCCCGGTTAAGGCGGTTTCCGTATGCGAGCATATCCGGGCTCACTTCATTGATGATGAAGGCGAAAGCAAGTTTGAGTTTGAAAATCAGATGACTGCCCTGAAAGGGCAATGATAGATCACAGCAGAGTTGATAAGGAGTCATAGGATGGGAGCATATTGCCGCGCAGCTATCCGTGATGCTGCCGCAGATCGACAGGTTCGCCTCAACGAACAGCGGGCCAAAATCGCCGGGCTAGAGTCCGTGATCGATGAACTGGTGCAGTTGCAACTCGACATGGTAGAGGATGGCATGACGCATGCTGCAGCTGCCATCGGCAGTGACTTGATAGCATTTCGCGCCGAGTTAAGTTCTGAGCAAAGCGCCTTGCGGGCAATATAAGAGGAAAAGTCTGTGGATGAACATTCATTTGAAACTGACCCACACACCTTTGGTTGGGACTGTTTTTTTAACGGCGGTAGCGAGTCTGATAATCCACACCTGGCTGAATCGGCGGATTTTAAGCGATGGTTGCGAGGATTCCATGAGGCCGCCGCAGAAAGTGCCGATGCGCACTCCTGTGGGGTAAATGCAGAGTGGGTCGGTGCCGAAAAATTTTGCATAGTTTGCGGCAAAAAAACCGACGAAATGGAGTGAGAAATGACCAATAAAATGATTTTGGTGTTTGTTTCAGCCTGCCTTTTGTCTGCATGTGATTCGGTCACTGAGCTGAAAAATACGGTGGTCAAAGAGCTGGTGGATGCGACCCCTCCAGTAACGCTGGTGTTCCCATCTGGCAGTAAATTGCTGGTGGGTGGTAAGCCATCTTTCATCTCTGGCTCAGATGCATGCTAGAAGAACTGCGTGGTGATCACCCCTGATACCGAACTGGTGGAGGTGTTTGTGGCGTCATCTTCCGCTGATGCCCCGCGTCGAGAGATATGGACGGTAAAACGAGATGGAGATAAAACCATGCTGCTCGGCACTGACGGAAGCCAGATCGGATATGTCGACTGAGCGACGGGTAACGGCGTGTGGATGGCCTCGTTCCCCCGCACAAAGGAGATGTTGATGACACCAATGAC
The DNA here is from genome assembly GCF_038739615.1 of Aeromonas sp. SER. Lineage (NCBI taxonomy): Bacteria > Pseudomonadati > Pseudomonadota > Gammaproteobacteria > Aeromonadales > Aeromonadaceae > Aeromonas > Aeromonas sp. SER. The sequence continues at coordinate 24,370 of NZ_JBCGFC010000004.1, read as the reverse complement.
GGATCCACATAACGCGCTTGTCAGCTTCCAGGCAGCAATCAGCTCGGGCAGCATTCATCCCCATCCATGTCCCCGGCATGAAGGCCTGTTTTTGTATGTGGATGGACCTTGCGCTCGACCAAGGACTACCTTCGCCATGATCGACCACCAGCATACCGTGAAGGCCTTGGTTACCGGTGTTTGCGATCGCTATGTGGACGCCATTCCAGGTTTCAATCTTGGCTATGCGGTTGCAGAGCCATTCAGAAGACAGGGTGTGGCCACAGATATTTTGCGCAAGGCAATTGGAGAGATGCAGTTTCTGGCCGCAAAAGCCCGTCAGGACCAGCTCTATGTGTTGGCGGTGGTCGGTGTGGACAATCTTGCGTCCCAAGCCGTGGCAAGCCGATGCATTTGTGAGTCACCGGTACTCACCACTGACGGTTTATCAGGCCTCCCGGCATTCCTCTACCAGCGTTTGCTTAGCGCGACTGATTAAGGGGTATAGATGGCCACGAGTGATGAACATCAACGATTAGTAGCTATGTGCGCTCGCTGGTTTAAGCGCCAGGGGTTTGCCATCGTTGCTACTGAGCTGGCGAGCTACGGCAATCGTGAGCAGCCAGACGTTTATGCGTGCCGTCAAACCTGCTCCGCTGTTGCTGAAATCAAGGTTAGCCGGGCTGACTTCCTGGCAGACAGCAAGAAGCCGGAACGTCATAGCGGAGGGCTCGGCACTTACCGATTTTATCTCTGTCCAGAAGGGCTGATTTCGCCTTCGGAACTACCGGCACGATGGGGCCTTCTGTATGCGAAGGGTAGAAGCATCATTTCGATACATGCCCCCGGTGGGAACATGTGGCCAGGGCCAGGCAGGCAAGACGAAAATTGGAGGCCGTTTGCTCATGAGACTGACCATGAAGCAGAGCGGGCCGCGTTGTTCTCCATTGCCCGTCGTTTAGCAAGCGGGCAGCAGACGTACAAGTGAAAGAGGTGATTTGATGAACGGTATTGAGTTCTTAGAGCGTTACCTGGACAAGATGGATCAGCCTCTGGCTGTTGAACAGGAACGCTATGGTGGTGGGTATCGAGTGATTTTATTACACCGAACCTCCGCTGAGTTCTTATTCGACATGCTGGAAGGCGATGACAATGAAGGCACTCAAGCACAGTTCTTCTTGGGTGAGAATATGCTTTTCCCTAGTGCATGGGGTCGTTCGCTGGGTCAGGCTCTACGTCGGCTTAGTGCCAAGCTGGAAGCCATGTATGAAATCACAGACAAGCCAGGTAGATCTGGTGTCGCACGCAAATTCAAGCTATTGGCTGAGTACGACACTGAACCAGGAGAAGATAAGTCCTACTACGATGTCGAATTTGAGCAAGTTGTGGATGACTGTCGACATGGCGATTGGTACTGGTTTGAAGACGCCAAAGAAAAGTGCAGTCAAACTGAAAACCGGAATCTTCATGCATGGGTAAATTTTCAATGGCCAGCAGACTTAAAAGAAGCTGTAACCAAGGCAGAAAAACTGGAATAAATGAGAGGCAAAGCGAATTATGACTGAAGTTGAATGCCCTGCTTGCAAAGGCCGAGGTAAGGAAGTGACATTTCACAATGCCATCCAGGAGCAAACCAATCGTTTGTCGCTGGAGAGCTGCTCTGTTTGCACCGGGACTGGAAAAACCACTCCGGAGATCGCGGATAAGATCATCAGGAGACAAAAAGCCTGGGACAAACTCCTGAATGGAGCGTGATTAATACACCAGCAACGGTGTCATAAATGCCTTTATGGCACCATATAAAGATTAACTCTGCGTGGTAGCAGCCCCTTCTAACAAGTTATACTGGTTGCAAAATGTCGACCAAAGAAGGAAATGGCATGCTACCGCTGACGAATCCCATCGATGATGGTGATGCCAAGACGCTTATCCAAAATCCGAATGCGCCAACTGACGAACTGGAAACACTGTTTTTAACTGCAGATGACGACATCAAAGAAGGAGTCCTGGTCCATCCCGCCGCCCCTCAGCACCTGCTTGTACAGCATGCTGACTCAGACAATGCAAAGTTCAGAGGATCGGTAGCAAAAAATCCCTCAGCCCCGATAGCGATACTGCAGTCCCTCAGCGAAGATCCTGAGTCGGAGGTTCGTCATGCAGTATCCAAGAATGCAAACACCCCCTCCTACATCTTGGAAACGATGAGTGGCGATGTCGATATAAATATTCGCTACATGGTTGCTTGCCACCACAATACCCCACCCCATGTTTTGACGGCGATGAGTGCAGTTCTCAATGTTCGCGTCCGTGCTGAAATTGCTTTGAACGCGAATACCCCGGCAGCAACGTTGGACGAATTGGCGGAGGATATTGAATATCAAGTCCGCGCAGCTGTAGCAGAAAACCCACAGGTGTCGGAGCGGTTGCTGATTGAGTTGGCTGAGGATAACGAGGAGTTTGTGCGCAGATCGGTTGCTAAAAACCCAAATACGCCAAAATACATATTGGTTCTACTCGCGAATGAATTTTTTGATTGTGTGCGTTTCAATGCTGTACTCAACCCATCATTACCCCCGCTGTCACTGCTGACTCTGGCCATGCTGGACGAGGACGATATGATGACGACAGCTCAAGACATGATATCGAAAAAAACGCTCACTTATTGGGAGGCTGCAGTAGCCGATGGCAGTCTAAGTGAAACCACTATGTTGGGAGAGGGTGAAAACCAACGACCCCTTGGTGATTCACTTCTGGAAGCCGGGTTAACCGACCTATACCAGCAACTGCAGTCGCTGTTCCTGAATAAGAAGCTCTTGGAGCTGACCACTAATCCCCCTGCCCTGACTGAACTGCAGCAAAGCACTCCCGCGCCGGTTAGCAAACGAATGGCGCTATGACAAAAACATATGATCCGATCCGGCTCATAATCTAAAGAGGCAAACACCATGATTGATGTGTTTATTCGCACAAATACCCCCATTGACGACATCCCAAAGGCCTTGTCTGGCTTTGCTGCTGGATCCACAGTGCAAGTGCGTAATGGAGGGCCCACGGAAGTCTGGGTACACACCCCAAACGGGTGGGTAAAAGATCGGCCTGGAATGACCCTTCTCGAATGCCTTTCTTCTGACTACATTGAGCTTTGTGGTTATGTGAACAAATGGGCGTTCTCAGAACCTGTCGACGCCAAATCCCTTCGACTTACTGAAGACGAGGCTAAACAATGGCTGGCATCCATGGAACGCCACCGGTATCTCCTGGAAGATGGTATCGGCTGCTCCGTTAACATCGAAGTAGATAACCATACCTTGACGTGCGCAGTGGCGACATTTGCTTTGTCAGAGTTCAAGCAGCATGTCACAAAGCCTGGCACAGAACTGAATGACAAAATATTGGCCTGGGCTGACGATATGCTGAAGGCTGGCGCAGATGCTATCGACGTATGTATTGCATGGAATAAAAACAGATCATGATTAAGGTGCCAGGTGAGAGCCTGGCACGCCCCTCGCTAAGCTTTGCGCCAGCAAGATAGATGTCGGCGATCCAAACACAAGTAAAATTATTCTCTATGTTGACATCGCTCAGCAATTTGCCTATTCTTTTGTTAAGCTGGAAATCAAAAGAAGGGTGTTTAATTATGTTCGTCATCGCATGGTTTAAGAAGCATCGATTGCAAATTGCCCCGTTGGTGGCGTTGTTGCTCATGGCCGCCTCTATCCTTTACCTTTCATTAAAGTATGAAGATGACTATCAGTATGTTGGTATGTATGAATCAATAACCAGCAGTCATAATCAGGACGCAAATCGTCCTGAATTGCAGAGTGATGATCCGAAGGATATCAAAAGAAAACAATTGGTTGATGACTACAAAAAGAAACCGACCCCTAATGTCATACTTCAAGGGCGATATAGCGGAAAGTATTTTGACGATCAAGAAGAAACACTTACGTTCGTATTTGGGGATGATAATTCCTTAACGAAGATAGTAAGGTATGGAGAAAATCGACATACGACAGGCAAAGCAACATATAAGTTCAATGGGTCAACATTGGAGTTTACCAACATAACAGGACAGCCCCGTTTGTTCCCCTCCGCTGGCGAAGCCATAGTCGTAAACGATTTGGATTCAGTCACTCTGCCTGCGTTTAACTATCTCCGGCTTAAGCGGGAATGATGACAATCATATAGCCGTAGGGGATTAGGGCTGTGCCAAATGATCCGCTTCACCTCCTACGATAACCAAAAGGACTGAAATCATGGCAGGAATGGTCGAGTTAACCCCACCCTCGGTATGGGACGTGATTATATTTCTGGTAACCTTCCCGTTCGCTCTATTCGCGATTTTTATTCTGATAGCGATTTATCTTTACTACGCCTGCGCAGTTCCTAACCTTATGTGGCGATGCTTCGCGAAGATTGGACTCAAGACTAAGCCTCCCTCAAAGCCGTTTATTTTGTAAGCGATACAAACTGGAGTGATGTCGATGAATGACTCGGCTTGTAGTATTGCACCTACCTTTTACATCCACGACTACGAGACCTTCGGTCTTAGTCCCTCTATGGATCGGCCCGCACAGTTTGCTGGAATTCGAACAGATCAGGATTTCAACATTATCGGTGAGCCTCTGGTGATCTATTGCAAACCGCCAGTCGACTATTTGCCGCAGCCAGAAGCATGCCTGGTTACTGGGATTACACCCCAGAAAGCAATGAAAGATGGCCTATGCGAAGCCGACTTTATGCGCCTTATCCATGAGCAATTCGCCACTCCCGGCACCTGTGTGATGGGCTTCAACAACATTGCTTTCGATGATGAAGTGACACGGTACGCGCTCTATCGCAACTTCTATGACCCCTATGCTTACAGCTGGCAAAATGGTAACTCTCGCTGGGATATCCTCAATGTCGTGCGTGCGTGTTATGCATTGCGGCCAGAGGGCATTAGCTGGCCAGTAGATGACAAGGGCGCACCGCGATTCCGACTTGAAATGCTTTCCGCCTCCAATGGCATCAGCCACGCGAATGCGCACGATGCGCTCTCTGATGTGATAGCTACCATTGAGATGGCCAAGCTGGTAAAGAAGGCCCAACCCAAGCTGTTCAGCTACCTGTTTGATCTGCGAAATAAAAACAAGGTCAAAGCACTCATTGATGTCGTGAGCATTAAGCCGCTAGTCCATGTTTCCAGTCGGTTTCCGGCAACCCAAGGCTGTATGAGCTGGGTTGCACCGCTTGGCTGGCATCCAACCAATCAGAATGCCGTGATGCTGGTGGACCTGAGCCAGGACATCTCCCCTCTTCTTGAACTCAATAGCGATGAGATCTGCGAACGACTCTTCACGCCTAAAAGTGAATTGGGCGATCTGGCCAGGATCCCCGTCAGTTTGGCTCACATCAATAAATGCCCGGTGCTGGCCCCTGCTTCAACACTGGCAGCAGAACGAGCTCAGCAACTTGGCATCGATAAAGAACTGTGCCTGAAGAATCTTGCGATGTTGAGGGCCCATCCAGAGGTTAGGCAGAAACTCGCTGATGTCTACTCACAAGAATTCACCGGCAGCAAGCACACAGACCCCGACACCCAGCTGTATGATGGGTTCTTTAGCCAGGCCGACAAATCAACGATGGATCTGGTTAGAGCAACTCCCCCGGACTTACTTGGTTATCACCCATTTAAATTCAATGATCCTCGCCTGCCAGAAATGCTTTTTCGCTACCGCGCGAGAAATTGGCCCCACACGCTGAGTGAGGTTGAACAGAAACGCTGGGGTCAGCACTGCACCGATTACTTCAGTTGCCACTTGCAAGACTATGGTTTGCATCTTGAAGAACTGGTGGAGAGGAACAAAGGTAAAGAGCGCGAATTCAGCATACTGAGAAACGTTTATGAGTACCTAGTGAGCCTGTAAAGCATTGTTAACCATCAAATAGATCAACAACGGCATTGACTTGTTCACAATGCCTGCATTTGACTACATCAGGCTTAAATTAAGAAAGCCTAAGGCTTGAAAACTTGGAGCTAGTATGAAAGATTCAACCATTGAGATGGTAGTGACTTTGACACTTGCGTTCTCAATTGTGTTTGCTTTTATTATTGTTCGACTTAATTGATTTTTTTTGGGAGTCTCGCGTGGTGAGATATAAAACATCTTTAATATGTCTTGCGTTGTGCGTATTGATGCTAGTGGTTGGCCTGTTGGATATTAACTACCATTATTTGGGCCTTTATGAATTTAAGGGTGTATTGTCCATCCCCATTGGGGGAATAATTGGTTCGCTGCTTGGGATGTACCTGCATTACCGAGATTCAAACAAGCCTTAGGCCAACGATGATTTATTCCGCGCGGCGTGAATGATCACTCACTCAATCACCAAGAAGACCTCAGGTGAGGCGAACCAAAGGGTGATAGGCGAGTTATGGCCCTTGGTGGGGATTAGGTCGAGATCAGAGGTGAAATTGGATATGGACGAACTGAAGGAAGAGATCCGCCTCGCAATGGACGGTCTTGGTGGAAACGATGTAGCTTGTGCCGCTGCCTGTGTCGCATTGGAGGATTTGGACCCAGCCCAGGGTGAAAATTGGTCTTGGGTGCAAGCAGTGTTAGCTGACTACCCCATGGCCAAAGAAGCCGCTCTGGTTGTGCGACAGGAGATGGAGGAAAGGAATATCCAATCTCGAGCCGCAGACCAAAAGCGTTTTGAGGCCTGGCTGACCCAGAATGCCCCCTATCTTTCGATCCTCTGGGACTTTGAACGCCATTATTTGAGTCTCCCTATGGTAGATAGCTATCTGGCTACGGCCACCAGCGAACAAGCAATTATGTGCCGGTTCGCAGCAGGTGTCTGGCAAGGAAGTAATGATTACCAGTTTGACCTGGTCAGTGCTGCCGGGATCCTGAAAGACGAACAAAAGTCAGCTATCGCAGCTTGGTTTACCTCCCCCTTCTGGCCGTAAGTCAAAGCCAAAAATTGCCACCAGCTCGCCACCTGCATTGCTTAGATGGTATGATTTAAGTTAAATGCCATGTTGGCAAATCTTAACGCGGTAGGTGAAAAATGAATTTCTTTCGAGTGTTATTAAAATCAGTAATCAAGTTTCCGTTCGTTATATTGCTTTGGCATACCCCATCAATGATGCGGGCATCGATGCCGTTAGGAATGAACGAGGTTTTTTACCTCTTGGGCCTTATGTTTAGTCTCATGGTTTTTGGCCTCTATGATGTAATTGGCTTCATTCAACGTGAAGGCCTATGGCTGTATGCGGGTTTGTTCTTGGCCGCTATGTTTGTGATCACATTTAAGCAAACAGCAAGGCATATGAAAGAAGATGCAGAATATGACGCTCGTTACGAAGCTGAGCGTTTAGAGAAGCTCGCTAAAAACCCTTGGAAGCCATACCTTGGTGAGCCTGTTGCAGCAGATGTCAAAGTGAACATCGAGCTAAAAAATAGCTCAATTTTATGGCGTGTGCCTAGCAGTGCGCTGCGTGAAATGGCCGACGATATTAAGCTTTGGATGCCGGTGTCCCCCAGGTCCACTAACTAATGAAATTGTGTTGATGGCAATGATCGCTTTGCTTGCACTCGAACCTATGAATGGCCAACTAAGCTTGAAACTATAGAGGGATAAATCATGTATCCGTACTTTGCATATGACCCTGAAAATGGATTTAAAAATTTCAAAACCCAAGAGGAAGCGATCGCCTTCGCTAATGCAGCCATTGATAATTATCGGGAAGATTCAGCTGACGGCTGGGATGAGCTTGTCGAGCAGGTTTGCTGGGGTGACATCAAGCAGATGGCCAAGGTGAAGGAGCCGCAGCCAGTGACCCAGGAATGCGGCTGTGACTATGCATTGTCGGATTTAACTCCTGCAGTAGCCGTATTAGAGGAGTAGTTTGTTGTGTTGGATAACGGAGTGCTGTGGACTGAACAGGAAGAGTCCTTTCTAAAAGCCAACTACAAGACGATGACTCATAAAGAGATGAGTCAGCATATGAACCGAACCGTGGAGGCGGTCAGACACCGCTGCAAGTTCCTCGGTCTTGCCAAAAGCCCGCATTGGACAGCTACAGAAACGGCTTTTTTGGCAAGCAACATTCACAATATGAGCCAAAGTGCGATCGCCAAAAAACTGGGGCGCTCATTGGCTTCTGTGCAAAAACGAGCACTACGGCAAGGGTTGTGCAATCCAAAGGCAGATATCTGGACTGAGGAAGACAACGCCTTCATTACCGCGAACCAACTAAGCATGACCTCCACAGAAATTGCAGAAAAGCTTGGGCGTACTGTTGGGGCTGTTAAGTTGCAGGCTCACAAGTTGCGCTGGAGCGCTATCAACAATGAAGGTCAAAAGGATTTGGTTACCCCGACCTGATCTGCAGGACATTGTTTTCCCAAAAATGGCACGCGGGGAGTGACATGAGTCCTCGGCTAGGGGATAATGGCTGTGCGTTACGGCTACCCGACTGTCACGCCATGCTCTTCTTGGTCGCTCCCATCGCGGCCTTTTTTTTGCTCGGTTTTGACCGTGTCCCGCTTGTTGAATACTCGCGCCAATGCATCCCCACTACTCCAGCATCAGCTGATGAATTGACATCGAGGCCTATCAGAGGCTAACTGCGCCATGGAAATACTGAACGTGTGGAGGAGCACTCAATTCGTCATGACCGAACAGCTCGTCGATTACAGTGAACGCGACAACTACATCAGAGAAAACTACGGCCCGCTCACCATCACTGAAATGGCGTCTCACTTGGGGGTGTCTATCAGTGCGCTATCCAGGTACATCAAAAAAAAGGCAATTCCGAAGGGGGATCGCCTCACAGATCAGCAAAAAAAACGCCTCCAAGAGAACTACTCAAAGCTTGGGCTGGTGGAGTCGGCTCAGGATTTGGGAGTGTCACGTTCGGTTACTGCAGCTGCAGTACGATCCATGGGGCTCAAGAAGCGAGACATTATGGGCCCTGCCGGTCGTCAGTTCCTCCGGGACCATTACAAAACGATGGCCAGCGCGGATATCGCCAGCGCCCTGGGGGTATCGATTCCGACAGTCGAACGGGCCAAGAAGGAGATGAATTTACGAAAGCGGCATGAATGGACCGATGAACAACGTCAGTTCATCGCTGATCACTGCCATCTAATGAAAATGACGAAAATTGCTGAGCATCTGGAGATCACCCATTCTATGGTGAGGCATGAAATTGCACGCCAACAGCGCGTCAAAGAAAAATCTGAGCAGCCCTTGGCTTAATCCACCAGCTCAACGCGATATCACATTGCTTATATGGTATGTTTTAAGCACATCAGCATTTCGTGGCGCCTCCTATGAATGACAGTTACCCGGTTATCATATCAATGCAGGATATGATCGAGTCACAGAACGTGGAACTCTCTCAGCTCAAAGCTCTTGCCATTGATGAACAGGAGTGGATCCGGATGTGTGTGGCGATGAGACCTGAGTTGCCCGCTGCAGTGTTTGCAATCTTGGCTGCCGACAAGTCCGTTGAAATTAGGACTGAGGTCGCACATAGAGATGACGTGCCACCAGCAACTCTCGTGGTTCTGGCAAATGATGAGGACGTAAACGTGCGCCTACATGCAGCCAGGAATCAATCCATGCCGGTCGAGCAGCTTGTGCAATTGCTCGATGATGAACACGAGTGGGTCAGACATGCCGTGATCGCAAATGCTGCCCTCCCCTCAGGGGTATTGCTGGAGCGCGTTAACTCGATGCCGGTCAAAACAAGGATCCGGATTACACTCTTGGATCCGCTGGATGACGGGCTGGCCTTCAAACTGGTTAAAGATCCTGATGTCAGCGTGCGACTCTCAATGACTGGCCATCCGTCACTCCAGGAAGCCGCATACGAGCTCTTATCGCAAGATCTAGACCCAACCATCCAACAGCGGTTGAGTAGCAATAAGGCGTGCCCACCTGAAGTTTTGGACCGGCTATCAGAGTTCGATATGGAAACGCGGCGACTTGTGGCCAAGAACCCTAACGCGAGCCCGGTAACATTAGCCAAATTAGCCAATTACCAGGACGATGTACTGCGCAGGATGGTGGTCCAAAACAGGAACACCCCGCAAAACACTTTGCTTCAGCTTGCTCAGGATGAATCAATCCAGGTAGTGAAGGATGTCGCACGCACCGCCAGTGAAATAACCCCGGAATTAGCGGCAATATTGCTCAGTGGCGATGCTGATGTTAGAGGTGACTTTGTTCAGAACAGAAACCTGCCTCTTGACGCACGCCTGAAAATGGCCTTTTTGGATGACAATGAGAGCGTAGCTAAAAGCGCCATGTCTGTTTTGAGGCATGGGATAACTGACGAAGTCTGGGCGGCCTACGTGGCGGGTGGCGCGACACTGGGGGATGAACTTCACCATTGCGGCCAGAAAATCACGATCGCCGATGGACTGATCGCCAAAGGCCTGACCCGCGAATTTCAGCTGATGCAAGCTTGTGAGCTTGCTGACCGGGTCCAGAAGGCTTCTGACGCATCTCGGAATGATGTCGCTATGTCGGACATGCCTAGCAGCCGAAGATTCGCATTATGAGCGCACAGGGTCTCAGGATGAACATAATGAATAGAGTGAGATGAACGGTATGCATAGACAACAACCTGAACAACCAATCATTCCGGACATACAGTCAGAAGATAACCTTAACGTTCGCGCTGCTATCGCTGGAAATCATAATACCCCGCTGAGTACGCTGGCCTTTCTTTCTGAGGATCCAATAGATTTAGTCCGCGTTAATGTGGCACTGAATAGCAACTGCCCTGTTGAACTGTTAGAACGCCTGGTTGTTGACCCGGACATAATGGTCCGAAAGAGCGCTGTTGCACATCCTAAAGTGTCAGGTTCATTGCTGGAGAGCGCATTTGAAAAAAATGAACCCTATATGCGGTGGTCTATTGCGTCAAATCCTAACTGCACTTCCGCTATGTTAGAGCGCTTGGCGGGCGATAGGGAGACAGAAGCTACTCGTTTTGCTGTGATGGGTAACCCTAATGCCAAAATTGAACTTCTACTGCAAATAGTTTGCTTTGATGAAGATCGGGATGTTCGTGACTGTTGCCGCGATAAATTAGAGGCGCTTGAACCAACCAAATGGAAGGAGTCGGTGTCGGCTGGATTATCTCTTGCTAACGCTATGGAGTGCTCTATCAATCCTGATGCTGTCGTACCATCGGGTTTAAGCTTGGGTGACACTCTGCTCAGTGCTGGGCTAACGAACATCTATCAAACGATCCAGCTGGCAGAATTGGAGATGAAGATCAATAAACTAGGCCAGGACACCCCACCAGAAACGCCTGAGAATGATGCCGCCATACCAGACATCCAGAACAGCCGAAGATTGACATTGTGAGTGTGTAGGCCCACTGGATAGGCGCAATGGATAGAGAGATACGGCATGCATAAATCACAATTAGGGCAATCAGTCATTCAGGACCTGCAGTCAGTAGAGCCTGTTGTTGAAAACATTCTGCTCCGATACGAAAACGACTTGGCCAGATGTGACGAAGTAAATGTTCGTGCGTCGATTGCGGGAGACCAGAATACGCCGCTTGAGACACTTGCCGGATTAGCTGCGGATCCGGTAGGCATAGTCCGTCAAAAAGTGGCCTTAAATGTCAGCTGCCCTGTCGCCCTACTGGAAGTGTTATCCTCGGACACAGATAGATGGGTTCGAGAGGCGGTTGCTTGTCATGCATTGTGCCCTGTCGACTTGCTGGAACGATTGATTGCAGACCAAGACATAATGGTCAGGATGAGTGCTATTGCACACCCAAATGTATCTGGATCGATGTTGGAAACACTGTTTGAACAAGGAGCCCCAGATCTTCGACGAGCTATGGCGTCAAATCCCAATTGTACTCCAGCCACGTTGCATCGTTTGGCTAGTGAACCAAATCCTTCCACCCGCCTTGATGTGATCGCTCATACAAACACCCCGGTCTTACTTCTACTACAACTCGCTTGTTTTGATAGTTACCAACATGCTCGCGACCAGAGCCGCGATAAATTAGAAACGATGGAACAAACCAAATGGAAGGAGTCGGTGTCAGCTGGATTATCTCTTTCTAATGCGATGGAGTGCTCTGTCAATCCTGACGCTGTCATATCACCGGGTTTAAACCTTGGCGATACCCTGATCAATTCCGGGCTGACCAACATCTATCAAGCGATCCAGCAGGCCGAGTTGGAAGTGAAGGTCAATCAACTTGGCAATGGCGGTCCAGTTGAGCAACTACCATCGACTGCTGTCAAAATGAGGATGTAAGACAGTGAACCTCGAGAGCTTAACTTTTAATGAAAAGTCGATGCTAGCAGCATCACCTACCACTTCACCGGAAGTGTTAAGTAAACTGGCGGGTGACGACGACATCTTAATCAGGGGGGAGGTTGCATCTAATCCGAATTGCCACATAGAACTGCTGTCAACCCTGGCAAGCGACGCTCTGTGGCAAATTCGCGCTAGCGCGGCGGATAACAAAAACCTCCCACTGGTGATACTTGAAAAGCTCAGTTTGGATGAAACCCGGACAGTTAGAGCAAATGTGGCTAAAAACCCGGCTTGCCCTCCATCTCTTCTGCGCACACTGGGGCGGGACTCTGCCCAATTAGTCAGGGGGGTTGTTGCATCTAATCCGAATTGCCCCATAGAACTGCTGTTGACCCTGGCAAACGACGCTCAGTGGACTGTTCGCGCTAACGCAGCGGACAACAAAAATCTCCCGCTGGGGACACTTGAAAAGCTCAGCTTGGATGATGAGCGGACAGTTAGAGCAAATGTTGCTAAGAACCCAGCTTGCCCCCCTTCCCTTCTGAAAACCCTGGGCGACGATATTGTCAGCGATGTCAGAAGGGCTGTCGCCGAGAACGCTGGCACACCAATCAGATTGTTGGCAGACATGCTTGTAGATGATGATGATGGCGTCTGCTTGGTGGCAATCCTCTCACTTGGAAATATGGATGCTGCGGCCTATGCCAGAACCTTGAGTGAAGGCTTGGGTCTGTCCACCAGCATTGGACCCATTGGTCACCAAAAGCAGTTTGGAGAGGCACTCCTGGACGCTGGGCTGACAGATGCCTATCAACATATTCAAGCGGCGGAGATGGCCAATAAGATCCGGGACCGATTGATTGAGGCGCCTGATGCTGCTGAGACCATTCAGATTTCGAAAATGAGGATGTGAACATGTCAATCCGGACAGAAAAAAGATCGGGATTTACTGAGTTGAACCTCTATCTGTTGGGGTTTTGTGTAAATGGCAATTTCGGATGCCTTGAGGGGTTCGATGACAATGAAGAGACCGTGCATAAAGTTTTGGGTAATGCATCAGAGGAAGAAGATGTTTATCTCATAGCCAGCTTTTACAACAAAGAATGCGCAAAAAAATTCTGTGACATCATCAACTTATTGGATGTAGACAAAGCCAACCTGTCACTCGCTACTGACATCGGTCCTGTTGGATACCAAAAACAGTTTGGGCAAGCGCTATTGGATGCCGGGTTGGCTGACGTCTATCAGCGCATACAAGCCGCCGAAATGGCAGACAAGATCCGGGAACTGTCAATTGCTGTCCCCAATGCTGGTGGCGCAACTCAGACCGCCAAAATGAGGATGTGATGCCATGGATATTGACAGCTTAACAACGCAAGACCGGCTGAAGTTAGCGCAGTTGCCAGACACCCCACAGGACATATTGCGCCTTTTGTCCACGGACGAGCAGTGGATCATGCGCAGCCATGTCGCTAGCAATGAAAATTGCCCAGCTGATGTTCTGGAGACTCTTGCACTCAATGATATCAACCCAATTAAGAGAGATGTGGCGGTCAATCCAAATTGCCCCGTGTATGTATTGGAAATATTGGCCAACATGCCAGGTGATAGCGATCTGACAGTTAGAAGATTGGTGGCTGCACATCCTTGCTGCACCATTGAACTGTTGTCGACCCTGGCAAATGACTCGTTTTCGACAGTTAGAATGGAAGTGGCAGCATCCGTGAATACGCCCCTCCATGTTTTAGATAGTCTTAGTAGAGACCAGACCGGCCCAGTCCGACATGCAGTGGCTCAAAACCCCATGGCCACAGATAGTATTTTGACAAGACTTTCAATGGACATTGTGTCGTCCGTCAGACTTTGTGTGGTTAAGCGCAGCACATGCCCCGCCCACATTTTGATCGCATTATCCGAAGAAGATGACGATCCACATGTCCAACATCAGGCAATCAAACACCCTGATTGTCCAATCAGCATTTTAGAGAGGCAGGCTTCAGCAGGTGATGACTTGCTCAGGTCAGCAATTGCATCAAACCCGGCTTGTCCCCCTGCCCTTCTGAAAGCCTTGGGCGGTGACGCTGTCAGCGATGTCAGAAGGGCTGTCGCCGAGAACGCAGGTACACCACTCAGATTGTTAGCAGATATGCTTGCAGATGAAGATGAGACTGTCTGTGCGGCTGTGGTAAGCACGCTTGGCAAAAAGGATGCGGAGTCCTATTCGAACGCCATGAGTGAAGGCTTGACTCTGTCCACCAGCGTTGGCCCAACCATGCATCAAAAACTGTTTGGGGATGTGCTCTTGCATGCCGGGCAGGCAGATGGGTATCAGCATATGCAGGCTGCAGAGATGGCCCATAAGGTTCAAACTCACGCAATTGATCTCTCAAGTATGCGCGAATCCGTATCGACCAGAAAGGCAGGCTTGAGGTTATAACAGCAAGGGCATGATTGGTGGTCTCCCTATCCTGCCCAATATGCTTGTCCGGCCACCTGGGGCGAGAACCCCATTACTGGGGAGGTGCGACTGCAGCACTACGCCAAACGAGCCACGATACCGTTAACCCCCCGAGCTATGGGGGGAATGCTCATCAGCCGAATCGTCAGCAACCATCACGCGCCGTTAACCCCCGATCCGGGGGACATGTTTGAACGCTGATTGAAACTCACCGCCACAAATCGTTAACCCCTGCACACAGGGGAAATGCTGGTAATGGCGCTCGCCGGTCAGCAACTTGTCCCGTTAACCCCCGAATGGGAGACTGGTCAACTTGTGGCGCTCACATGCCGGGTTGAACCGTAAACCCCATACTGGGGATTTCCCACAACCGCAAAACCAGCAAAGGGGATTGCAGTTTGGGGAAGGCTATGCTGATGGCAGCAAAACCTACATCCAGCGTTAACCCCGTGCGGGGTTACACATGATGGACACCCCAAGGACGTCCGCAACGGCCCGCTAACCCCTCTTGGGGAGAAATACTCACACACTGCGAGCGACTTGATTTGGTAACGCCGATAACCCCGCGCTCCAGGGAGCTCCCTCTGAATTCGTCACGGGAAAGTCTATTTTGAACCGTAGAGAGACCACGATTCATCGGGTGTACCTAAACCCCAATGGGGACATGATTACGACGTAACCAAGTTTGGGCATCTCATTAATCGCTAACCCCTGCACAACAGGGGAATCCTAAAAACTCTTCGTTGCAACACGATGCCGCGATCGGTAACCCTCGAAAGAGGGGGTATCTACCCAGTTGAGCTAAATCAGATCTTTGCGCCGTTAACCCCCTTGCCGAGGGAATTCGTCTGTTGAAACTGCCACATTCAGTTGTCAGAACGCAAACCTACTCACGTAGGAAAGATATTCCCGGTACACCCTGATTACATCAAAACACGTTAACCCCTTCAAAAACTGGGGATACTCAGAGGCTCGCTATCACAGGCAGATAACCAAGCCGTTAACCCCGGAAAAGGGGGATCTAGTCCAACTATATGGCCAATAACATCGACGGACGATAACCCCACGGGGAGGCATCCCATGAAAAATGCCGAGCAATTTGCTCCCATCGACAACCCCTGAAGCTCAGGGGCAACCCATCTGGGCAACAGTAAACGTCAACAGGTCGATAACCCCAAAGCGGGGAAGCCGTGTAAACCGCAACTTGTTGCTATATGGACTGCGCCGATAACCCCTGGGAGGGAATTATACGGGAGTCTGGGTAGCAAATACGATTTCGCAGCGTAAACCCCAGATGGGGAGACCTCAGAACGAACCTTCAAAAACCGATTTAAGATCCAGATAACCCCGTTCACGGGGAAGCTCTCGAGCAGACGATGCCGGAGACTCGTTATTATGCGTTAACCCCTCAAGTGGGGAGAATTCAACCTTTTTGGAGTTGAAGGTGCCCATCGTTCGTTAACCCTCACAGGGAAGTACCATGTCCACCAGCCAACAAAGGCTCATTCGAACTCGATAACCCCTGCTAAGGGGGTACTCATTTGTAAGATGAGTGATGTCAATGCCGTTATGCGTTAACCCCTGGCTCAGGGGATACATCTGATTGCCCTTCTCATATATGCGTCCACAACGACAACCCTCATAGGGAATATGCAATATAGAGGTGATGCCGGGTCCCATCAGTATCGCTAACCCCTACACGGGGAAATACGGCTATACCTGCTGTGGCGAAAACGAAACTGCGTGCGTTAACCCCCATACCCTGAGGGGGAGATGCAGCTGGCTGCGCGTCAAGTACCAGTCACGGCCTCGTTAACCCCAACTGGGGGACATACTCGAAATATCGGCGGGCCCGAGCCAGCATCGCCCGTTAACCCCCACGCTAGGGGGAAATGCGCAAACCATGTTCAAGATCGAGTCCTTCAACGCCGATAACCCCGCACGCAAGGGGGATACGATGAAGCTGATGCGACATCAATGTCAATTTTCCCGTTAACCCCTCGTTCGGGGGAGATACACCGGTCAGACCGCGCCCTTGCTCAGCCAGTCCCGTTAACCCCCGCGCTCGGGGGAGATCCGCAGAGCGCTTTGGCCAACTGCTGCCCGCTGCACCGCTAACCCCCGCGCACGGGGGAGATACCAAGGTGTGCCAGAGATTGCGGTTCGTCGCCACCGCTAACCCCCACGCACGGGGGAGATACTCATGGCGCGATGACTCGACCAACGCCCCGCACCGCTAACCCCCGTGCTCGGGGGCGATACTTGATTTTTTGCTTGAGGCATGGTTTTAACGCCCGTTAACCCCCGCGCACGGGGGAGATACTGACGCCCCAGAGGTACGGGAGACCATGGCCCGGCGTTAACCCCCTCGCTCGGGGGAGATACAATAAAAAAGACCGAATCCTTACGGGTGCAGTCCGATAACCCCCGCGCTCGGGGGAGATACAGCAGGTGCTCACCATCAGTCGCCGTAAAGGCCCATTAACCCCCGCGCTCGGGGGAGATTCACACGCAATACCAGGGACGGCGTGAAATCGGTCCGTTAACCCCCTAGCTCGGGGGAGATTCTTCTGGGTTTTTGAAGGCTCTAGACCTACCAGCCGTTAACCCCCTAGCTCGGGGGAGATTCGGTCATGGCGAGTAATTGGTATGCCTACAATACCGTTAACCCCCTAGCTCGGGGGAGATTCTCTAAAAATAGCGACAAATAACTGCTTTTTGCGGCTTTTTCGCCGATGTTTAAGGTGCGCTGCATTGGTGCAGTTATCGGGATGCCGGAAAGATACCATATTTTCTCACGCATCGGCTTCCATTCCTAAAAATAAGTTAATAAGATGACGCAACAAAATCAACCGTAACGTGGAGTTGTGTTGTGCAGCATCCAGTAGCAATTCTCTATCAACACCTCACTAGCATCCTCGATCATGTCTTGGGTGATTCAGTGCATACAGACGCGCCCTGTACATGCTGTCTGCGGCCAGCATCAGAATTTGGTCATGTCGGTTACGTCGGCCAGGACAGCTACAAAACACCGGTCTCTCACTGCCCGGCATGTCGAGCAATGAATGTTACCGATGTGGAGGTAATGGGCATTGAGCGGGCTGCTGGTAAAAATTTTGTAGGCCAAAAATTCGGCATGTTCAGTGGTGTCGGCTGGGTTCACGAAATCGAATCAGGTCGATCTACACTACTCGCTCCACCTGGGGTAACCGCAAAGTTCCCTCCTTCCTTTTTCGAAAAAGTGACAGTAGTTGAGATGACGGTGGCAGGTCATCTGCCATGGATTGCACAGAATGCGAGCTTTCCTTTGCTGTACATCGAATCCTTCGGGCGTAAAACTACCGCCCTCATGCGCGGACTCACTATTTCACTATCTTCACAGGCACTCTATTGCTGCAGTGATGACGGAATGGACTCAGTTACTCGCGTTAATTCAACGGTTGATCTCGATGCGGCCCTGCGCCTCACCAAGGAACTGGCAGAGCTGGAAAATAGCGAGCGAAACGCATTCAACAAATTGGTTCGGGACCTTTCTAATGGTCGGATCACTCCAAAGGAAGCGACTGAGACCATCAAGAAAAAAGCCATCTTCGCGCCCTTATTCCGGCTGTTGCCTGCAGATCCACACCAGCGGATTAGAATCATTGCTATCACGGAGAAGCTGAAATGATCTTTTACGAAAACAGCCTCAAGTTGCGTGAAACCCCTCCTGCAATGCCATACGTCGCCCACCAGCGTATTGATTTCCTGTTGCAAGAAACGCTGAAGTCAAAATTGCCTTACAGCTGGAAACGCGTCGCTCATCCTGATGAGCTAAACAGTACCCTGGTCTACCTGCGAACTGCAGCGCCACTGAATTTGCCCGGAGAAAAAGCTCGGGAAATGTCATTGCGTGTTGGCGATATGCTGCTCTGCCACACCAATTTTTGTTTCCAACGCAAAGAGACTGTGACGACCCCAAAGGGGCCCAAGGACAGGGCGGTCCCACTAGAGGCCGACGCACTCCCAGAAGTGTTACATCGCCAATGCGAAAAGGCCGGATTGTTGCTGCACAGCCATTCAGCCGGTACAGCATACCGAGAGCATTATCAGAAAAAACGTCACAAGTTCTTCCTCAAAGTGTTCCCGGTCAGCCTGGTTGTCGAAATTCGTGATGTGTCTCTTGCTGAACAAGCAATCGCTTACGGTATTGGCCACAAAAGAGTGTTTGGCTATGGCCAGCTGACGGATATGGAGTTGCTGTGATGCCCCAGCTCATTGATACCGCCACGTTTAGCGATTTGATGGCCGCTGGTGGACTGGTTGCTCGGGATGAGCAGAAAGAATATGCCGCGCTGGTAGCTGAAGCGCTATCAGACCCTGGCATGATCGCATTGATCCATGCTGATACCGGTTTGGGCAAATCCCTGGGTTACCTGCTGCCAGCCATGCAACATGTTTTTGCCAGCGGTAAAAAGCGTCCTCGGGTGTTTATCGCCACGCATAGCCATGCGTTGATGAATCAGCTGGTCTCCACCGTCACCGGGGTGCTGAGCACTGTGGCTGGTGGCTATGGGCTCCCGCCACTTTCTGTTGGTCGCCTCTTGGGGCGCATGAATTTCGTCTCGCCTGAGCGTGTAACTGCTTCAACATATGGTCTCAAGATGACCACGGATGAAGCTGCAGCTATAGCTGATTTAGCTCAATGGTCCGGCACCATTGCAGCTTTCGAGGACGAGCATGGCGGGCTCCCTTGTGGGCTGACTGCAGCTCAAATTTGCATGACTTCAGACTGTGTGAACGAACAACTGGATGAGCAGCAAAGAGACGCGTTATCCAGCGATGTTGTGATCACGAGTCATGCAATGTTGGCCGTGGATCTGCTCCTTGATAATGCGCTCTTAGGAGACGCTGAGCGCCAAGCAATTCTGATCGTGGATGAAGCTGATGCGTTGGCATCTCAGTTACACGAGTGGACCCAGCGGCGCATGAATTTGACCCGGCTGACCAATTTACTGATCCCTCATCTCACGTCCAGACAGTTATTGCCACTCACCAAGCGAATAGAGCAGATCCATCAAGCCGTCGCAGGCCGTCACTATGCCTGGGATGTAGAGTGCTCAGAGATTGCGAGAGATGTGTTGAGCGAGCTCTCCAGGATCAGCAAGCTTGCAAAGCTGGATGAACAGATTGCGGTAGAGCTGCAGCGTCAAATCCAGAGTATCAGCAGCACTACTATCGGCTTGGGCATCTCGGAGACCGGGCAACCCGCTGTTGTGGGGATGAATCCGTGGTTCACACGCCGATTTGGCAAATATGCGACCTCTGCATATCGGTCTGTCTTGCTGACCTCCGGCACCCTTAGCATGACCCATGACCCGGTGAAAGGAATGGCCTGGATACAGACCGAACTGGGAATAGAGCAGTCAATTCTCGGGGCTATTGCCATCTTTACTCCTCATCAATACGGCGACATGTCATTAACGCTGGCGGGACCAGATTTCCCCCCCATCTACAAGACACAAACCCGCCAGAGCACCGAATTATCTGATGCATGGTTGGACGGTGTCGCGTTGCATATTGCCAACTCAGCGGGACGCGTCGTGGTTCTGACAGCATCCCATGAGGAAAGCAGGCTTTTGGCCGCCAAACTCTCCACCTACGAACAGCGACCCATGCTGGTCCACCAGCGCGGCACCCATCTGCGCATTCTGATGCAAGAGTTCATTGCGACATCTCACAACCATGGCAAGGCGATACTGATCACTGCAGCCGGGCACACAGGGCTCAACATCACGGACAAGTCTGGCCGAGTTGGTTTTGACCACCTGATCATTACCCGTATTGCATACGCCCCCCCTCGCATCGAAGAAGTGGACGCGCTTGCTGACTATCTGTTCGTCACCAAGAAAAAGACCCTGCGTAAAAGCCTGCGTCAGCAAGCGTTCATGCGCTCGCTCAACGCGGCAATCCGCCAGATGCGCCAGGCATTAGGCCGGGGTATCCGTTCGCCAGACGACCGTATTTCCGTGACGATCTGCGACCCTCGCTTCCCGCTGTCGCACGATCTCTCATCAAAGCATGCCGCACTGCGTAACGTGATCCCTTACCGGTTCGCACGGCAATATCGCAAGGCCAATGTCATGACCATGCAGAACAACAATGCGGTGACCACAGAGACTGAGGAGGTTTTCTTTTGATAACCACATTCCAAGCTTTTCGCCTAGCCTTGCCGCTGAAAACACCCGTGGTATTGACGGATTTTGCGCCTACGCTCGATGCCCTGGTTTATGAAGCGCTGTCACAGCGATCTCCTGCGGCCAGCCGGGAAGAGTTGCTGCAAGAAATGCGGACCTATTTACAGTTCAATGAGCAATATGGCGTATTCCATGCGTCAGCAATGCGCTTTGGCCTGACCCTGCAGCGGGGCCTGACGGCGGCCACCTACGTCCGCACCGATCGCCATACACCAGAAAAGCTCTCGTCTGAGATGTTTGCGCCAAATGGAGCACGCGGGAAATACACTCGCCTGCAACTGGCTGGTGGACCTACCAAGAACCGGTTGAGAGAAATGCCTGCTTATAGCGCCCCCTATGCAGTATTCGACGGATTTGGGAATCCCTACGCCATCAAGAGCCTGCTGGAGTTTTTTGTCCTGGGTATCGGATACGATGCCCAGAACTGCCAGATGGGCGCCTTTGACGATGTCCACATCGCACCCGATCTGGAAGAGGACTCCAGCTTGCTGCTGTCTGACACTGCCAATCGCCCTCTCCCCGCGTCGTCAGGAGTGAAAGGTGTCCCCGGTTTGTCGCCACTGCTTCCACCGTATTATTTGCCAGAGAAACAATCTGTAGTTACTCCCCAGCGGGTGCGTTCTGAACTGATCAGCAATCTGATCAACAACCTGATTTAACGAGGAAAATGACATGACCAATAAGACCTTCGTATTCGATGGCCACCTGACTGCAGTTGAGCCTCTGACAGTTACCATCAAAGGCGCCCTGGGTGGCCGCCTGCCGCGTAACGGAAGTATCGACGACCCTGCCTACTGGCCAGCCACCACGATCCGTGGGTCGCTGCGCCACGCTGCTCATCGCGTTGCATTCAGACACAACGCAGATAACAAGAATCCGGCATTTGACCTCGCTGAACACTTTCTGCTGGCCCAAGGTGTCGACATCGTCGGTGATGTATCCAAACCCGCTGACGGCGAAATCGATGGCACTCGCGATTTGCGTGAGGGCAATCCAATGATCAGCCTTTTCGGTTTGTGGGGGGTGGCATCCAAGTCGAACATTGGCTCCGCATTCCCGATCACCCCCAACGCTAGCGCCATGTTTGGCGGCGGCGCTCGGACGATTATGTTCGAGCGTTCACCTGATCTGCTTGAGGTCCTGGATGATACCGAGAAAGCTCGCCTGGAAAGCATTTTGGCTGAGCAGTCATTGGCTGCAGTAGACATTGGCGAGCTGAAAGCCAAACAAGCTGACCTCAAAAAACAGGCGCGGACAGCAGAGGACAAAAAACCACTGTATGACCAGATCGCCGCCCTTGATGCCGAGATTCAGGCTCGTAAAGACGCCAAAGGGGAAGCTCGAGAGTCGATCCGCCGTCCTATCGATCAGTATGAGGCTATTACTGCCGGTACTGTGATGACCCACAAAATGTCTCTGAAATCCGTATCGGATATTGAGCTCGGCTTTTTCCTGGCCGCTCTGTTGGAGTTCGCTCGCGAACCTCGGATGGGCGGTCACCAGGCTCACGGCTGCGGTCTCGTCTCAGGCTCCTGGGAAGTGAAAACATGGGAGCCGAAAGCGCTCACCCCCACCACTGTTGGCTCTATTGAGTTCGATAGTGAAGGGTTCCGCATCAATGGCGAGATTCTGGAGCAGGCCTACAAAAAGTGGTGTGATGACCAGTCCAGCCACTTTAAAAAGCGGACAGCCTAATTTGCTGGTCGCGGATATGAAGATGGGTTGCCAATGTGGCGGCCCATTTTTTTATGATCAAGAGATCGGTCGCTAGGCGCTTGATGATTAACAGCAATGTTAATTTAACATCAATGTTAATTGCCGAGCCGGAGTGACGTTAAGGAGGAA
Source organism: Aeromonas sp. SER (assembly GCF_038739615.1). Taxonomy (NCBI): domain Bacteria; kingdom Pseudomonadati; phylum Pseudomonadota; class Gammaproteobacteria; order Aeromonadales; family Aeromonadaceae; genus Aeromonas; species Aeromonas sp. SER. Next base: position 1,558 of record NZ_JBCGFC010000004.1, on the reverse strand, counting down.
GGTTGAATAAAGCGATCAACGAACACGGGATCATTCACGTACTCCATCAACATGATATTGATGCGGCATACCTGTTTGCAAAAACGGTTCATCAAGGCCAGGTGCGTAAATTCACAGGAGCTCCATACATCCAGCACCCTGTAGAGGTAGCTAGGCTGGTGGCCAGTGTTACGGATGACCACGAATGCATCATGGCGGCACTAATGCATGATGTCATGGAGGATTGTGGTGTTACGGCCAGCGACCTCCACGCTGAGGGCTTCTCTGCCAATGTCATTTCGATGGTGGAGCAGCTGTCGGACATCAGCAAACCATCTGATGGGAACCGGGCAGAAAGAAAATCTGTCGATCGGCAGCACGCAGCGAGAGCATGGCCAAAGACGAAAACGGTCAAGCTGGCAGATATCGTCAACAACTGCGATAGCATATGCGCACACGACCTGGACTTCGCTGCAGTGTACCTACCGGAGAAACGGCTCCTCCTGGATGTGCTTCACGAGGGGGATGCCACATTGTGGGCGCGGGCCGACAACATCATCAAGAACTGGGAGATGAGTGAACCCACCGCCACCAAGATAAACCGGATGAGACCTTAACAACGATGGACATAGACCGCGATATCTTGCCTTTGGTCATGTCACTGCAACGGGCGGGGTTCAAGACCCTGGCCTCTTGCCATGGCCACGCTATTGGCCGCCATACCCCCTACGTTTACTTCCAGTGTTCAATAGAAGCAGCTCAAGACCTTGATATGGCCATCTCTCAATGCTCCGGGCTACATCGACGCTGGGAGGTTACAGGACATTTTGGCGAGGCCGGTTTGACATGGCTACTGCGATCACCTGACTGGGAGTCCGCATTGCAAGGATCCAGATCCGGCATTCTCTCGCCCCTGTTCACACCCAATGGCCGCCAGGAACTTGCTGATGACCTTTATCAGTTAGCTCAGTTGGTTGCCGGTGATCTCTCTGTAACGTCATTACCCCCTATCACCACAATGCAACACTTCTGGGCTGTTGCCATAGATGCATTGAGAGCTATGTGGTGGAGTTTCAGGTTTGGGCTGGGGTGTTTGGTCGGGATTGGGCTGTCGATTGTTTATGGCGCGATTGCTGGAGGTATGGGGGGATGATAATTCTGGAGGGGGCAACAAAAGGGAAGGAAAAGTCGGTTGCAGGCAAATGCATGTAAGATGGATAACTACGCCTGCAACCGGTGACGAGATGTTGTCACTACAAGGGATTAGTGTGAGGTATCAGGAGGGGCTTATCCCCTCCCCCCTCTTAAAAGAATGGAGTGCGGCGAACGTCCTGGTCCAGCGCTGCAATATCTTCGGCGCTCATGCTGATATCGTCACCTTCGATTGGCTCAACGGTGAAGTCAGTGAAGGACATCTGGTCTTTATCGTCCCCATCTACCTCGGGTGCCACCGCCTTTACCTCAGGGGCCGCTACCGGCTCTTCATCACCACCTTCCACCAGCACATCATGTGGGTGCTTGCCATCGCCTGAATCGTCTTCCGGCGCTTCCATCTCCAGCAGCTGGTCTTTCAGCGCAA